>JAZNZO010000071.1:0-25092 GCA_045594945.1 Faecousia sp.
GTCAGGCCGCCAGCGGAACAAAGAGCCTGTCTTTTTCCGGTCGGTAGGTTCTTTCTTAAGGCCGCCCTTGTTTCTGCCCTTTTCAAAGTGCAGATCGTACCGAAAACCGTCTCTGCGGATGGTGGCATCAAAGTATTCGGAAGCATACTGGGTAGCGCAAGAGCCCAGACCGTTGAGACCCAGGGAATATTCATAGTTTTCGCCGTTTTCGCCATACTTGCCGCCGGCATACATTTCGCAGAACACCAGTTCCCAGTTATAACGTTTTTCCTTTTCGTTATAGTCCACCGGGCAACCGCGTCCAAAGTCTTCCACTTCCACACTAAGGTCTTCATACCGGGTCACAATGATGGTGTCACCGTGACCTTCCCGTGCCTCATCAATGGCATTGGAAAGGATTTCAAAGACTGCGTGCTTACAGCCTTCCAGGTCATCGGAACCGAAAATAACCGCAGGGCGTTTGCGGACACGTTCCTCATCCTTCAGCATGGAAATACTGCTGTTGCCGTATTGTTCCTGTCGTTTTGCTGCCATAGTTTCTACCTGCCAATTTTCATAATTTAACAAGTTTATTATACGCATTTTGTGGAGTAAAGTCAATAATAACCACAATATATAGTAAAACAAAAGAAGGCGCGATGTTTTAAGCATCACGCCTTCTCTGCCGACAGAAAGTTAGGATTTCCTGTTTTGTAAGTTTCATCCCCATTTTAATGGCCTCATCGCGCCACACTTCTTCATCATAAATTCCGCCTGCCTTTTGAACGGCCTCCAAAAGGTGCAAAACGTTCTCCCGGCCTGTGAGCAGGTCATATAGAACGCCAATAGCCCAGTACTTTGCATAGTTAATAAGTCTGCTTGCAAACTGGGCATGTATCACTTCTTCAATATCATAGGGAACTACCCGAAAGTCACAGGAAAGCGCCCCTCCTTCAATATCCAAGATTGCATATTGAGGATAGGGATCTCCGCTTTGGGGAATTCCCACAGATCCAGGATTGATGATTGTCTTACCCGAACTGCTTATTATATATTGCTTATGACTGTGACCGGTGAGCAGGTACCGGTGCTTCATTTGGCCAAATACATTTTCCAATTTGCTGTCATTATTATCAAAATAAAACCTGTCATCTTCCATAGATGCATGGGCAATTTCTATGGGAATGCCGCCAATTTCAACGGTATCTGCAATTTTCAGGCCGCTCAAAAAAACAAAATCCTGTTCCCGCAACTGTTCATAAGTGTATAGAAGAGAGCCCGTCTTAGAGCCTACAGCGAATGTACTTTCGCCATTTTTGCACTCCAGCATATACCTTTCCCGATTGCCCCGCAGGCAGACTGTGGGATAGGTTTTCTGAATAGCATATAAAAGGTTCATCGTCTTTCGGGGCTCAGAAAGATCGGAAACATAGTCCCCTAAGAAAATAAATCGGTCCACTCCACACTTAACAGCGTCTTCATAGCAAGCCCTAAAAGCATAATAGTTAGAGTGTATATCAGATAGTACGGCAACTTTCACGGCTTATTCCCCACGCGGTTCCAACAATACTTTCCCAAGGGTATAAGAAGAACGAGGGAAAGCATCATTTCAAGGATATACAAAATCCAATATCCACCGTTATTCCCGTTGGCAAGGGCCATAAACAGAATTAAAATGTCAAATATAAGGTACAAGAAAGACAGCAACGGTAAGAGGATCTTCTGTTTGCTGATTGCTGCCGGTGTCCAGAAAAGCAATGCGCACAGCAGCATACTGATCACCATCCGGGCATCGCTATCAGTTACAAACCCAACAAACAAATTCCGAATAATAGAAAATGAACTAAAGGGCAGAAATACCGGATACAAGTGAAAAACAAACAAATTTACAAAACTGACGACAGCAACCGTCTTTAACAAACAGAAGAAATATTTTTGATTTTTCAACATAATATCACCTCAAAAGGCCAAAGGGCGCATTTCTATCCGGAATGCGCCCTTTTGTGCTTTGGCACACCGGCTAAAGCAAACATCTCTTACATAGCGATTGTATCATATTTCTTATATTGCGTCAAGGATACTGCTTAGCGCAGCAATTCCATACAAGCTTGGTAAGTATCCGGGAAGAGGTAGGTTTGCAGATCCTCTTCGGTTACCCATTTGAACTTTTCGATTTCTCCTTCACGCACTTTGGGAGTGCCTGCAACTTCCCCTAAGTAGAAGGCCACCTCTTTTCGCGCAAAGGAAGAAATTGGATATTCGATGGACGCTTTCTTACTTGTATCCAGTTTTGCAGTCAATCCTGTTTCTTCCATCAGTTCACGAAGGGCGGTCTGCACATCTGTTTCTCCCGGCTCGATATGCCCTTTAGGCAAACTCCAGCATTTGGAATAGGTCTCATAAACAAGCAGAAATTTCCTTTTCCCGTTTTCTACCCGGAAAGGCAGTACACCACAGGACTTTTCAAAGCAGGAAAGAATACGTGTATCAAAATACTGCTCCTGGAAATGTACCTGTTCTGCAATCTGACCCTGATGATAAACCGCACCTACAGGGGCAACCACGAATTTGTCCTCGCAGTCGTTCTTTCTAAACACCGCGCCAACCACAACGCCTTCAAATTCTTTGAGCGGTTCGCAGACACCAAGGATATACGCGTCCTGCTCTTCCCCATCCCCGCCAATCAGCCCTGGTATATATCCGTAGTTAATGGGATAAGTAATACCTTTATGGACATGCCCTATGGGCCTATCCACTGTAACATGGGCAGGTTTTCCCATATAGCCGTTGAGGTATTGTCTTCTTTTTTCTTCGTTCATAGTTCCTTTTTACTCCCAAAACATTCGAAAAGCAGTAGGAAGGGCCGCTTCCTCCGCAACCTGCTGGCGGGACATCCAGGTGAATGGGCCGGTCCTTTCATTCAGGGAAATATAGTAGGCCCGCATATCCCACCGAATATGGGTAAATATATGGCTGCGCTCTACATATTTATGAATATCCTTTACGGAAAGGCCCTGGGAAGCCAAGTAAGCAATGGCCCCTTCCGGCTCCAAAGTGCCTTCTGTATTGGGAAATTGCCAAAGACCGGCAAGGAGTCCCTTCGCGGGCCGCTTTTGCAAGGCAAAATACCCCTCGCAATCTAAGAGAAAGACTGTCTTCTGCAAAATCTTCCGAGGCTTTTTCTCAGCCCTTACAGGCAGCGACTGGGCAATTCCCAGTTTCCTGCCCTGGCAGAGATCCTTACAGGGGCAACTTTGGCAATCCGGCTTTTGATTAGGGCCGCAAACCGTTGCACCCAATTCCATAAGGGCCTGGGTGAAGTCCCCTGCTCGGTCTGGATAGATCTCTTTTAAGATGGTTTCTGCCTTCTTACGGGCTGCAGGATCATTTACCGGGGTGTGGTCGGCAAGAATACGGGACATTACCCGCAGCACATTTCCGTCCACCGCCGGGGTTTTCTCGTCATAGGCGATGGAGCAGATTGCGCCGGCAGTATAAGGGCCAATACCCGGTAGGGCAATGACTTCCTCATAGGTCTTTGGAAATTCGCCGCCGTAAGTATTTACAATCACTTCTGCCGCTTTTTTCAAGTTTCTGACCCGGCTATAATAGCCTAACCCTTCCCACAGCTTATGGAGCATATCCTCCGGGGCATTTGCAAGGTCATTGATGGTAGGCAGTTCCCTCAGAAAACGGGCATAGTAACCCTTTACCGCCTCCACACGGGTCTGCTGGAGCATAATCTCCGACACCCAAATATGGTAAGGTTTTTTATCCTGCCGCCAGGGCAAATCCCGCCGGTTTGCTTCGTACCAGGGTAGAAGCACCTGGGGCAATGTATTCAAATGCTGTATATTCATTCGCAGTCACCTAAATATGCAGATTGAAGGCAGCCGGGAAAGGCTGCCTGCAAGAAATTAACCGGGCAGAGTTGCCGCAATACTGAAAAAGACGGGCAAAATCAAAGAAAAGAGGCTAACCAAAAAGGGAAAAGAAATCCGCTTGGAAAGGAACATCATCAGCAAGCAGAATGCAGTAACCAAAAGGGGAATAAACACTGCAAGGATTTTGCTGATCATTACTTCCTGGAATACCAGGATACCATTTACAATGTTGGGAAGGCCAATGGCAACTGCCGCAGGCAGTGTGGCCATATTACTGACCGCCAGGATAATAGAAATCACAACAATGGGAATTGCCAGCACCAAACCTCTGAGTTTATAGGTCCACTTGCCTGTGGCAGAGAAAAAGGCTACAATCTTTCCCCGGGTAGAGGCGGAGTTGTTCCAAGCCCCTTTTATTCTTTTGCCTATATTTCTAAAAAAGTCCAGTATTCTTTTCACCAAAGCCACCTCCGGGCACAATTCTTAAATTATGATAGCACAATATGTCGAATTATGCAAGCATAGATGTTTTAGTCCGCTTTATTGTACCTTATATGCTGTATGATAAGGCCAGAAAAAACAAGGAGGAACACTTATGCTGATAACTACTGCTAAAAAAACGAATTTTTGGTCTGAGCCCTATGTAGATCTCCCCAATGCCGCAACACGGCGGCAGGTCTTCCACAAAATTCTGGACACAGCTCTCATCATAGCATCTTGTGCAGGAATTGTGGCAATTATGCTCTTTTCTGTGGTACTTTCTTTATAAGTCCGATTCCGTCAAAATCCGGCAGCTTACAATTTCTCCGTTTTCTATCTCCACAAGGCCGCAACTGCCCCCATAGCCCGCAGGGCCGGGATTCATCACCCAAATGCCGTCCTCCTCTTGATCGCAGTAAGCAATATGGGTATGACCGTACAGAATGAGCTTTGCGCCCTTTTCCCGTCCGTCGGCAATTAGTCTGCCTATGCCGCTTTTCACATGATGGGTATGCCCGTGTACCATAAACGTCATTACGCCGCCCAAGGGCAAAAGAAGCATTGTCATTGCGTTCATTGGCGCTCTATAGTAATCGCAGTTGCCTGCTACCTGATATAGAGGAATATGAAAATAGCTCTGCTCCAGCACTTGCCCATCATCATAATAATCCCCCAAATGGGCAATAGCATTCGGCTTTACCTTTTCCACAAACCGTTTCATAAGGCTGTGGGTGCTGTGGGAATCGGAAAATACCAGCAGTTTCATAGGCACATACTCCCCCTGTATTGCATATAGTATCCGTAGAGCAGTATAGCATATTTTGATGCAGGAGGCAACGAAATGGACGAAAAAAGCCAAAAAGCCCTTATGCAGGAAGCCATGCGAATTGCCGCAAGTCCCCAGGGAAAGCAACTTCTTTCTATGCTGAACCAGGGGCAATCAGACAAAATAGGCAAAGCGATGGCAAGTTATCAGGCCGGAAACACCCAGGAAGCCAAGCGTATTTTAGAAGAAGTCCTTTCTTCTCCCCAGGGTAAAAAGATTATGGAGCAGATGGGAAAATGAGTATGGATATGGAGAGTATGCTCCAAAGCGTGCTGGGAAATCCGGATGCTATGGAGAAAATTATGGCGATGGCCCAATCGTTGGGTGGCTCTCAGCCTCCGCCGCAGCCACAGGAAGAGCCTGGATTTGAATTGCCGGATATGGAAATGCTCCAAAAAATGGCCGCCCTTGCAGGGCAAAGCTCCATTGACTCAAATCAGCGGGCCTTGATTACGGCTCTGCGGCCTTATATCGGTTCTCACCGTCTAAAGCGCTTGGAGCGGGCAATGCAAGCAGCAAAAATGGCAGGGCTGGCAACGGGCCTTATGCAAAAATCCTTTTAGGAGGGGTAAGATGTATAACCGCTATGTACCCCAATCCGACGGATCTTTTCAAAGAAACAGAATGCCAGACAAACCGACTCCACCGCCACCGGTGCAGTCAGAGCAGTCATCTGCTCCACCCCCACCGCCAATCATATCTACGCCGCAGGATAGCGGCGGGCCATTTGGCTTTCTGAAGCAGATCCTCCCAAAGGGCTTTGACTTCGGAGACTTGGCAATTTTGTTTTTACTGCTGTTAATGGCTGGGGATAATAAGGAAAACCGTGACAATGCGCTGCTGACAATGGCTCTGTATTTTATACTATGAAAAATCACCCCGCCACGCAGGCAGGGTGATTTTGCATTATTTACCTAAGAAGCCAACCTTCTTATAAACTTTGCGCAGAGTCTTTTCCGCGACATAGGCAGCCTTTTGGGCACCATCGCGGTAAACGCTTTCCAGATAAGCCTTATCCTTAATGAGCCGCTCTGCTTCTTCCCGGATGGGACGGAGCATTTCCACAACCGCTTCGCCTACCTTAGGCTTGAATGCGCCATAGCCGCAACCTGCAAATTCTGTTTCAATCTGCTCGTAGGTCTTGCCGGTGCAGGCAGAATAGATGGTCATCAAATTGGCAACCCCGGGCTTGTTTTCCTTATCGTAACGCACACAGTTCTCTGTGTCGGAATCGGTAATGGCCCGCTTGAACTGGCGCATAATGGTCTCGGGCGTATCCATAACCAGCACCCGGCCTGTATCCTCATTTTCAGACTTGGACATTTTGGCCGTCGGATTGGTCAGACTCATAATCCGGGCGCCAACCTTGGGAACAAAAGGCTCGGGAATTTTGAACACATCTCCATAAACACCGTTGAAACGGCGGGCAATGGTGTGGCACAGTTCCACATGCTGCTTTTGGTCCTCGCCCACAGGCACCAGGTCCGGCTGATACAGCAAAATATCCGCCGCCATCAGGCTGGGATAAGTAAACAGGCCGCCGTTGATATTTTCTTCGTTTTTTGCGGACTTGTCCTTAAACTGGGTCATCCGGGACAATTCGCCAAACATAGAGTAGCACTGCAAAACCCAGCCCAGTTCCGCGTGCTGGTGGACATGGCTTTGCACAAACAGGGTGTTCTTTTCAGGATCCAGGCCGCAAGCAATATACTGGGCCAGTTGCTCTAAGGTTCTTCTGCGCAAATCTGCAGGATTTTGCCGGACAGTAATGGCGTGCAGGTCTGCCATAAAGTAAAAACAATCGTAGTTGTCTGAGCGCTCTGCCCAGTTCTTGATGGCACCTAAATAGGAGCCCAAAGTCAAATCACCGGAGGGCTTGATGCCCGATAGCATTCTCTTCTTTTCCGTTTGTTCCATTTCATTCGCCTTCTTTTCGCTGATATATCCTGTATGTTATCATAAAGCAGGAAAAAAAGCAACGAGAAATTGACTTTTAAGTGGTAGATATGCTATAGTAACAAAAGAATTTTTACTTATGAGGTAAATAGAATGGATACAAAGTTTTTAGCTGATTTGCTGTTCCCCCAGGTTACTGACACCCCGGAAAGCCTGGAAGAAAAATACCCCTTCCGGGAAGTTCCGGAAGGCGCAGTCATTACCCGTATGGCACCCTCTCCCACCGGCTTTGTCCACCTGGGCAATCTGGTGCAGGGCTTGACCTCCGAGCGGATGGCCCACCAGAGTGGCGGTGTGCTGTTTTTGCGCGTCGAGGACACAGATGCCAAGCGGGAAGTACCCGGTGCGGTGGAAGTGCTTATTGATACGCTGAAGCACTACGGAATCGCCTTTGACGAAGGCGCTACCAAAGATGGGGATTTTGGTCTCTACGGTCCTTACCGTCAGCGGCAAAGAGCCGCCATCTATCACGTGTATGCCAAGAAACTGGTAGAAGAAGGTATGGCCTACCCCTGTTTCTGCACGGAAGAAGAACTTTCCGCTATGCGTGAAAAGCAGGAAACCGCCAAGCAGACCACCGGTTACTATGGTGAATTTGCTATTTGGCGTGACCGTCCCCTGGAGGATATCCAGGCCCAGTTGAATGCAGGCAATCCTTGGGTACTTCGTTTCCGCAGCACCGGCAACATTGCCAACCAGTTTAAGTTCAACGACCTGGTAAAGGGCGATCTGACCATCACTGAAAACGATGTAGATCATGTGCTTCTCAAGTCTGACGGCATTCCCACCTATCACTTTGCCCACGCAGTAGACGATCATCTGATGCGTACTACCCACGTGGTTCGCGGTGACGAGTGGCTGCCCACTCTCCCCTTCCACATTCAACTGTTTAAGGCCCTGGGCTTCAAACTTCCCAAGTATGTCCACATCGGACCGCTGATGAAGATGGACGGCACTTCCAAACGCAAACTCTCCAAGCGGAAAGACCCGGAACTGGCCCTGACCTTCTACAAGGCAGAAGGTTTCCCCGTAGAAGCTGTTTATGAGTATATCATGACCCTTCTGAACTCCAACTACGAAGACTGGCGCAGAGCCAATCCCGATGCTCCTGCCACTGACTTTAAGTTCAGCCCCAAGAAACTGAACCCCGCCGGCAATCTGTTTGACTATGCCAAACTGACCGACGTGAGCAAGAACGAGATTGCCCGGATGGATGCTCAAAAGGTCTATCGTCTGCTCACCGAGTGGGCAAAGGAATTTGACCCGGACTTTGGCGAAAAACTGGAAAGCGACCCTGCCTATGCCACAGCTATTCTGGCAATCGGCAGAGGCGGCAAAAAGCCCCGCAAGGACCTGGCTACATGGAAAGAAGCAAAGCCTTACATGGGCTTCTTCTATGACGAGTACCTGGAAAAGCCTGTTTTCGACGAAAAGTTCTCTGCCGAAACCATTAAGACTGTGCTAAATAAGTTCCTCACCGTCTATGACCCGGCTGATGACTCTTCCGAATGGTTTAATAAGGTCAAGGCAATCACCGAAGAGATCGGCTTTACCACCGATATGAAGGCTTACAAGGCTGACCCCACCGCCTTCCCCGGTACAGTTGCCGATGTTTCCGGCTTCCTGCGCCTTGCCATCACCGGCAAGCAAAATGCCCCCGATCTATACACCGTTATGCAGATCCTGGGCGCAGAGCGCAGCAAGGCCCGCATCCAAGATGCCATCAATACTCTCTAAAATAAGCAAACTGTGCGTTGCAAATTGCAACGCACAGTTTTTATTTAGATTAGTTCCATCAGGGCATCCGTATAAGCCTGGCAAGTTGCGCCGCCGGCATCGCCGGTGATCTTGCAGGTGCAGTTTTGCAGGGCATTTTCCAGTTTTTCTGCTGCCTGTATCTTGCAGATATGGCGCAGAAGCATGGCTTCTGCCTTCAAGATACTTTGGGGATTTGCATAGTCTGCAAGTCCCAGTTCGATGAGCCGGGGCGCAGAGCCGTGAATGGCCTCAAACATAGCATACTTATCGCCCATATTGGCACTGCCGGCAGTACCCACACCGCCCTGGATCTGGGCAGCTTCATCGGTGATGATGTCACCATACAGATTGGGCAGCAACACCACTTGGAATTGACCCCGAATGGCGGGGTTGACAAGGTTGGCAGTCATAATGTCAATATACCAGTCGTCCACTTCGATGCCGGGGTAATCCTTGGCGACCTCGTGGCAGATGGCAGTAAATTTGCCATCTGTCTTTTTCATAATATTGGCCTTGGTGACAATGGAAAGGCGGGTTTTGCCATTGTTCTTGGCATACTCAAAGGCGGCTCTTGCAATTCTGCGGGTACCAAGGTCGGTGGTGACTTTGAAGTCCACCGCCATTCCGGGAAGTTCCACGCCCCGGCTGCCCAGCACATACTCGCCTTCCGTATTTTCCCGGTAGAAGATCCAGTCGATCCCCTCTTCCGGGATGCACACGGGGCGCACATTGGCGTAGAGGTCCAGTTCCCGGCGGAGGGTTACATTGGCACTTTCCATTTTTCCGCCCATAGGGGTGGTTGTAGGGCCTTTCAGAAGCACATCGCAGGTCTTGATTTCTGCCAACACATCTGTAGGCACGGGCTGATTTAAGGCAAGGCGGTTTTCAATAGTCAGTCCCTCAATTTTCTTCAGGACGATTTTCCCTGCAGCAATTTCCTCTGCAAGAATTTTGCGGAGAACCTTTTCTGCCTGGGCCATAATAATGGGACCGATGCCGTCACCATCCACAAGGCCAATGGTAATCACTTCTTTTTGAGAAAAATCCACCTTTTCGCTGTCCATATTTTGGATGCGGGCAAGCTGTTCTTCCAAAAGCTTGCGGAAGCTTTCACAAGCCAGGTCTAATTCTTTCATTTTCCACCCTCCTTGGTGTAGTTCAGCAAGCCACCAGCCAGCAAGATCATCTGCTGGCGCTCTGTCAGGTCACAGACTGCCTTGAATGTCTTTCCAGTGGCAGTATTGAGAATTTCGATACAACCCTTTTCCATACCGGCCTTCAGGCTTTGCAGCTGCAAAACTGCGCCCTGCTCCAAAGCGTCATAGTCGGCAGGGTCAGCAAAGGTCAGGGGCAGGATGCCTGCGTTAATCAGGTTTGCCGCATGAATACGGGCAAAACTCTTAGCAATCACACAACGGATACCCAAATACATAGGCACCAAAGCGGCGTGCTCCCGGGAAGAACCCTGGCCGTAGTTGCTGCCGCCAATAATAATACCATCACCTGCGTTCTTTGCCCGCTCCGGGAATTCCGGGTCACAAACCTCAAAGCAGAATTTGCTCAAATGAGGAATGTTGGACCGATAGGGCAAAATCTTTGCGCCTGCAGGCATAATATGGTCGGTGGTAATGTTATCCCCCACCTTCAGTACCAGCTGGGCCTTCAGTTCGTTAGCAAAGGGCTTGCTCTTGGGGAATTCCTTAATGTTAGGTCCACGCAGGACCTGGGCATTTTCTGCTTCCCCGGCGGGCAGAGGAGCCAGCACCGAAGAGTCATCAATGCAAAAAGCGTCCGGCTGGGGAATTTGAGGAAGCTTGTCCAAAGTAGTGGGATCGGTTATGTAGCCCGTTAAAGCAGAGGCCACTGCCGTTTCCGGAGATACCAGGTAAACCTGAGCATCCTTTGTGCCACTACGTCCCAGAAAGTTTCGGTTGAAAGTACGCAGGCTTACGCCACCGGAATTGGGAGAAAAACCCATACCGATACAAGGACCGCAGGCGCACTCCAAAAGCCGGGCGCCGCTTGCCAGGATATCTGCCAAAGCACCGGAATTTGCCAGCATCGTCAGCACCTGGCGGGAGCCGGGAGAAATGGAAAGGCTTACGCCGGGGGCAACTGTCTTGCCCTTCAGCATAGCGGCAACCTTCAGCATATCCTGCAGAGAAGAATTGGTGCAGGAACCGATGCAAACCTGGTCCACCTTTACTGCGCTCAAAGTATCTGCCGCAACCACATTATCCGGGCTATGGGGGCAAGCAACCATCGGCTTGAGTTCGCTCAGATTCATAGGAATGACTTTATCATAAACTGCATCCGGGTCACTATCCAAAGGCAGATAGTCTTCCCCTCTGCCCTGGGCAGTCAGGAATGCCAAGGTGTTCTCATCGGAGGGGAATACAGATGTGGTAGCACCCAGTTCTGCACCCATATTGGTAATGGTTGCCCGCTCGGGAACGGAAAGGGTCTTTACGCCGGGACCGTTCCACTCGATAATGGCGCCCACGCCGCCCTTTACCGAAAGAATACGCAAAATTTCCAATGCTGCATCTTTGGCCCCTACACCGGGCTGCAACTGCCCCGTCAGCTCCACGCGGAACATCTTGGGCATATTGATATAGTAAGCGCCGCCGCCCATAGCAACAGCAACATCCATACCGCCTGCGCCAATGGCAAGCATACCCAATCCGCCGCCGGTAGGCGTATGGCTATCCGAGCCAATAAGGGTCTTTCCGGGCTTGCCGAAACGCTCTAAATGTACCTGGTGGCAAATACCGTTACCGGGCCGGGAAAACCACACGCCGTGCTTGGCGGCAACTGTCTGTAAATACCGGTGATCATCGGGATTTTCGAAACCGCACTGCAGTGTATTATGGTCTACATAAGCAACACTTAACTCGGTTTTCACTTGGGGAATGCCCATTGTTTCAAATTCCAGATACGCCATCGTGCCGGTGGCATCCTGGGTCAAAGTCTGGTCAATTTTCAGTGCAATCTCACTGCCCGGTTCCATAGTGCCGGAAATCAGGTGGGATGCAATAATCTTTTGTGCAATCGTCTTACCCATTTTGTTGAAACCTCGCAATCATACTTTCCTTTGCGTTATGGATGTGGATACAGGTCTCAATTTCCGCCTGCTCTGCATCGCCGCTGATAATGGCATCAAAGATAGCCTTATGTTCCAAAATAGATGCCTCTGTACGGGCACTATCCTGGATGGAAATTTTACGGAAACGCTGTACCTTCTTATGGAGGGGTCTTAAAGTATCCGTAAGGACTGTACGGCCGGAAAGACGGTAAATACATTCGTGGAACCGGTCATCCATCTGACGCAGGTGTTCAATATCCTTCTTTTGGAAATAAAACTCCTGCAATTCATTGATTTGGGTCAGTTCTTTCTTGCCCTCTTCCGTCAGCTTTTGGGTGGCATAATATGCTGCCAGGCCTTCCACACGAAGGCGGATATTCATAATGTCGATCAAGTCATCCAGGGTGATGCCCAAGACCACCGAGCCTTTGCCGGAGTCCATAATCAGCCGTTCCTGCTCCAAACGTCGCAGGGCCTCCCGAATAGGTGTCCGACTTACACCCAACTGTTCCACAAGTTTCAGTTCTGTCAGCACTTCACCCCGGGCATACACACCGGTAATAATATCATCTTCCAGTTTCTCAAAGACCTGATCTGCCAGAGATACTGTTTTGAATTCTGCCATACTATTCACCTCAAAGTTGGAATCTGCCGGGGGCAAGTTCCTGGATTTTTTCGGTCATTTCTCCATAAGACATAACAGTTTGGCGCCCGGTTTCGTACTGCTCATCCACCCAGGCCTTCAATTCCATAACCAAGTTGTCCGTCTTCCCTACCTGCTCTTCCTTCGGCAGGCGGTAAGTGGCATTGATCCAAAAAGCAATGCCTGCCGCACCGGAGGTTTTACTCACTTCCACCGTAGCGGGGCGGTTTAAGAGTTTTTCCGTATCAAAAATGGTATAAATCTCCGGATCTTTCATCAAGCCATCGGCGTGGATGCCTGCACGGGTAGAATTAAAGCTTCTTCCGGCAAAGGGGGTCATGGGCGGAATATTGTAGCCCACTTCTTTGGTAAAGAAATCACCGATTTCCGTAATCACTGTGGGGTCCATTCCATCCATAGACCCACGCAGAGAGGCGTATTCAAACACCATCGCTTCCAAAGGAATATTGCCGGTGCGTTCGCCAATTCCCAAAAGGGAACAGTTGACTGCACAAGCACCGTAAAGCCAGGCGGTAGAAGCATTCGCAACGGCCTTATAGAAGTCGTTATGTCCGTGCCACTCCAGACACTCGCTGGGCACATCAGAATAGTGCTGCAGGCCATAAATGATACCGGCAACGCTTCGGGGCATGGCCGCTTCTGTGTAGGGTACGCCATAACCCATCGTGTCGCAGGCCCGGATTTTTACAGGGATACCCGCCTCTTTGGATAGATTTTGCAGTTCATTGACAAAAGGCACCACAAAGCCGTAGAAGTCTGCTCTTGTAATATCTTCCAAGTGGCAACGGGGAATAACACCGGCATCAAAGGCATCCTTCACAGTGCCAAGATAATGGTCAAGAACCTGCTGACGGGTCATTTTCATTTTCTTGAAAATATGATAGTCACTGCAACTGACCAAAATACCCGTTTCTTTAATACCCAAATCCCGCACTAAGCGGAAGTCTTCCTTGTTTGCACGAATCCAGCTGGTAATCTCCGGGAACTTCAGGTCAAGTTCCATACATTTTTCGATAGCCTGCCGGTCCTTTTGGCTGTAAATAAAAAATTCCGTTTGACGAATGATGCCGTAAGGGCCACCCAATTTGGAAAGGAGTTTATAGATCTTCACAATTTGGTCAACCGTATAGGGCTCAACAGACTGTTGACCGTCCCGTAAGGATGTGTCGGTAATCCAAATTTCTTCCGGCATATTCATAGGCACTCTGCGGTGGTTAAACGCCACCTTCGGCACAGTGCCATAGGCATAAACATCCCGCATCAGGTTGGGCTCTGCCACATCCTGCAAGGAGTATTTATAGGATTTCTGCTCCAGCAGATTGGTTTTATTGGAGATTTCCAGCATAACTTTTCCCCCTTTGGATTATTGTATACAATTATACTCTTCTGTACAGATTTGTCAATAAAAATATGCGGAGGCAAATGCCTCCGCATATCCTTTTATGTTTATTCCGCAGGAATTTCCTCTTCAGCAGGCTCTTGTGCATTTTCTGCCAACGTCTCTTCTTCTGTGGGCGTTTCATCTGGCAATTCCTCTGCGGGCAACTGACTAATCGGAGAGGTTTCCAAAGCCATTGCTTCTGCTTCATCCGCAATCTGCTCAATAACCTCTTCCCGGTTATCCGCCGCCACTTTGGCCGTCTTTTGCTTCCGCAGTGTTTTCCGAAAAACTACAAACAGAACAATCAGTACAATTGCGACACCGACATAAATTGCAGCCGCAAGATACATGCTGTTCACAATAGTTTTAATCACCGGATCTACGGCAGTCAGGATGCCCTTCTGTGCGCCTAAACTGTCTGCATATATACCGGGCAGGACTGTAGCAGCAACGCCTGCCACCGCCACAAGAACCGCGCCAACCAGCAAAGCGACCGCTGCCCACATAAGGCCCTTAAAGCGAGGCCAGCGAAGCAGGCAAATCAGCAAAACAAGGATAATAATCGTTCCAGCAAGCAGCAAAGTCAATGTGCCGTTCTTTGCCATATTGGCAAGTTTCAGAACGATGTCTGCGATTTCCTCCTGCTGCGCATCTTCAGAAGGCGAAACACTGGTAAGCAGCACGCGAATAGTGCCGTTTTGGATAGAAACCGCCTTACCAAAAGTAATGTTTCCGCCAATGACCGTTGCGCTGTTTCCTTCGCCTCCATTAATAATGATATGACCGGTTTCCTGGTCGACGATGTATGTAATGGTGCCATCACCGGATTGTACGGTGCCGTCAGGTCCGATAATCACAGTGGTTATCTCTTCGTCAGTACCATCGTCTATAATGTCCATACCGTCATTGATGACATCTTCATCAATATAATCCTTACCGGTATATTCCTTGGAAATATCCCCTAACAACTTCCGCAAATTGCTGGCGCTGGGAGCCATCTGTAAGAATTTGTCCGCCACCTCTTCAAAGGCCTCATGGACTTTCGTTTCGATCTCCGCATCTGTAACAGCATCCATATTCTCCCCGGCTTTTTCGCCAATTCTGCGGATAATCCGGATGAGTTCTTCCATATTCTCGTTTACAATCCGGCCAAGCGCCTCTTTGGTGAGCGCACTGGGTTTTTCTTCTTCCTCAAAGGCATTGGACAGGTCTGTGGCATAGAGGTCTACCAGGGCGCTGAATGCCTGGGTTTCCGTCAATTCCACGAAGAACTCCATTTCCTTTTTTTGTTCCTCGGTCATCTCGCCTTGGAAATTCTCCATAAAAACAGACGCAAAGTCGATTTGCTGAACCACCTGACGGATAGTCTCCGGCCGGGTGAATGCGGAAAGGCCGGACAGCATGGGCGTTGCAATCAGCATTGCAACCAGTGCAAGGCTTAGCACCACCGAAAGGATAATGCCAAAAAAGTTACCCAAAAATTTCATGATTTTACCAAATGTACGCATAAAAAGCACCTCTCTTCCTATATTAGGATAGCACTCATTTACAAAAAAAGCAACCTAAATAATATACGAAAAGGCACTGTTCTTTTGAAAAAATCTATGATATAATAGAAAAAATTCAACAAAGGAAGGAAAAACTATGAATCAAAGAACGATTTCCCGCATTATTAAGGAGACTGCCTACATTCGTACCGGCGGCTCTGCCGAAGAAAAGAAAGCAGCAGACTACTTGGTAAATGAATGCGCAAAACTGGGGCTCACTGCCACCTTAGAGCCCTTTAGCGTAGATATGGCTGCCATTTCTCGTGCTACCCTGGAAATTGATGGAAAATCCATCCCCTGCAAAGGCTATTTGAATGCCGGCACTCATCAGGTGGAAGCCCCCCTGTATTACCTGACAGATAACTGCCCCCATAGTTTAGCAAACTGCAAAGGAAAAATTGTGTTGTTTGATGGCTATCTGGGTTACTGGCGGTATCAGGATCTTTTGGAAAACGGTGCTGTAGGCTTTATCAGTTATGACGGCAACTTAAACTATGTCGACCGGGATATTGACCAAAGAGAGCTTCGCAGTTATGTTTCCAAGGGCAACCTCCTGCCCGGCGTAAATATTAACGCCAAGGATGCAGTGAAACTGGTAAAACAGGGCGCAAAAACCGCCAAAATTGTTTTGGAGCAGGAGCATTATTCTGCTGACTCCCACAACATCCTTTTGGATATGCCCGGTGAAAATGGTAAGTACATCGTCTTCACCGCCCACTATGACTCCACTTCCCTTTCCCAAGGCAGTTACGACAATATGTCCGGCTCCATCGGCCTTCTCTATTTGGCAGAAACCTTCGCCAAAATCCCCCATAACTACGGACTGCGCTTTATTTGGTGCGGCAGTGAGGAGCGGGGCTTGCTGGGCTCCAAAGCCTACTGTGCCGCCCATGAGGAAGAACTGGAAAGCATTGTGCTGAATATCAACCTGGATATGATCGGCTGCATTATGGGCAAGTTTATTGCCTGTTGTACCAGCGAAGAAAAACTGGTTCACTATATCGAATACCTGGCAAGTCAGGAAGGCTTTGGATGTAAACCCTACCAGGATGTATATTCCAGCGACTCCACCCCCTTTGCAGATAAAGGTATTCCTGCCGTCAGTTTTGCCCGGATTGCTCCCGGCAACACTGCCACCATCCACAATAGTTACGACACCCCCGCTGTTATGAGTGCCGCTCAAATGGAACAGGACTGTGCCTTTATCGCAACCTTTGCCAAGGCGATGGCACAGGCAAAGCATTGCCCTGTGGCCCGGAAGATGCCCGATAATATGAAGGAAAAGTTGGACGAATACCTGGCAAGAAAGAGACCGAAAAACGCATAAAAGAAAACCGGCTGGAATTTCCAGCCGGTTATTATCATTTCTGTGCTTGCCGGGCAAGTTCCAAAACTTCGGAAAGTTGCTCCTTTGTAAGGTCCTCGCGTTTCAGAAGTTCCGCAATCAGCCCCACAAAATCAGGCTTTTTCTTATGGGAAAAGATAGTAGTAGCAAAATAAGCCTCTCTGCTCAGAGCAGGCGAAAAAGTACGGCCGTAGGTCTTACTGCGCTTGACAAAGCCTACTTCCCGAATAGCCCCCTTGCGCAGCAGGCCATTGAGCAAAATATGCACGGAACTATCCTTCCAGTTTTTGTCTGTGGACTGCTCCAACAGTTCACCACGAGAAAGCGGTGCTTGGGAATCCCACAGAACATCCATGATTTCCAATTCGCTTTTTGTTAGTACCATGCGTATTTCCTCCCAATATTTGGTAGTTTCATTATACAAGTAGCCTTTTTCTTTGTCAATGCCCAAATCAACTTTTTTTGTCTTATTTTTGCCTTTTTCCCGTCTATCTCCTATTATTTAATACTTTTTGAACGATTTGAATAGGAAATTATTTCCATAATTTCCATATTATCTTCTAAATTTTATTCTCATACAAACTCAGATCTGCCAACCATTGCTCCTGTACTGTGTGGAATTTCCCATCCGTTCGCGTTCGGCAAGCAGCTCTGAAACAAGCCCTTGCCTTCCAACGCAGGGATCAGATTTTTACCAATTTTCATAAGCGCCGTTATAGACAGGTCCGTATCTGTAATCTTCAAAAGCTTCCGAAGTGCGTTTTGCCCTTTCCAAAAGCCTGCACTGCAAAAACGCCTGCCAACTGCAAGGACCGCCTCT
The DNA here is from genome assembly GCA_045594945.1 of Faecousia sp. GTDB lineage: Bacteria > Bacillota > Clostridia > Oscillospirales > Oscillospiraceae > Faecousia. The sequence goes on from JAZNZO010000071.1 coordinate 17,726, forward strand.
TGCTGGGCCCTGGCATCGGCTGCATCTCCATGTAGACTTTTCAAGTAATTCTCCATTCTTTCGCCGGAGAAAGTTCTCCCCTCCATTTCAACGCCTCCAAGGGCATCTACCACCGGAGCAAGGCGCAAAAGGTCTACTTCCAGATAACCGGAAATATTTTTGGAAAGGCTCTTGGCAACTTTCTCTTTCAGCCCCGCAATTCCTTCTTCCTGATAGATGGATAAAAAGGTTTTCTTTGCTTCTCCTTTTGGTTTTGCAGCAGGCAGAATACTGATAAGATTTGTTTTTCCGTTTTCCATAAGGCATACAATAAAGGCGCTGCCCGACTTGTCTGCCAATAAAACATTGGTGCTTTGCAGGTCCTGCCTGAAAAACGCCTCATAGGCATCCTCTGCCATTCCCTGCCCCTTCTCAAGGATACTCTCCATCGAAAAGCCCGGTGCAACGGTTGGTATTACCAAGAAAACTATAATTGCGAAAAGAATTGCCCTTTTAATCATATTATCGCTCCTTATTGGTGATAGGTATACTATCTGACACAAAAAGCATTTTCATACATAAAACAAATCATTCTATAAAAGAAAAGTGCCGGAGCGTATGCTCCGACACTTTACGTATAAACTCGACCTATAAACTTGCAACAACATCCAGAGGTGTTTCCCGTAGGTAGGCTGCAGCGCAACTCAAAAATACAGAATTTTTCAGGTGGCCCACCTTTTTATCCGGATCGCAAGGAAAATACATCCGCCACACCCAATCATTTCTGCGTTTATAGGCGTTGGCAATACAGTTGCGGATGGCGTGTTCTGCCTGCTTCCATTCTGTTCCCCATATCCGGGCAGTTTCTGCATAGACACCCTTTGTTAAAGAAACATGAGGGTTATCCATCATAATGCAAATACCGGTAACCAGCATCTTATAGCCATTCAGATGAGGATAAAATCCCAAATAGCGCAGGAAGTTCTCCACCTTTTCCTTTTTGGAGATCGGTTTTTCCGGCATCAACTGTAGTTCACAATCCAAGGCCATATCCGTAATCCGGGCGGCCAGCTGCTGCATATTGCAGGGCTTGCGCAAATAATAACTCACCTTCATTTGCTCAAGTAGTCGCTCTATGTAGGGACTGCTGAAGCCACTTACTGCTAAAACGCAAGGGCAAATACCGGCAAAATTGGCCGCTTCCAAAACATACAGACCATCCGTACCGGAAAGCATCAGATCCAGCACTAAGAAATCCGGCCGGATTGTTTGCAGATATTCGGCAAAATTCTCTCCATCCTGGAAAAGATAAGGCTCAAATTCCTCCGGCAGCAGTTCTGCCAGTGACCGGCAAAACACTTCCGACTCATCTAAAATCAATATCTTATACATGTTACTCTCCCCTTTTATGACATTATATCCCATATTCTCTGTGAATTCAACACCGGAAATTCGCACTTTTTCGCAGGTTTGAAAAACCGCCAGCCGTCAGAGAAGTCCTGCATTGACGGTTGGCGGTTTCCTGCTCTTTGCTACTTATTTCTTACGGAAGGATTTGCAGTCAGTACACTGGTCCATAGTGGGGTTTTCCTCGTGCGTACCAACCAAGATGCGCTCCAAAGAGCAATAGTTGGCATCACCACAGTGGTGTGCACACTGCTGAACAGTACATTCAATAGATTTATTTGCGTGGCAGTTCATCGTCTTTTCCTCCTTTTTTGATGATGCTCTTAGTATGGCCCGCAGAATAAAAAGCATTCAAAAAAACCGCCCTTGATGCTTTCTCAAGGACGGCTTTTCCCTATTTGGTTTTAATTTCCAGTCGATAATCAATATTGCCTGCGGCAGACTGCTCGATGGCGATGCCATAGCAAAGGTCCACCCAGCCACCGTCTGCTGATAAGTCATACTGGATTTTAGTGGCATTAACCGTAATCATCAGTACCCCAAAGCCCATATTATAAAGGCTTTCATGGGGAACTCCAACCCGGAAAACCATTTGGGAAGTCAAATTGCCGGTACGGGTCAGAGTGATTTTTTCCGGTTCGACCAAAAAGCTGGTAGATGCTCCGGCCAAGCCGGTCAGATCGCTCTCCTCATAGCGAATTTCCCAACCGGCGCCTGTGTTTTCCAAGGTGCCTTCCGTTACCAGTTCGATCACTTCCGGTTCTTGGTCAATGTAATTCTGCCTGCCGCAGATAGATAGCATCACAGGGATTTTCATTTGCCTGCCTCCATTGCCAGCCCAAGAAGTTGGTCAATCAGGTCCGGGTATTCGATGCCACTGGCACAGAACAGCTTGGGATACATAGAAATGGAAGTAAAACCGGGCAGCGTGTTAATTTCATTAAAGACAATCCGTTCTTCCTCGTAGGTTACAAAGAAGTCCACCCGACTCAAGCCCTTAGCGCCAATAGCGGTATAGAGTTTTACCGCCAAATCCCGAACCTGCTCTGCCACATCTTCAGAAATTCTGGCAGGAATGTAGGCAACAGAGGTATCGGTTACATATTTGGCATCATAATCATAAAACTCTGCCCCGGAGTCGATTTCACCGCAAATGGAGGCCACAGGATTTTCATTACCCAAAACAGCCACTTCCACTTCTCTGCCGTGAATGAACTCTTCCACCAGAATTTTACTGTCGTACTTTCCTGCTAAATGCAAGGCTTCCACCAATTTTTCCCGGTTTGCTGCCTTGGATACACCCACAGAGGAACCTGTACCGGCAGGTTTTACAAACACGGGGTAAGCAAAACGGGTTTCAATTTTCTGCACGATGGCATCCATTCCCTTTTCCAGGTCCCGGGTATTTACCAGTTGCCAGGCGGCCTGGGGAATTTGCGCATTGTCTGCCACCAATTTTGTCAGTGTCTTATCCATAGAAACGGCAGACTCTGCCAAATGAGGACCCACAAAGGGGATACCAGCCATTTGCAGAAGGCCCTGCATAGCGCCGTCTTCTCCGTTTTCACCGTGAAGAACCGGGAACACCACATCTACAGGGCGGCAAGTATAGGTGCCATCTTTCAGACACACAAGGCCCTGCCCCCGTACCGGGGAAAGGAAGGCTTTGCAGTTTTCCGGGTGAGAGACCCAACTGCCATCGGGCAAAAGGCTATAGTCTTCTCCGCCGAACAAAATCCACTCCCCTTCCTTAGTAATGCCAACAGGAAGAATGGTATATTTTTCTTTATCAATATTCATTAGAACCGACTCGGCAGATCGCAGGGACACCTCATGCTCCGGACTAATACCGCCGAAAAGAATACAAACATTCCATTTAGCCATTTTACTCGCCTCCCTTCAAAAGGGCTTCGCCTGCTTTGTAAATATCACCTGCGCCAACGGTAAGAATTACATCACCGGGGCGGGCGATTTCACGCAGACAAGCAGTCACATCCTGCAAAGTAGCACAATAAATGCTGTCAGAAACCTCTGCGCAAAGATCCCGGGAAGAAATGCCAATGGTATTTCTTTCGCGGGCAGCATAGATTTCTGCCACCACAGCCACATCCACCTTTTTCAGTTCCCGGACAAAATCGGAAAACAGGGCGCTGGTCCGGGAATATGTATGAGGCTGAAATGCCACAACCAGCCTCTGCGGATGCATACTCCGCACCGCATCAATGGTAGCCCGCAATTCATCCGGGTGGTGGGCATAGTCATCATAGAGTGTTGCACCGTTATATATGCCCTTTTTCTGCATACGGCGATCTGCGCCGGTAAACCCGGCCAAAGCATAACTAACGTGGGCGCCATCAATGCCCAGCATCCAAGCCGCACCTGCAGCGCCTAAGGCATTGAGTAAATTGTGTTTGCCAATTACCTGCAAGTCCAGGTGGCAGTATAGTTTCTCATCGCAGTACACATCAAAGTGCTGGAACTCTTCCGATACATGGATTGCACGAACGCGGTTGCCTTCCCCTAAGCCAAAACTGACAAAATCAAGGCCATGAAGGGCCTGCAAAGTATGCGGATCATCGCCATTGGCTAAAACACCGCCGGTAGAAAGTTCTGCAAAGGCCCGGAAAGATTTTTGCACATCTGCAAGATCCTTAAAATAATCTAAATGATCTGCTTCCACATTAAGAATGACCGCCAACGTGGGGAAGAAATTCAGAAAAGAGTCACAGTATTCGCAACTTTCCAGCAAAATCGTGTCTCCCTTGCCTACCCGGTGGCCTGCGTGCAAAAGAGGCAAATAACCGCCAATCATAACTGTAGGATCCGCTTGAGCAGCCATCAAAATGTGGGTCAGCATAGAGGTGGTAGTTGTTTTTCCATGTGTGCCGGAAATACAGACGGCATTCTTATACGCCTGCATAATCACGCCCCAGGCCTGGGCCCGTTCAAACAAAGGGATGCCCTGGCTTCTTGCCCCGGCTACCTCCGGGTTATCATTGTGGGCGGCGGCAGTCCGAATAACGCAGTCTGCCCCCCGGATATTCTCTTCCCTGTGACCAATGGTTACCTGGATGCCTTTGGCAATCAATTCATCGGTAGATACAGAGGCATTCATATCCGAGCCGGTAACCACCATACCCATTCCCTGAAGCACAAGGCCAAGGGGGCGCATAGATACACCGCCAATGCCCACCAAGTGGATATGCTTTCCGGGCTGCAGGTACTGCTTCAGTTCTTCACTTCTATTTTCCATTCGGTTTCCCTCCGAAAATCATTCTCTAACTGATTTATTATATACGATTGCAAACAAAATGGTAATTTGCATTTATTGTTTTCTTGCAAGGGTGTAATCATCCCCCTGCCGGTAATAGGGGCAGCGGCTTTGCCGGCTGGCAATATATCGGTAAACTTCGTCTTCATCCAGGTCCATCATACAGTAGTATTCATCAAACTCTTCATCATAATCAAAATACCAACAGGTATCACACAACTGGTCCATAGTCTCTCCTCACAAAAGGCGCAGATAGTTTTCCGTATCAAAGGGACGAACTTTTTCGTCTTTGCGCAGATAAAGAGGGTGATGGGGATGACCCTTTTTACTCACCTTGCCTGCACAGTACCATTTTGCGCCATAAGTATTGCCAATTTCCAGCATATCCAGAAGACATTGCCGCAAGTAGGGGCGCTTTTCAATAATAGTGCCCCACGCCGCCCAAATGCCAGGATTTTCAGAAATAGAAAGCACATACCGAAAGGCCTCCATATTCTGCCTGTGCAGGTCTGCGTTGCAGTTTTCCTCCATATGGTCGGGGTCTGTCGCCCGCTGGGCGTAGACATTGAACATAATAAAACTGTCAAAGCCGTTTCCCAAGGCAATCCGTTCCACAGATTTGAGGGTGTTGTCTAAGTCGCCGGGCTTGGCTGTGGACGGGTTAATGCCAATGCAAATCAGTGGGTTTTTGCCCCGGGTCCCCAATATGTACCGGTACTCACTGTAAAAAGGGGGCACATACAGCCATTTATTTACATCATATTCTTTTTGCTCTTTGTTGGCTTCCGTCAAAGCCGCCTGAAAAGACAAAAGCTGTACTTTGTCCGTTGTAACAGAGGGTATATGCATAGTCATTCCTCCACCGGCGGAAACCAGCAGGACTGGTCCGGTGCATAAAAGGTGCAATCAGACTTAAACCGGCCTGTAGCCTCCAGCCATCTGTGGAAGGCGAATTCCATAAACGTGTATGTGCCATCCATATTGCTCTGCAACTGCACGCCGGTGCCATCTGCAAGATGCAACTCGATAATCACATTTCCGGATGCAGTATAGAGTTGCTGGGCCTGAATTTGGTCATAAGTATAGCGTCTGGCTTTTCTAAAAAGATTGGTTACAAGGAACGCCTCTGCATCGTAGAAAACGCCAAAACTTAAATACCACGCCACAAGTGCCGCACCGCCCAACATCAGAACAGGGCCGGCAATCCACAAAATCACGCCCTGATTGGGAGCGGCAAACAGGCACGCTATGCCCAAAACCGCCACGATCAGGCCAATGGAGCCATAGCGCTTATGCAAACGTACTGCCGTTCCGGAACGGTGTTGCTGTTGGTTTCTAAAAATGCGGGTAAACCCTTTGTCCACCAAAAAGCAAATTCCAAACACCAGGGCTGCAATTATTGCAACTGCAATCAATTCCATAATTTTTATCCTTTATATCTGCGCCCAAAGAACAAGGTCCACAGGCACATCAAATTCTTCTGTTTCCAATTTGGGGAGCATCTGGAAATCGTAGCACAGGGCAACAGTGGGATGGTTGGGCTCGTCAGATAAAAATCTATCGTAAAATCCTCCGCCATAGCCAATTCGGTGGCCCTCTTTATCAAACGCCAGGCCGGGCATCAGCACCAAAGCCTTTTCATCCTGGGCAACAGGATCGTCTGCAACAGGCTCAGGAATGCCGGCATACCCTTTTTCTATTCCGGAAAGATCCTTTAAGTAAATAAAGCGCATGGTCTGTCCATACACTTTGGGAACAGCCACTTTTTTGCTGTCTTTTAGTGCCTGGAGCAAAATAGGCTCGGTGCGAACTTCCTGGTTATAGGGCAAATAGCCATATATGGTTTCCGCTTCCCGGTAGTATTTTGTATCCAAAAATTGCCGGGCCAAGTCCTGGCTTGCATTTTCAATTTGCGACAGGGTCATTCCACGTTTTTTCTCCCGGATTTCTTTTCGCAATGCAATCTTATCCATTTTTCTTCTCTCCCGGTGCCCGGAACAGTCTGCTCCAAAGAAAAATCGCCAATTGGCCGGGAATGCCCAAGAGATAAATCATCCAGGCGTTCACATGGGCAAATACCAATATAGAGCCCTGGATGCTAAGCAGGCAGCCCCAGGTAAGAATGCTGATCAGCAAAATGTTGGCCCTGTAATCGTGCCAGGCAGAGCGCAAACTGATAAGTACGATGCAGTTAACAGGCAGGGCATATAAAAAACCCACCCAGGCATTTGGCACATCTAAAGTAGTCAGTACCACGAAAACAAGAAGGGCCACAAACCAAACGAGCAAAGAGGAGAGTTTTTGAATAATCTTCTTATCCGCCTTCCGCTTCAGGGTCTTTTCCACTGCCCGTTCCATTGCCCGTTCCACAGAGCCAATATCCTTAGGCAATTCATCTTTATCCCTCACCAGCACATCCATAGGCACATCAAACAGTTCTGCCAGCCGGGCCAGGGTTAGAACGTCCGGAATGGATTCTCCCCGTTCCCATTTAGAGACTGCCTTATCAGAAAAATTTAGTTTTTCAGCCAATGCCGCCTGGGTCAAACCAAAGCGCTTACGATGGGCGGCGATATTACTGCCCAACTGGTTTTTCAGTTTCTCGCTGTCCATACTCCACCTCCAGGACATATTTTGGTTATTATATCAAATTTCCTCCGGCATTTCAAGTCAAAAACAAAACCGGGACGCAGATGCGTCCCGGTTTTCA
>JAZNZO010000072.1:0-4248 GCA_045594945.1 Faecousia sp.
ATGGTCAAACTGGCGCAGGTCCAAACCGGTGAGTTTTTTAATCTTTTCCAGACGGTACACCAGGGTGTTCCGGTGCACAAAGAGTTTCCGGGAAGTTTCGGAAACGTTCAGATTGTTTTCAAAGAATTTATTGATGGTGAAAAGGGTTTCCTGGTCCAGCGCATCAATGGAACTCTTCTTGAACACTTCTGTTAAGAAAATATCGCAAAGGGTGGTGGGAAGCTGATAAATGAGGCGGCCGATGCCCAGATTTTCATAGTTAATAATGCTTCTTTCCGTATCGAAAACCTTGCCCACATCAATGGCGGTCTGGGCTTCCTTGTAGGCATCTGCCAGTTCCCGCAGGTGCTCTGCAACCGTGCCGATACCGATAACACACTTAATGGAAAGTTCGGTTTTCAAGGTCTTTTCCACCTTGGCGGCAATCTTTTCCAGGTCGCCGGGCTTATAATTGGCGGGCAGTTGCTTCACAATGGCAATATCCGTTTCGTTGATGCTCAGCACAAAATCCTGCTGCTTATCTGCAAACAGGTTACCCAGCACATCCACAGCGGTTACATCGCTGCCCCCTACCTGCCGCACTAAGTACACCGCCCGGCAAGCATCGGTGGCAAAATGCAGTTCCTTTGCCCGGATGTAAATGTCACCGGGAAGGATATTATCCATAATAATATTCTTGACGAAGGTGCCACGATCGTGCTTTTCTTCGTAGAATACCTTGGCATCGTTTAAGCAGATGTACGCCATAGAGCAGTAGGCCTTGGCCTGCTCATCGTCACCGGTGCAGAATACGGCATACTCAAAATAGCCGGTGGCGCTCAGAATGGCACGGAAGGTCTTTTGGCCAAAGGAAACCACATTTCCTCCGGAAGCGGCAACCTTTACGGCTGCATCGCCCCAATGCTCACCCAAAAGGGAAACATCGGTGCAGGAGACCACATGGCCGTCGGTATCAATCACGCCGAAGGCACGGCCGGGAATTTCCCGCAACTGCAGAATTACACTCTGAAACACACTGTTGGACATTGAAAGCCCTCCTCTTATCTCTTGTAAATGCGTTATGTACAAAATAGCACTATCATTATAGCGGCCTTTTGCGCATTTTGCAAGTGGCTTTTGTTATTTTGTTGAAAAAAGGCGTGTTCATTTTGGGCAAAATCCCAAACACTGGCTTTTCAGTCGTTCCTTTATGCGCGCAAGGTATATCATCCGCGCAGCGTATATCATCTGCGGAGCAGATATCATACCGCAAGGTATATCATCCGCGATCGCAAGGCGCGGATATCATTGTTAACTCCTCAAGTGTCAATGCACGAACGGCTCCTATGGGCAGTTCGCCCAGGGAAAGGCCGCCCTCTTCCACTCTTTTCAGATAGGTCACCGGCAAGCCCCGGCTGGCTAACATCCGGCGGACCTGGTGGTACTTGCCTTCTTCCACTGTGACACGGCATTTTCCCGGCTCTAAAATTTCCAAAAGGGCGCTGCGGCAGAGTGTGCCGTCTTTTAAGATAATGCCCTCCCGGAATGCCGCCACATCTTCCTCCGTTGCCAGCCCCTCGTGGCAGGCAATATAGACCTTTTTCACCCCTTTGGCAGGGGTAATCAGCCGGTGGAGCAACGCCCCATCGTTGGTGAAAAGAAGCAGTCCTTCCGTTTCTTTATCCAGCCTTCCGATGGGCTTTAAGTCCCAATATTTCATTTCTTCCGGCAGAAGTTCCATAACCGTTCTTTCTTTTGCGTCTTCCGTAGCCGTGACATAGCCTGCAGGCTTATGGAGCATGACCACCACCTGCCCCAAAACAGACAGCACCTGCCCATCCAGACAAATTTTCTGGGTTTGAGGGTCAATCTTTTTTGCGCCGTCTTTTTCCCATTTGCCGTCTACGGTGACCCGGCCTGCTTTCAAAATGGTTTTTACCTGGCTTCGGGTGCCGATGCCGCAATCGCAGAGGAATTTATCCAGTCGTTCCATTTTTTCTCCGTTCTATCCTGTCCCTGCGGGCAATAGACTATAATGCCAAGTATCTTCGGGAGGGATTATCTATGATGTTTATGACCGCAAAAGTGGACATAAAGAAAACACTGCTTGCACTTGCTGCTGCCGCAGCCTTAATCGTGGGAATAATTTTTCTCTTTGGGGGCAACGATGCTGCTCCTACCGCCGGGGCAGAAGTATCGGGAAATGATGCCCGGGTGCAGTTTCTGAAAAACTATGGATGGGAAGTTTCCCAGTCCCCGGTGGAATCGGGGCAGGTTCGTATTCCGGAAAAGTCCACCGCCGTGTACGACCGCTACAACGCCTTGCAGAAGTCCCAGGGCTTTGATTTAAGCCAGTATGCCGGAAAAATCGTTATGCGGTATGTGTATAAAATCAACAATTACCCCGGATCTACAGACCCGGTCTATGCCACCTTGCTCCTATATAAAAATGAAGTCATCGGCGGGGATGTAACCGACACCTGCCCCGGCGGGCAGGTGCGCCCATTCAAAATGCCCTCGTAAGTATTGTAACATACCCTTTTTCCCTTGACAAGGCGTTTCCGGGATGGTATAAAAAAAGTACTTCAGGGCGGGGTGCAATTCCCCACCGGCGGTAAAGCCCGCGAGTGGTTTTCTTTTCAAGCCACTGAACCGTTGCAATTACGGTGCCGACAGTGAATGCGGTTTTTCGCAAAAGTCTGGATGGAAGAAGTGCAATTTTGCTATTTCTGCGCCCTGGGTCTATACCCGGGGCGCAGTTTACATTTGGAGGACCTATATGGCAGAACTTTGGCAGGCTTTTTTGGAAAACGCAGGCTTTGTTGCGGTCTGTTTCGGCATTACCCTTATCCTTTACCTGGGGGCAAAGGTTTTAGAGCGGTTTACCCCATCCAAGCGCACCCTCTCCCCCACCCGCCGGCTGACTATCGTTTCCCTTTGCGGCGCGCTGGCATCGGTGCTGATGCTTTGGGAGATTCCCCTTCCTTTTCTGGCCCCCGGCTTTTATAAACTGGACTTTTCCGAACTGCCGGTGCTGCTTTGCGGCTTCTTTGTAGGCCCTGCCGGGGCAGTAGCCTGCGAAGGGGTAAAAATCTTTCTGAATTTGCTCTTTGACGGCACTACCACCGCCTTCGTAGGAGAGTTTGCCAATTTTACTGTGGGTTGCTGTTTGGTATTGCCGGCGGCGGTTTGCTACCGGTTTTGGCACACCCGGAAAGGGGCAATTCTTTCCTGCCTGCTGGGAAGTCTTTGCATTACGGTTTTAGGTAGCGCGTTTAATGCCTTCTACCTGCTTCCCAAATTTGCCGCTCTTTACGGAATGCCCCTGCAAGCGATTGTGGGAATGGGTACTGCCATCAACCCCTCCATTACCAATGTAGGCACTTTCGTGCTTTTCGCCGTTGCGCCCTTAAATCTGATAAAGGGGCTGCTTGTCAGCCTGCTGACCGTTCTTCTGTATAAGAAAATCGCCCGCCCCCTGTTTGAAAGGTAATTTGCTATGCACATAAGATTGGCAACCAACGAAGATGTTTCCAAAATGCTGGAAATTTATCGCCCCTATGTGGAAAACACCACTGTCAGTTTTGAATACGCCTGCCCCTCTTTGGAAGAATTCACTGCCCGCTTTGAAAAATATACCCGGCAGTTTCCCTGGCTGGTGTGGGAAGAAGCAGGAGAAATTTTAGGCTACGCCTATGCCTGCGCCCCCTTTACAAGAATGGCCTACAGTTGGGTGGCCGAAGCTTCCGTATATTTGCGGGAAGATGCCCACAGGAAGGGTATCGGCGCCGCCCTGTATAACGCCCTGGAAGCCATCCTTAAAAAGCAGGGGTATTTGACCCTGTATGCCCTGGTGACTTCGGAAAATGCCCCTTCTCTTGCTTTCCACCGGGCATTGGGCTATGAGATCCGGGCGGATTTTCCCCGGCAGGGCTTCAAAATGGGGAAGGCTTTGGGGGTTACCTGGCTGGAAAAGACCCTGCAATTTGTCGAATATCCACAGAATATGCCCCAAAGTGTGGAAGCTATTGTGAAAATTGACAGGAATTTCCTTGATAATTTAGACAGATTTGCCCTTTCTAAATGAGCAAAAATATGGTATGTTAAGCGTGGAGAAATACGGACTTGCAGGCGCTCTGAAATGCGCTGTACTCCCTATTCTTCACGCATTCTTTTTTTATGTAATTTCACATAAGGAGTTGTCATTATGTATTTCCAGAAAAAACGCTGCATCGCAATGCTTCTGGCCGGTGGTCAGGGCAGCCGACT
>JAZNZO010000073.1:0-42748 GCA_045594945.1 Faecousia sp.
CCGCCGCTGGTCAAAACGCCAATTCTTTTCACTGCCATATATGTAGCCTCCTAAGGGATTTTTCTATATTTTAATAGAAAAACAGCGAATTGTAAAGAAGAATCCGTTATTTTGTCTGTTCAACAAACATCATGGTATGGATAAACAAAATAAACACGATCAAGCAATCAATTAATGAATAACACTGCATGCAATAAAATAGGGGACAGAAGGATAGGAGCATTGCTGTACAAGCTACAATGAAGATCGTTTTTTTGAGCTTCTTATTGGGATTGACAAAATAGATCACGCAAAGAACAAGTAAGGCAATAGATAAAACAGCAACAATCAAAGGAGCAAAGTTCCCATCCAATAAAGGGCGCAAGTCAAAGTAAGAGCAAAACAGCACTGTATGATTGCCATCAGCATTAGGAATATGTAGCGCTGCGCCAAGAGGCAAAACTTCCAATACTAAAAGTAAACATGCTAAAACAATTGGTGAAATCTTCTTTTTCATATAAATCTCCTTTGGTATATTCATATTTATATATGCGGTAGGCACATAGGGGAGCGAACAAACACAGGGATGATAATCTGCTATAATTTCCATCGAACGCAACAAAATAAAAATTTTGTTGCGTTCGCAGTCAATATGTGCTATAATATTAGCAAAAGGTGCATGTGCGCTGTATCAAACCTTAATTTATGGCTTTTGGAGAATCTTCTGCGCTATGTATCCATCTCTTCATTGGGATTGCGGATTTCATAATAAATAAAGTCTTTATCCTCGTTTAACTTTTGAAAACCGACTTTCTCAAGTACACGAATGCTCCTCGTATTTGTTTTAATTACATCCGCATATAGTACAATCAATTTCAGAGTATGAAACGCATACTCTATTGCCAATTTCTCAGCCTGTGTTCCATATCCTTTTTCTTTTACAAGATCATTCTGAAGATGTATGCTGAATACAGCCGTCCTATTTGTATTATCTATGTGTTTGAATAGTATTTCACCAACAGGCTTGTCCTGAAGCATAATCGCTAATTGCTCGCAATTCTTATGCCGCTCCAAATAGGAGATCAACCAATCATCACTGTACTCAAATTGATGCACAGGTTGTCCGTCAAGAAATACCGCCCGGTCGAAGGCAAAATCCTTAAAATGGGCCTTTGCTATCGCCTGCGTCATCTTTGTTAAATATACATTATCACTCATAAACATTTGTTCTAATATCGAAAGGAGCATAAATATATGCAAAAATACACAGATTGTCCACAAATTCTAAGAGATTTTCTAACATATCACGAAAATATTAAGGGGCAATCCCCAAGAACTATCTCTGAATACTACTTAGACCTTCGAATGTTCTTACGGTTTATTCGATTAATGCGCAACGATATGCCCTTAAATACGCCGTTGGAAGATATTCCAATCAAAGATGTTGACCTTAAGTTTATTGAAGCCATCACAACATCAGAGATTTTCGACTTTTTATCCTACTTGGCGAATGACAGAGCCATAAATCCGGACTCCCCTGCCCCGGAATACGGCATTGAGCCGTCTGCGCGAGCAAGAAAACTGTCCGCTATCAAGTCATTTTATAAATACCTAACTGTTAGAACAAAGCAATTAACAGAAAACCCTGTTGCGGACTTGGAATATCCCAAACTGCGGAAAAGTCTGCCCAAATATCTGACATTATCCCAGTCCTCTGCCCTATTACAGGCTGTTTCCGGGCAAAATCAAAAGCGGGATTACGCAATTCTGATGCTTTTTTTAAACTGTGGAATTCGACGCAGTGAGTTGGTTGGATTAAATCTAAGCGATGTCTACGAAGATCGCATCCGTGTATTAGGTAAAGGCAATAAAGAGCGTTTTGTGTATTTCGGAAGCGCCTGCAGAAAGGCCATCGACGCTTATTTGCCAATACGGAACAAACAAGTATTATCTGATAACCGGGCACTTTTTGGTTCCCGGGACAGCAACCGAATCAGTGTCACCGCAGTTCACCGCTTAGTTAAAAAGGCCCTGTTGCAGGCAGGCTTGGACGCCGATCAATACTCGGCCCATAAGCTGAGGCATACAGCTGCAACAATGATGCTTTCCGGCGGCGTAGATGTAAAAACAGTCCAGGAAGTATTAGGTCACGAAAACCTGAATACCACCCAAATCTACACCCATATTGAAAATACAGAATTAAAAATTGCAGCAGAAGCAAATCCGCTTTCTAAATTGGATTTTGCAAATCCGGAAGAAGAGAATTAACTCCCCTTCCCTACCTTATAGCGCAATTTCTATTGCTTCCCGAAGGTTTCTGACCCGATACACGGTCAAGCCTTCGGGAATTTCCAATTTTTCAGTGCCAGATTTCGGAATAATACACTTCTCAAAGCCCAATCTTGCAACTTCAGTCAGTCTTTGTCCAATATTGGACACACCACGAATTTCCCCAGTCAAACCAACTTCTCCAATGGCGACAAGTTTATCAGAAACAGGTGTGTCCCGGTAAGAAGATGCAAGGGCTAACACAACCGGAAGGTCTGCACCGGGTTCATCCAACTGGAGTCCACCAATGATATTAATATAGGCATCAAAGGCGCTCAGACGCATATTTGCCCGTTTTTCCGCAACTGCCAACAACAGAACAGCACGATTAAAGTCAAAACCATCGGCTGTTCTGCGGGGCACATTAAAAGTCGTTTTTGCAACAAGAGCCTGCACCTCTGCAAGCACAGGTCTGGTGCCTTCCATAACGCAGGCAACGCAAGTCCCGCATGCACCTTCAGGGCGGCCTTCCAAAAGCATTTGAGATGGATTTGGAATTTCGACAAGGCCTTTATCGCACATCTCAAAGACTCCAATTTCGTTGGTGGAGCCGAATCGGTTTTTAGCTGCGCGCAGAAGTCTGTAGGAGGAATTAGGATCCCCTTCAAAATACAGAACGCAGTCAACCATATGTTCCAGTACCTTGGGGCCGGCAATTGCGCCATCCTTATTGATATGGCCAACAACAAATACAGTGATGCCTTCCATCTTTGAAAGTTGCATCAGCGCCATTGTGCAATCTTTCACCTGAGATACGCTGCCGGGAGATGAGTCATTCTCTTCATTATACATAGTCTGAATGGAATCCACTATCAGAATATCCGGTGCCGCGTTAGAAACTGCCTCCAGCATATCAGTAAGTCTGGTCTCTGAAAGGATGTACAAGTTATCGGTGGTAACACCCAATCTTTGCGCACGCATGGAAACCTGTCTTTGGCTTTCCTCACCCGTAACATATAGTACTTTTCTTTCCCTACAGAGGCTTTGACAAATTTGCAACAACAATGTGGATTTACCAATGCCAGGCGCACCGCCCACAAGAACCAGAGAGCCTTCTACAGCGCCGCCGCCCAGCACACGGTCAAGTTCACCCATGCCTGTAAAAAAGCGGATCTCAGCTTCAAAAGAGACCTCGTTCAACCTCTGGGCTGTCCTTGTTGTACCAACGGGTATCGCACGCATTTTTCCCGCAGCAACAGGCTTTTCAATGTGTTCTTCGATTGTATTCCAGGCGCCGCAGGCGGCACACCTACCCTGCCATTTTGGTGTCTCATTGCCACAAACTGTACAATAATAAACAGACTTTGCCTTTGCCATCAAATCACCTCTTTTCACTATTATAACAGTCGAAATTCCCTCGGTCAAGTTATAGAAGGATAAGAATTGATGAAATCCAACAAAGTTGTGCCAATAATGCAGCATAGCTTAATCTGATAATCAGCGCTCCGTAAAAGAGCTTCTTCCTTGGGATTTGACAAGAATCCACACTCAACTAAAATTGCAGGACAGGACACATGTTCCATCAGGTACACACCTTTTGCGTTCTTTTCTGTTCGCTTAGACCCAGGGTTTACGGTATTAACCAAAGTTTTCTGCAGTTTACTTGCAATAGTTCGGCTTTCCTTATGATTTCCGTAAAATACTTGTGCACCGGAATATATGCTTTGCGCAAAATAATTCTGATGAATACTAACCAATATACTGTTACGTGTTGATTCTACAATTCGAACCCGCTCTTTTAGATCTGAAACTTTCTTTGCTGCAATCGTTTCACCACTTGTATACACAGAACAGTCTGTTGTGCGTATCATTTTTGTATCAATTCCTATCAAATGCAGAAATTCATTCAACCGCAGTGCAATTTCCAAATTCAGATTGCTTTCTGTAACACCGGTGCAAGAAGTTGTTCCCCCATCTACTCCCCCGTGTCCTGCATCAATGATAATGCACTTTCTGTGGGCAACCAAATCCTCCTGTTTCATTGTTGTAACAACGTTGCTTCCCAAAATGCAAAGTCCCCAAAAACCGCCTAATACAATTGTATATACTAATAACCAGTATACGCTGTTCCGTTTGAAAATCATAGATAACACCTCCATACACTTTATGTCCATTTGGAGGTTCCATGCACGCATAAACAATTTTCGTCATAGAATGAGCCGGAACGACACCGTCCCAAAAAATATCAAGGAGGAATTGCTTTGGATATGCAACGGCAAAACAACTGTGGAACCGAAGGTCGCCTGCCTGCAACTGCACCGTTGGCCAACCCATACGTTCCCTTTCAGTTGGATAACCCACCAAAGTATGAGCCCCGGAAGGGTTTTGTGCGAGGCACACTGTTCCCCGGCTTGGACCTTCCCTTCATGGGGATGGTTAATAAAGACGAGCAACCTATCACCCCTTTAACGGAGTTGCAGACATTAGGGTTTGCCATTCACGAAATTGCATTATATTTGGATACCCATCGCAACGACAAAGAAGCATTGGATCTTTATAGAAGTCTGCAGAAACTCTATCATCAAGGTAAAGAAAAATACGAGAAGATTTACGGACCGCTAAATCATATGTCCATGACTGAGGGCGAATACAGATGGCTTGATGATCCCTGGCCTTGGGAATATGCAGCCAATCGGGAGGTATAAGAATGTTTATCTATGATAAAAAGTTGCAGTATCCTGTAAAGATTGACAAACCAAACCCGAGGCTGGCTTCTGTCATCATCTCTCAATATGGCGGCCCAGACGGTGAACTGGGTGCCTCCCTTCGGTATCTGTCTCAGCGATACAGTATGCCTTTCGATGAACTGAAGGGCTTGTTGACAGATATCGGTACAGAAGAACTCGGTCACTTGGAAATGGTAGGCGCTATTGTACAGCAGCTTACCCGAAACCTAAAAGACAGTCAAATTCAGGACTCCGCCTTTGCTCCCTATTTTGTGGACCACACCACAGGGGTCTACCCAACAAGTGCTTCCGGCTTCCCTTGGTCTGCTGCATCCATGCAGGTTAAAGGCGATCCTATGGCCGACCTTGTTGAAGACCTTGCAGCAGAGCAAAAAGCCAGAGTCACCTATGATAATATTCTGCGGCTTAGTGATGATCCCGATGTGAACAATGTAATCAAATTCCTGCGCGAACGAGAGGTTGTCCACTTCCAGCGTTTTGGCGAAGCAGTACAACTTCTGCGTGAAAAATTAAACCAGAAAAATGTATACTGTATGAACCCTGGATTTGATATCTAACCAATTAAAGAAACGGCTCTCTTGCGTAAGAGAGCCGTTTTGCAGTCATAGACTATTTCATTCGATGAATCAAGTAACCAGCAAGATCCAGCATAAAACCATTATTATCGAATGCACACAGAGCCTGTTTTGCAAGAGCAGTATGTTCATTCACCAGCTTGTCGCATTCCTCAATGCCATAAATCTGCACAAAGGTATTTTTTGCTCCATCGGTATTAACGGCCTTACCCAGAACTTGCGCATCCCCAATCTGATCAAGCATATCGTCACGAATTTGAAACGCCAGGCCAATATGGTTAGCGAAGTCTTCTGCGGCCTTCACCTGTTCCTGCGTGCCATTTCCGGCAAGAACGCCAAGCACAGCAGCAGCACGAATCAATGCGCCGGTCTTGCGGCTTTGGATATCCAAAACTTCTTGTTCCGTGCATTGTCTTTGCTCGCTTTGAATATCCAACATTTGTCCGCCAACCATTCCCAATTCTCCCACGCATTCAGCAAGGTATTCCACAGCACGGATACGAACATCAGCACAATAGTCAGACTGAGCGATATAGGAAAATGCAGCAATCAAAAGAGCGTCACCGGCAAGAACGGCAACATCCTCCCCATACACTTTATGGTTCGTCAGTCTGCCCCTTCGATAATCATCATTATCCATACAGGGAAGGTCATCGTGAATTAGGCTGGAGGTATGGATGGCTTCCAGTGCGGCTGCAAACGGCGTAGCCTTTTCCCAATCGCCGCCGCACATTCTGCAAAAGTCAAAAACAAGGACAGGTCTTAGCCGCTTGCCTCCTGCAAGCAGACTGTACCGCATGGAATCGAAAAGTGTCTGCTGGGGTTGCTGTGGATAAACACTGCAGTTATCCCGCAGGTACTCTTCAATCCTGGACTGATACTTGCCTAATTGCTCTTCAAATTTCAGCATCAAAGGGCACCTCCTCAGGCGCTCCGTCAGCCCCTGCAGTAATTTTCGTTACCTGGAGTTCTGCTTCATCCAAAAGTTTTGTGCAGGACTGAACAAGGCTCGTGCCTTCCTGGAACAGTTTTAAGGATTCTTCAAGGGCTACATCGCCTTTTTCCATTGCACGAACAATTTGCTCAAGGCGATCCATATTTTCTTCAAAAGTTTTATTCTTTTGATTCATTTTCAATCTCCTCCACATCAGTAATACTGGCGGACAAAAGGCCATCAGCAAGACGGATATTTATGCTCTCCCCCGGTTTTGCCTGTTTCACACTATGAAGCACGGCACCGTCTTGTGCCGTAGTTAAGCTATAACCCCGCGTTAATACCTTCAGAGGGCTCATAGCATCCAGCTTTGCCGCCAAAGACATAAATCTTTGCTTATTACCGTAAAGATATCTGCTTTGAACAGCCGTCATACGGCTGCGAAGAAGTTCTAAAGACTTTCTGCGTTGCGCTATATACATAGTAGGCCCTTGCATTGCGCTACTGGACGAAAGGGCATTGAGTCGTAAGCGACCTAAACGTATATTTCTCAATATGGCTGCATTCAATCTTTCCTGCAATCCATCTAATTGCTGAAATAGCGCCTGCATATCCGGAACAGACAGTTCTGCACCATTGGAAGGTGTAGCCGCGCGCAAATCTGCAACATAATCAGATATAGTCACATCAGGCTCGTGCCCTACAGCTGAAATAATTGGAATTTTAGAATTGTAAATGACCCTGGCAAGGTTCTCATCGTTAAATGCCCAAAGGTCTTCAATAGAGCCACCGCCCCGGCCAATGATCAGCAAGTCTGCAAGATTGTGCATATTGGCATATTCGATAGCCGCACAAATTTCCGCAGGCGCCTCAATGCCTTGTACCCTCACCGGGAACAAGCGTACTTTAGCCAACGGATAGCGTTTTGATAATATACGAAGCATATCGTGCACTGCAGCTCCGGCAGAACTTGTTACGATACCAATCGTGCCGGGATACTCAGGTATTTGCTTTTTGTGGTCAGAATCAAAAAGGCCTTCTTTGCTGAGTTTTTTCTTTAACTCCTCAAAGGCAGCATGGAGATCTCCAATACCATCAAGCGCCATAGCCGTGCAATACAGCTGATATGCACCGTCTCTTGGAAAAACAGAGATTTTACCAAGGGCAATGACTTTTGTGCCGTTCTCGGGCTTAAAACGCAATCGAAAGGCGTTTCCTTTGAACATAACGCACTTCAGGGCGCAATTTTCATCTTTCAAGGTGAAATAGTGGTGTCCGGAAGGATATAACTTGTAGTTGCTGATCTCACCTTTTACAGCCACAGAAGAAAGAAGAATGTCTCTATCCAGTTTTTCTTGGATATATGCATTTACTTCTGTAACGGACAGTGTTTGTTGCATCTCAACCCTCCAAGTTAAGATAAGTCAAAACTGCAATGCCCATAGCATTATCAGTAGAATATTTAGGCTCACAGAAAACAGGGGCAATCGGCTCCATAACATGGCGTAATGTGGAATTGGAAGCCACACCGCCGGAGAAAACAACCGGAAAACCAGGATAAGTTTTAAGTGCATTTTCTGTTGCCGCTAAAACGGCCATAGCCACACTTAAAATAGCATAAGAAGCTGTTTCTTCCGGAGAATGTTTCTCAAAATATGCTTGCACCTTATTCTGCACTCCAGACAGGGAAAAGGTTAGCTCCGGGCATTTTACCCGAAAGAAATCTTTACAATCACATAAAGCAGATAAGCTATCAAGATGCTTTCCCGAAGGAAAAGGCAAACCTAATAACTGTCCGGTTCTGTCAATCAATTGGCCGGCGGAAATATCCGATGAACCGCCAATCTTTTCACAGGTAACATTTTTACTGTCAGGGGTAACAAGCAATAGTTCCGTTGTTCCACCGGACAAATGCCAGGCAAGATGGGGTGTCTGCATCAAATCAAGCCTGTCCGCACTCCACAAACTGGCGGCAATATGGCCCTGTTGATGGGAAAAAGAAAACAGTGGAACATTGAGCGCATCAGAAAGCAACTTTCCATGAGAATATCCCACCGTAAAGCAAGGCATGTAACTTCCTTCAACCGCCCTGGGGCGCGTACTGACACCAACAGCCTTAATTTCACCTTTATCCAAACTTGAAAATAACCTGCCGGATAATTCCGGCAGGCTTTGCGTGTGATGAAATACAGCATCGCTTTGTCGAAGCCCAAGAGCTCCCTCCTTTACCGGAAGAAGTTTAGAGCAGTTCGTGCCGGATTTCCCGTCAAAATATGCAATGGATGTGGTGTAATTACTGGTGTCAAGACCAATGACACACATCATTCTACCTCACAATTCATATTTCTAACAAAAGTACCCAAAATACCATTTACAAATGCGCCGGTATCATCACCGTCATACATTTTTGCAATTCTAACTGCTTCAGAAATCGCAACACCTTCCGGTACATCATCCATATACCGAATTTCAAAAATAGCAAGTTGTAAAATGGTACGGGTCAGTTTAGAGATACGGCTTACATCCCAACCAATAGAATACCTACTAATTATCTCGTTCAATTCATCTACGCGGTTGGAAACGCCACTTACAACCTTATCAAGGTATGCCCGTTCAAAACTATTGGGCCGTTGGGTATAAATCTCGCATTCCGCAGAGAGGTTTGCAAAATAGTCTTTGTTCAGCCGGGTAGCAATAACCTGGGCAGGCTCCTCCCCTGTAAACTCGCGGCCATAGATTAAATGTACTGCCAGTTCTCTGGCGCTTGCTCTTGACATATGAACTCCTTACTTGCGCACAACACCGCAAACATTCACATTGACCGCAGAGGCCTTCACGCCGGAAAGTGCCTCCACAGCGCTTGCAACAGCCTCCTGGGCAGCCTTCGCAACATTAACGATGCAGCTACCATAGGAAACAATGATATTGCAATCAATAGAGACTTCATTATCTCCCTCAAGTTTAATACGGACGCCCTTAGCCCAGTTGCCCACACCGATAAAATCAGCAATTTCAGGCGTGAGTTTGTTATTAAGGCCTACGACTCCATCCACTTCTTTAATAGTCTGCGCAACAATGGCACCGATCACATCCTCGGAAATCAGAATCGCGCCATCCTTTTGAACGCGGGTAATATATTGCTTGTTATCTGCCATAACGGTAACCTCCCATAAAGTGTTCACTATGCAAAACATACTTTTGTTTATTGTATCACATATCTTGAAAAATACAACTATTTTCTTAAAATCAAAGGAAAATCCCCGCTGTAGGCATTCGTCTACAGCGGGGAAACCTTATTTAACTTCCACAACACGGATATCAGCAAGTGTGTAAGAAGATTGGGATAAAACAATATCAGAAATCAACGATGCATCTTCCTGCTTTAACCCACCCTCCGGAGCAGCGACTGCGATGCTAATTCCGGATTCGCTCATATATGCAACACAATCAGCATATCCTTTTGCGATAACCAAGCTTTCAATCTGTGCCTCGCACAAAGCAGTCTGAACAATTTCTTCCAGTTGTCTGTTTGTTTCCTCAGTCACGCCGGAATCTGTATAGGACATAGCTTCCTGTAATAGGCTTACTGCGCTGTCTCTTGCCTGTTGCCGGGAAAGACGCACTGCTGCAAAATAAGCAGATCCAGTATTTTCAGGGTTATCCAGAGAAACATCATCCCCCATCACGAGCAAGTCAGAAAGCACTTTCTCTTCATCCAATACATCGTTCAGAGACATAACACTTTCTTGATCGGAGTAAACCCAATTCACATAGATGCCGCCCAAAACGCAGCAAAGCAGCGCACCTGCGATTAAATTCTTCTTCCATTTTTTCATAATCATTCCCTCACTATTCCATTTTTAACACACAAATTTGATTTGCATTCAATCCGGTAATTTTTGATACTGCTTCCACTATTGACAGTTTAACTACCGGGTCATTTGCACCCTGACACAACACAACTGCTCCTAAATAGATAGGTGGATTTACTTGCTGCACCAATCCGCACTGATTTCTTTGACCGTCCGTCAAAGTCACAGTTTGTCTGCGGTCTGTATAGCCGGAGTCACTTTTGGAAACATCATTATCAACCTGATAGATCGTCTTCGCACCCTGCTCAATATTCAGCATAACTTCTACTTTACCGGCGCCTTGCATTTTGCACAGAACATTGGCTAAAGTGTCTTCCAATGAAATCTCATTTGCTTTAACAATCTGCTCTTTCACCGCAGCAGTTTCTTTGTCCCCACTTGGCAGTAGCATTAGGCCTATTCCAACCAGCAGAATGATTGCAACAAATTTATATTTGATTATTATGCTTTTCGCTTTTTTACAAAGTTGACTTATTTCCATATCTGCATCTCCTCTTTAATGCCAATTTCTTTAAGTAAAAATGCAGACAATTCATCCCTTTCATCCTGTGAAAGTTTACCGGTAATTACAGACCTTAAAGGAATGCCATCATCCGACAGTTCCACTCTCACCTCCACCTGCACATGCAACATATTTGCCTTCTCCAAAATATATGCCTGTGTTCTTTCAATTATGATTGCTTCAATTTTATTCTGCGTCATTTGTTTCCCGGTCTCCACATACACATCAGCCGACTGTGTTTCCAGCGGATTATACATTTGCAAATCTCGTAATGAAAAATCTTTCCAAGGTGAAATAATGCAAATCGCAACAAATAGACCTGACAGCAAATTGACAGTCCCGCTGCACATTTTATTTCTTCCTGCTATTTGCTTAATAATAGCGCACAAAATTGCCGCACTGCATAAAGCAATCAAGTAACTTCTTAAGCCATCCATTAGGCAACACCCCGCATAAAGCAGACTGTGCTGACAATCAGCAAAAGGGTTTGTACGCCAATCATTGAAAGAAGCATTCCCATAGCACCTGTAAAATCATTTAGAAGTTCCGCCGTTTGCTTTGATGTAAAGACACCGGCAATTGTACCGGTTAATTTCATCAAAAGATATTGAACACCAATCTTAAGAAATGGACCAATCCATAGACTAATCACAACAAACAACCCATAAATACCCACTGCATTCTTCATAACTCCTGCGCCAATTAGAATTGTTTCCGATGCATCAGAGAGAAGTCCGCCTATTACGGGAACTGCTGAAGATATCGCAAGTTTTGTTACCTTCAGTGCAGACGCATCAACCGTTCCACTAATGACACCGGTAATTGTCATATACGCTGTGTAGACATACAGTATTGCCTTCATACTCCACAAGGTAATCCATTTTGCGAAGTCTCTTAATCTCTTTAATGTATCGTCCTCTAACACACTATTCACAACAGAAAGTGTGAGATAGACATACAAAAGCGGTACTACAAAATTGGAAATTAAACTATTGAGAATTGCCGCAAATGCTGTTGTAGCACCATAGAGCGCTGCTGAAGCAGTAACCGCTCCCTCTGCTGCAAGTCCCGTCGTCATCACAGGCACAAACAATTTTCCATAGTTACTTAAATTCTCTGTTGTTTGTCGTCCAAGGCCAATCAGTGCATTTGTTGGTAAAATTAAGAGAATGGCAATCAGGATCGTTACAACCATATTAGAAACTGACTTCGTATGTGGGGAAAACTGCTGTGTTATTGCACTCAACATAGCAACTGCTATTACAGATCCACATAGCTTGCCAGCTTCTGCCAGTTCCGGCTCCAATGAGCCTATTGCTTTTCTGATAATGTATATAAGCCCTTCGGAAAAAGATTGCGGTTCCGATGGCATATAGATCTCTGCTTCATCGGGAGCAGGTGGTGCCGTAATGTCTTCGGCCATTACAGGCATAATCAGTATTGAAAAGATTAATAGGCAAAAAATTAGTTTTCTCAACGAAAATCCAGCACTCCGTCTACCAAATCAAGAAGTTTCTCCAATAAAGGCAGGGACAACCACAAAATCACAGCAGATGAAAGCACCTGGAGTACTTTCGCCAAGGACGAATTTCCCGCATCCGCGCAAATAGAGCACGCAACTTCACCAAGTAAAGTAATGCCAACTGCCTTTAATAGTATTTGAAAAAATGCATTATCAACGCCTGTTTTCTCCTGCAAGGTATGTAGGAAGGAAACCACAGGCTGGAGATAGTGAAAAGCAACCAATCCTGCCATGCAGCAAGCACCGATAGATAGTACCGTTGCCATATCCTTTGCCTGTTTTGAAAGCGTAACAAATAAGATGAGAGCAAAGAATACGCCTGCCGTTGTCTTAATAAACAAATCCATTATAGCTCAAATAGATTTTTCACCAGTTCAAACAATTCAGAAATTTTCATTGCAACCATCATCAGCACTACCACCAAACCTGTCAAAGTTGTCATCGTTGCCTGCTCTTCCCTACCGGATTTGCTGAGCACCTGATTTAGAATAGAAACAATGATGCCTATTGCAGCAATTTTGAATATTAAATCAATGTCCATATTAAATAAACAGTATCACTAATGCCGCACCAGCGCAAAGGCCCAATGTTTTATAGCTGCGCAAACGAACATCCTGATTTTCTGAGAGAGTATCCAGTCTTCGGTTACATTCCCCTCTGACGCTTGCAAGACCTCGCAGTTGCCCATTTAGATCAAATTTACCCAATGACTCACCTAAGAGAGATAATGCCTCCTTAGTATGTTTCGGCAATTCCTCCGTTACAGCAATTGCAGCCTGCATACATGACGAAACATTTGGTGATATTTGGTCTTCCAGCTCTGCACTTAAACGCAGAAACAGCTTACTCAATGACCCCGAGCATTCATTTGCCGAATTTCTACAAAGTTCCGGCAAAGGTGTCAGTCGGTACTGTAACTCACACTCTGCAAAATCCAATACACGGATGAGCTGCCGTAGCGTGCGCACCTCTTTTCTTTGCGATGCTGCAATTTGAAAACCGAACCCACCGCAAGCAGCAAATATACATATTGCACCAATCCATTTAATTGCCATAGTGTATCCTTTCCGTCCGCCAGGACTTGTCCGTTTGTAATATGAGTAATGTATCAAAGAGTTTGCTTTCAACAACAGGCCTATAGATTGGTCTTTGTAAAAAGTCATTTTTACTTGCCGCATGTGCTGTAGCAAGCAGAGAGATCCCACACCAACCAGCATTTAATAGCGCCTGACAATCCTCCTTGGCAGTAATCTCATCTACTGCTAAAATCTGGGGATTCATAACGCGGATAGCCATATCAATCCCGTCAACTTTTGGACACCCACTTAAAATGTCTGTATTATCACCACATTGAAAGCATGGTCTTCCACCGGCACACGGAAACAACTCTTGACGCTCGTCCACAACACATATCACATCACCTCTTTGGGATTTACACCTGATTATATCCCTTAATAACGTACTTTTTCCGCTTCCTGGGCGACCAATGATTAGGATATTCCCAAAGAGTTTGGCAGCCTCTTCACCTATCCCCGGAAATTGCCTTGCAACGCGAATGCATAGTGAGTTTATTTCCCGCATACTAATCAATTTATCACTTAGCAGTGCTGTTGTTCCACAAATTCCAATTCTATGCCCACCTTCAACAGTAATAAAGCCCTTGGATATCGTTTGGGTTGTCCAGGGAGAATACCTGGAGGCAGTATTTATACAAAACTCCAAATCCTCTTTTACAACCGTTCTATTTATCCGAATGTGCTTGTCCTTACAAATAAGAATTGGTCTGACACCCATACGCAGTCGAATTTCCTGTAAGCATTCGGAGGATAGTCCATTCACACTTTCACGCATCCACAGCGGCAAAACATTTATTAAGGCTGTCCACTGACAATCCATACACTCCCCCCTGCAATATCCTATTCGTAACTGCCACATATATGACAAGCGAGCCGACAGGTATCTGTCGGCTCGCTTCCACATTTTGAATTAGAACTCGTCATCAAAAGATTCGCTCTCTTGCAAATCCTCAAAATTCATTTGACCACCCGTGTTATTACGCATGGTTTCCCATTTTTCTTTTGTAATAATAACATCTCTGGGCTTACTGCCCTTATAGGGGCCCACAAATCCCAGTTCTGCCATTTGGTCAATAATACGGGAGGCTCTGGAATAACCCAATTTAAGCCTTCTTTGAAGCATAGATGCAGAGGCTTGGTTGGTTTCCAAAATCACATCTACCGCTGCTGGGAGGAGTTCATCATAGCTGCTTTCTTCCGCATTGGGCTCTGGATCGGATGCAGTAACAGGCTTATTTCCGGTTTGCGCCGCCTTGCGTTCAATATCATCCATAATCTGCTGGTTATAGGCACTTGTATATGCAGATTTTACGTGGGTAGCAACCGCTTCCACTTCCTGCTCACTAACAAAGCAACCCTGAACTCGCAAAGGCTTGCCGCTGCCGATAGGCGCATAAAGCATATCACCCCTGCCTACCAATTTCTCCGCACCCTGTGTATCCAAAATAATGCGGGATTCCATAGCAGATGCTACTGCAAATGCAATTCGTGAAGGAATATTTGCCTTCATAAGGCCGGTAATGACATCTGCGGAAGGACGTTGCGTTGCGATTATCAGATGAATACCTGCTGCACGGCCCATTTGAGCAATCCGACAAATGGACTCTTCCACTTCTTTTGCTGCAACCAGCATCAAGTCAGCAAGCTCGTCAATAATAACAACCACCTGCGGCAGTTTTTCACCGTCAATCTGCTGGCTGTCTACCATGCCGTTATAAGAGTCGAGATCACGAACATTGGCATCGGACATAGCCTTATACCGGCGCATCATTTCCACTACCGCCCACTGCAGAGATCCCGCAGCCTTTTTGGGATCCGTAACAACCGGAATAAGCAAATGCGGGATGTCATTATAAACGCCCAATTCAACCATTTTGGGGTCTATCATTATGAGTTTGACATCATCCGGGCTTGCTTTATAAAGCAAGGAAATGATGATGGAATTCATGCATACAGACTTACCGGATCCCGTCGTGCCAGCAATCAGCATATGGGGCAGTTTTGCCACATTTCCGACGATACAATTACCACCGATATCTTTGCCCACTGCAAAGGATGAAGCAGACTTTGCCTTCTCAAACTCATTAGAATCGATAACTTCCCGCAAGGTAACAGAGGTTACCGCCTTGTTGGGAACCTCAATACCAACGACGGAAATCTTACCCGGCACAGCAGCAATACGAACACCGGAAGCACCCAGGCTAAGAGCAATATCGTCTGCAGAGTTGGTAAGTTTATTTAAGCGAACACCCTTTTCCAGTTCTACCTCATAACGAGTCACGCTGGGGCCTCTGGTAACATTCACGATGTTTGCTTCAATTTTGAAACTGGCCAGAGTATCTTGCAGGCGCATTGTATTGTCGCGCATTTCTCCGGTAGCATCCAGGCCATTTCGATTGGGCAGTCGTAACAAATCAATAGGCGGAAATTCGTAAATTTGCTTTGGCTCTTCCATTGCTTGCGCAATTTCATCAGCAACTTCCTGCGCAGATTCCTGTGCCTCTTTTGCAGTTACCTTTTCCGGTTTCTTTGTGGGCTTTACAGGCTCAACAGTAGAATCAACCGTCAGTTCAGGCATATTCTCCGGGAAGGCATCCTCAAGTTTACCGCCAACCAACGGTATTTCCACATGCAAATCATCAGATACAGATGTAATGCCTGCTGCAGCCGCAACCGGGGCTGCCACATCCACATCAATCTGCCGGATAATATCATCGGCTTTCGACTGCGTTCCGGGAACTGTATAAGTCGGCTCCGGAAACTGTTCCTCAATTCTTTCTTCCTTTTTCAGCGCGAGCTCTGCTTCGATGGCTTTCTCTTCTTCCTCCAGAAGTGCTTGCCGTTCTCTTCTTTCCTGGGTCTTCTGGATGCGCTTTTGGGCAATGTGGTTAACTACAAGGGATGCAGGACCAGGCTTTTCTTCCTGCTTATCCGGATCTTCAAGCCTCGGACGGCTTTGAATAGCGCGAATGATACTGGGAATCGTAATCTGCATCGCACCAAGCAATGCAAAGATTGCCAGGATCACAAGTCCAATATAGGAAAGAATATTGCCTAAAAGGCTTGTCAGCAGCTCACAGATACCACCGCAAATTAAGCCGCCTGCTTTCCCAGCAATACCGCCTTCATAAAGCTGTCGAACCACCCCAAGTCCCTGCTCTGTTAATGGGTAATTGCTGCTCAAATGAAACAGGCATCCACATACAAGCACAAAAACGCCAACAAAGATGCTACGTACAATCACCGGGCGCTTATTGCTGAAGGCGTGAATCATAAATAGGCACAGACTGCCCGGAATGGCAATAATAAAGCCTACCCTGCCAACAAGTCCACATAGAAAAGCGTTCAGCATTTTGGGAATTTGCCCGTCAGGCTTTAGATATACAACGAGAAAAAGTATAAAGAGCGCCAAGAAAACCGTACCGGAAATCACTCGGGGCGGAATTTGAAATCCTTTTTGTTGTTGTGATTTCTTTCCTGTTGATTTACTGGTTGCAGGTTTTTTTACTGCGTTTTTTCCCTTCTTGGAAGCAGCCACAGCCTTTGCTGCTTTTGAATTTTTATTATTTGATGCCATAATTGCCTCCAATTAAACCGTTAAATATAGAAAGAAAATCACAAGTCCAATACCAACATTGTAGTAACCAAATCCGACAAAGCCGATCTTTGCTGAAAGGAACCGAACAAGTGTCACACCGGCGAAGGTACCAATGAAACTAAGAACTGCCCCAAGAACAAAACTAAGAACAGTCAGGAAAGAAACAGCACCAATGCCAACGGTAAACATTCCAATAATATCAAAAAAGATCAGTACCGTAATAACCGGTATGGCAGTTAGCAGAGCCCATGTGGAAGACTTCGAGCGCTCCACACCCCGCAGGTTTGCATAGCACTGCATTGTAGCTATACGGGAGATGCCAGGAAATACGCCAAGTCCTCCAATCAGGCCGAATGAAACAGCATCCAATTTATTCATATGCTTGGCTGTTTTATTTCCAATGGGCAGATACTCCGGAACAAGTACAATAACGCCGTTAACAACGCAAAGAATACCTGTCAGCAGTAAGGACTGGGACTTATTCCCAATAAAGAGCATTAGCAATGTTGATACGGATGCGGCGATCATCGCAGTCTTTACAAAACGAAGTTCATATGTAAACTTCCTGTCTGATTGCATTCTTCTTCGCGGTAAAGACAATAATCTTTGTTCCCGCAGCAATGCTGTAATGTTTGGCCTTAATGTAAAAATCAACGCACTGATCGATGCAAGGTGAACAATTAATTTGTATAAATGCAGCGGACCTTCCACGCCAAAAATCGTTTGAAAAACGGTCTGATGAGCAAAAGAAGAAACGGGCAATACATCGAAAAAGCCCGATAGCAAACCATATAACACTACGAACAAAAACGGCATACGCCCACTCCCCTTTCACATTTTTCTAATTATATCATATCCGATCTATAATTTCCAGTACGAATGCAAAAATTATCCCTTTTTACCTTTGTTCCTCTGTTTTTCAATCATCTTGTGCAGAGCAGTTAACGCATCATTTAAGCCACCAAGTCTATCAATTAATCCGGATGCAACCGCTTCATTTCCGTAAAGAATTGTCCCCACATCTGTTGCCATTTCCCCGGTCGCCATCATATACCGCTCAAACTGTTCCTTGGAAATTCCGGAATTCTCTGTTACAAAATGGGCAATCTGTTCCTGAATGCGTTGAAAATAACGAAATGTTTGGGGTGCTCCAACCACAAGGCCAGTCATTCGTACGGGATGGACTGTCATGCTGGCTGTCGGTGTAATAAATGATTTCTTCGTACAAACAGCCAATGGAATTCCGATAGAGTGTCCACCGCCAAGAACAAGGGAAACGGTTGGTTTTTTCATTCCGGCAATCATTTCCGCAATTGCAAGCCCGGCTTCAATATCTCCGCCAACTGTATTTAACAAAAGCAAGAGACCTTCTATTTCATCGCTTTCCTCAATACCGGCCAAAAGAGGCAAAACATGCTCATACTTTGTTGTTTTCGCCGTCTCCGGCAACACCTGATGTCCCTCAATCTGACCGATAATTGTTAGGGTATAAATATTACCCTTACTCCCTTTTGTTACATCAGAGCCTAATTCAATTATCTGATCAGTCTGCTCATTTTCTGTTTGCTTTTTTGTGTTTTCCATGTGATATCCCTCCATGATTCTTAGGATATCCCAAATTATCGCTCTAATTCCCACTTGCATATTCGAGTTCAGCAGTGTATAATCGAACCGGAAATGCAAATACAGAAAGGAACATATTATGCGCTACGAGTACAAAACACAGGGCACTTGCTCCCAAAGAATTTTCTTTGAAATTGAAGACGGAAAACTCAAGAATGTAGAATTTCTTGGCGGTTGCAACGGCAATTTAAAAGGCATCGGCTCCCTGGTAGAAGGTATGGACGTTGATGAAGTCATCAACCGAATCGAGGGTATTCATTGCGGTATGAAGTCCACATCCTGTCCTGACCAGCTTGCCCAGGCTCTTAAAAAAGCAAAGGAAGCAGAATAAAATTCGCCCCATAGGAATTGTTCCTATGGGGCGTTTTCTATTCAGCTACAGAGAGTATAATCTTTAATAGTTCTTCCCTGCCCGTTCCCTTTTCTGCCGAAAAAGGAACAACTTCGCAGTCATTTGGAAGATTAAGATCTGTGCGAATAGTCTGCAAATTCGGCTCAATCTCACTTTTCTTCAGTTTGTCCAGCTTATTTGCAACTACAACAAATCGACAACCACTTTCAATGAACCAGTTAGCCATCGTAATGTCGTTATTGGTAGGCGCGTGACGTGCATCAACAATCATAACGCCTAAATCAATACGGCCCGCAGCAAAGTAAGACTCCATAAGATTTGCCCAGCGATCTTTTTCAGCTTGAGAAACCTTTGCAAAACCATATCCTGGCAGATCAACGAAGTAACATTTATTGTCAATTGTAAAATAATTGACATGTATGGTCTTTCCGGGTTTTTCACCGACTCTTGCAAAGTTTTTTCTCTGCAGAAGCCTGTTGATTACTGAGGATTTTCCTACATTTGACTTTCCTGCAAAGGCTATTTCAGGTAGTCGTGCTGCGGGGAAATCCTTTTTGTTGGCGGCACTAATCAGAAATGTTACATTGTGTAAATTCATATTGCCACCTCACTGACGAATACCCTGCTGTGAGGCTCTGTGCTGCAGTTCCTGGGGAATTTCCAGTAGCGGTG
Organism: Faecousia sp.; assembly: GCA_045594945.1. GTDB lineage: Bacteria > Bacillota > Clostridia > Oscillospirales > Oscillospiraceae > Faecousia. The sequence continues at coordinate 19,721 of JAZNZO010000073.1, forward strand.
TGTGCAATTCTGTCTGCTTAACCAAGGCCGTGTGCAAAACCGTATCCACCCTGTCGGCAAGAACGAAATTCAATGCACCGCGAACAGTTTGGTCAATTTCTTCCAAATCCTTACCGTTGTCCTTGGGGATTACTACCGTATGAATTCCGTGACGCAATGCAGCCATCGTCTTTTCTTTCAGGCCGCCAATTGGCAAAACTCTACCGCGCAGAGAAATTTCACCTGTCATGGCAACATCCCGCCTGACACGCGTTCCGGTAAGAGCGGAAACAATTGCCGTGCAAACAGTTACACCGGCAGACGGACCATCTTTGGGTACAGCGCCTTCGGGGAAATGAACATGAATGTCCTTATTCTTATAGAATTCCCGATCCACACCTAAATTCTCCCAATTGGCGCGAATGTAGCTTAGGGCCGCCTGGACAGATTCCTTCATCACATCACCCAGGTTGCCTGTGAGCTCCAGTTTGCCGGAGCCGTCCATCACATTTACTTCCACTTCCAAAGTGTCGCCACCTACAGAAGTCCAAGCAAGACCGGTTACAATACCGATTTGATCTGCATCAGAAATCCTGTCCGGCAGGAATTTCCGAACACCAAGGAACTCTTCCAGATTTCCGCCATTAACCTTCACACTCTTGACGGATTCATCTGTGATAATCTGCATATCGGTTTTTCGGCATACTTCTGCAATCGTACGTTCCAGATTACGCACACCGGATTCCCGTGTATAGCACCGAATCATTTCCCGAATGCCGTCATCCGAAATCTTCAGTTGGGACTTCCTCAAACCATGCTTGGTAAGTTGCTTGGGAATCAAGTGATTTTTGGCAATCATCACCTTTTCTTCGTCCGTATAGGAATTTAATTCAATAATTTCCATACGGTCAAGAAGCGGTCTGGGGATAGTATCCAACGTGTTGGCAGTAGTGATAAACAGAACATCGCTCAAATCTACCGGGATTTCCAGGAAATGGTCTGTATATGCTTTGTTCTGTTCGCTGTCCAGTACCTCGAGCAACGCTGCGCTGGGATCGCCCCGGTAATCAGAGCCCATCTTATCTACTTCATCCAAAAGAATGATGGGATTCATCGTTCCTGCCTGAATCAGAGCCGTCACAATACGGCCAGGCATTGCACCAACATAGGTCTTTCTGTGACCGCGAATATCTGCTTCATCATGAACGCCACCTAAGGCAATTCGGGAAAGTTTTCTGTTTAGACTGCGGGCAATCGAATACGCAACAGATGTTTTGCCCACACCGGGAGGGCCGACAAGGCACAAAATCTGCGGAGGCATTTGGGGCGCTACCTGCCGAACAGCGATAGTCTCCAAAATTCTCTGTTTAACTTTTTCCAAACCATAATGGTCTTTGTCCAGCACTTTGCGTGCGGCATTTACATCGACCCGCTCTTTTGTACGTTTGTTCCAAGGAATATCCAAAACTGTGTCCAGGTAATTACGAAGGACAGATGCTTCGGCCGAACCAAAGGGTTGTTTACGAAGCCGATCAATATCCTTGAGGAGTTTTCCTTCCGTCTCCTCCCCAAGGTCCAAGAGAATGACTTTCCTTTCATACTGGGAAAATTCAGAGTTGTCATCCTCACCTAATTCCTCACGGATTGCTTTCATCTGTTCCCGCAGAAAGTAATCCTTTTGTTCCTGGTCAATATTCGCTCTTGTTTTCTCTTGGATATGAGACTCCAGTCGAAGCATCTCCACCTCTTGACCCAGTAATGTCATAACTGTTTCAAGCCTGCGGACAGGATTTAGCATACACAGAAGTCTTGCCTTATCCTCATATTCAATACTGGAATTCTGGGCGATCGCATCTGCCAGAAAGTCACAGTCCTGAGAAGCAATCATCCGTAGCTGCACAGCTTGGGAGGGCATCTCCGTAAAACGGACATATTCATTATAGAGCGCCATAGCCTCTCTGCGCAACGCACGGGTGTTTAAGTCCTCTTTAACGGTGGCCTTTGGAATTTCCGTTACAATGCCGGCAAGATATGGTTCATGGTGGACCATTTGCGTAATCTTTGCACGGGCAAGTCCACTAACCAATATGCGGATATTATCCCCTTGGGATTTAAGAATTTGCTTCACTTTTACAACCGTACCTACCGGATACAAATCGGGCAGGGACGGATCGTCATCTAAAATATCTTTTTGAGGAACCAGCATTAAAATCTGATCTTTTTTCATGGCTGATTCAAGAGCCATCACAGATTTCAATCTGCCCACATCAAAATGTACTGTTTGATCAGGAAAGACCGTAATGCCGCGCAGAGCAATAATGGGCATCAGTCCGGAACATCTTTCATCCTGCATAATTATCTCCCTTCCATCAAAAGTAGGAAAAAGGGGGTAGAAATCTACCCCCTGCATAGTTACTGTACATCAATAGCCTCACGGGGCTTTGCCTTGTTGCGCACAATTTTAGGCTCGCCACCATTGACGCACTCCGGTGTAATAATTACCTTTCTAATAGAAAGATCAGAAGGAATGGTATACATCACCTTCAACATTGTTTCTTCCATAACAGCCCGCAGGCCTCGGGCACCAATCTGCCGGTCGATGGCCTTTTGCGCAATTGCTTCCAATGCCTCATCCTGGATTTCCAATTTTACATTGTCCATTTCCAGCAGTGCCATATACTGCTTCACAAGCGCATTTTTGGGTTCAACAAGAATTCGAATCAGGTCTTCCTTCTTTAGGTCTTGTAATGCGGTAATCATCGGCATACGCCCAACAAGTTCGGGAATAATGCCAAATTTCAATAAATCATGGGGTTGTACTTTGGCAAGCAGTTTGCCAACATCCCGATTTTTTTTGCTTTCTACAGGAGCATCAAAGCCAATGGCAGACTTATCCGTGCGACTTTCAATAATCTTATCAAGTCCATCAAATGCGCCGCCGCAGATAAACAAAATATTGGTGGTGTTAATCGGAATGGTTTCCTGCTGCGGGTGCTTTCTGCCTCCCTGAGGAGGTACATTGGCAACCGTTCCTTCCAAAATCTTCAAAAGGGCCTGCTGCACACCTTCACCGGAAACATCCCGCGTAATGGAAGTGTTTTCACTCTTACGTGCAATCTTATCCATTTCATCGATGTAGATTATGCCCCGCTCCGCCATTTCAATATCGAAATCGGCAGCTTGCAGAAGTCTGACCAAAATGTTCTCCACATCATCGCCCACATAACCTGCCTCGGTCAAAGTGGTTGCATCGGCAATGGCAAAAGGAACATTCAAAATCTTAGCCAGCGTTTGCGCAAAGAGCGTTTTACCGGAGCCGGTAGGCCCAATCAGCAAAATATTGCTCTTTTGGAGTTCCACATCCGTATTCGTGGAAAAGAAAATGCGTTTATAATGGTTATACACAGCAACCGCCAAAGCAACCTTCGCATTGTCCTGGCCGATAATATAGCCATCCATATAGTTCTTGATTTCCATAGGCGTGGGCAGATGTTCGGGCTGAATGTTGTCCTGCTCACTTTCCTTCAAGAGATCGCAACAAGCCTGTACGCAGTCACTGCAAATGCACACATTCTGACCGGCAATCAGCCGCGCCTGGGCTTCTGTTTTTCCACAGAAAGAGCAGCGAAGGACTTTCTCTTCAGTTTCAGCCATAGCACGGCCACCACCTTTCAAAACAAATTAATGACGATCCAGCACGCGGTCAATCAGGCCAAATTCCAGCGCCTCTTCAGAAGTCATAAAGTTATCGCGCTCACACGCAGCTGTTACTTCGTCCACATCACGGCCTACATTTTCAGCCAAAATGCGGTTCATACGAGCCTTAATGGTCTCCAGGCGCTTCATGTGGATGGCCATATCGGTAATCTGACCCTGGGTGCCTGCAGAAGGCTGGTGGATCATAATTTCCGCATTCGGCAGAGCCATCCGCTTGCCCTTGGTACCTGCACTAAGCAGAAACGCGCCCATAGATGCAGCCAGACCAACACAGATAGTAGCCACATCGCACTTAATGTACTTCATTGTGTCATAAATGGCCATGCCGGCAGTTACGCTGCCACCGGGGCTGTTAATATAAAACTGAATGTCCTTATCCGGATCCTGTGCTTCCAAGTAAAGAAGCTGGGCAACAATCAGGCTGGCAGTAGTGTCATTCACTTCTTCGGATAAGAAAATGATGCGATCATTTAACAGTCGGGAGAAAATATCATAGCTGCGCTCTCCGCGACTTGTTTGTTCCACAACATAAGGTACTAAACTCATGGCAATGTCTCCTTTCAAGATTGAAACATTCTAACCACTGAGATCGCGGATTATTCCTCGACCTTTTCTTCCTTTGCCTTGGGGGCAACGGCAACAGCGCTATCTACAATCACTTTGATAGCCTTCTTGGTTTCCAGGCTGGTCTTCAGTTCGGTTTCGGGTACCATGGACTTGATTTTTTCAACATCCATTTCGTACTGCTTTGCCATAGCCTCAAATTCCTGCGCCAGTTCGTCTTCCGTAACAGTGATGCCTTCCACTTCAGCAATCTTAGCCAAAGTCACATTCACCTTAGCCTGCTTTTCAGCGCCGGGACGGAATGCATTACGCATTGTGTTCAGATCGCCGCCCATCATTTTAGCATAGGCATCCATAGAGTAACCGCTCATCTGCAGCTGGTAAGCAAAACGTTCCATCTGGTTATCCAGTTCCATTTCTACCAGTGCCTTAGGCATCTCAACAGTCACATTCTCTGCAGCCTTGTCTACACAAGCCTGCTCAAAGGCATTATCAATCTGCTTCTGGGCATTTTCCAGAGCCTTAGCGCGGATATCTGCCTTCAGTGCATCCAGAGTCTCAAATTCAGAAACATCCTTAGCAAACTCATCATCCTGGGCAGGTACATTGGTCACAGAAACCTTGTTAAGTTTTACATGGAAAACGACAGGCTTACCGGCCAATTCTGCATGATAATCTTCAGGGAAAGTGATGTCAATATCCTTCTCATCACCGGCAGACATACCGACGACCTGCTCTTCAAAGCCGGGAACAAAAGAACCGGAGCCCAGCTTCAGGTCGAAATTATCGCCCTTGCCACCCTTAAAAGGAACGCCATTATCAAAACCTTCAAAATCAATGTTTGCGGTATCGCCCATCTGTGCAGCACGCTCAACAGTTTCAGTAGAAGCAACATTCTGCGCCATACGGTCCAGTTCTGCCTGTACCTGCTCATCCGTTACAGTGGCTTCTGCCTTCTCTACTTCCAGGCCCTTGTAATCGCCCAGAGTTACTTCAGGATAAACTTCAGTGGTCAGAGTCAGCGTTACGATACCATCATCGGAAATCTGCATATCGGTCAGGTTAGGACGGCCAACGGCCTTCAGATCCTGCTTCACAACTGCTTCTTCGTAAACCTGGGGGAAGATTTCTTCCAAACCATCTTCATAGAAGACATGGGCGCCATACATAGATTCAATCATCTTCCGGGGAGCTTTACCCTTACGGAAGCCGGGAATCATAATATTCTTACGGGCCTTCAGGTATGCCTTATTTACACCCTGCTCCATCAGTTCCTTGTCGATTTCTACAACAATGGTAGCCTGATTGCCATTTTTCTCGATGTTCTTTACGTTCATTATTATCCTCCTAAAATGGAATCGCAAAGCGATTCTTCTATCTGTATTTTAGTATCCGAAACATTTTAACAGATAATGGTGAAAAAGTCCACACATTTCTTAAAAAATTTACGAAATTACAGTGTAAGGATTGAATTGCAAATAGTCTGCAGATACCAGCTTATATTCAATCCCATCCCATATACCTTCCAGCGCAAGATTGTGACTTCCACCGTGTAAATGACCGTAGAAGCAGCGCCGTACATCATAAGCGTGCAAAAGATCAATTATCTCCTGACAGATATATCCTTTATATAACGGAGGATAATGCAGGAATACAATTTTCGGCATATCCCCCGCCGCTTTTAAGGACGCTTCCAAGCGCAAAAGCTCTCGCTTGAATACCTTTTCATCATGCGCGGAACCTTTATTCTCCTCAAAGAACCATCCTCTTGTCCCACAAATCGCCCAGTCACCGTAGATATAACAGTTATTGTTCAGTATATGCTGGTTGGAAAATCCATTATCTTCACAAAATTTTATAAACTTCGCATTGGTACTCCACCAATAATCGTGGTTACCCTTCAGAATAATTTTCCTGCCGGGAATTTGATCAATCCAGGCAAAGTCCTCTTTCGCCTCCGAAAGATCAAGGGCCCAGGACAAATCTCCTAAAAGCACAATCGTATCCTCATCGGCGAGTTTCGCAAGGCCCTTCTTTAATTTTTCCATATACCCAACCCAGGCACCACCAAAAATGTCCATTGGCTTGGGCGCACCTAAACATAGATGCAGATCACCTATTGCATATAGGGCCATTGACGCACTTCCTTTTTATGATTTAGGGAGCAGCTTCCTCAAATATAAGGGTCAGGTTACTCTCCCCTACCTTGGCTCTGTAGTCTTGCAGCGCACCAAGGGAGAATGCAGTATAGGGATTTACTGACAAGCCATTATTGCTGCGGAAACTACTGATAACTGCAGGTATTCGATCCTGGCCAACTACACTGACAAACAAATTGTCAATCGCAGGCACATCCGTTTCTTCCGGTAGTTGATAATCCTGTTTATCGGTAGCTGCTTTAAGAAAACGTTGTGTTTCCTCATATCCATAAGCCAAGAACAGGTATGCTTCGAAGAGATCGGGAATTATTCTGTCTTGTTCAGGATAGTTGGTTTTTTGCAGGGTTGCACCGCAATGAATGATACCCCGATACGCGAAATCCCAAATGTTACTGTTTTCATTGCAAGCAATTAGAATTTTCCGAATAGGAATGCCCATCATTCTGCAGAAATACGCCGCTAAAGCCTGTTCAAAATTACCGGAATTTACAGCGACATCCACTTCAGTCTCAGGAAGATGTAAAACCGTAGCGGCAACCAATCCGATACGAATTGCAAGTTTCGCCCATATAGTAGGTTTAGCGCCCCTATCCGGGCAAAGACGCTCAAAAATATTTTGCTGGTAATAGGCCATTTTAGATGCAGGATTTTTCCAGCATTGTGCCAGGAGAGTCTTTTGGCTACACTCTACCAACTGCAAAGGTGACTTTCCAATTGTTGATTCCACATCCCAGGCTGTGAATGCAGAACCAAAAAATAGGTTTAGTAACTCCGCAACATTCTGAGAAAACTCTGCATTTTTCATCTTTTCTATTTGGGAAGAATCAAATACTGGGGCACGTAAGGGCAGGATATAGCCATTATCCGCGCCTTTATCCTGGCGCAGTGCCCGATAGGCAGTATAAGAATCTATCTTATTTCTTGTTGACCGATACAGCACGCTTCATCACTCCCAATGCATTATTCCAGAAAATATTTTCCACGATTTCCCGGGAAATACCTCTTTGTAAGAGGGCATCTTCTAACTTTACATAATCCTGCACGCCGGAAAAGCCTTCCGGAAGAGTATCGCAACCGTCTAAGTCGCCGCCCAAGGCTATGTGCTCCCCTTCAGGGTCAAGGGTCAAAAAATGGGCAATATGATCACAAATTGTGTCAATCGTTGCGTTTTCACCTAAGAATTCCGTATATAGATTGATGCCTGCAACGCCACCGGTTTTGCAAATAGCAAGGAACATTTCATCGGTAAGATTTCGGCTATGGTTGCAAACAGCACGGCTATTGGAGTGAGAAGCAATCACCGGAGCAGTGGATATCTCCATAATATCCCAAAAAGCTTCATCGCTGATATGGCTTACATCAACAATCATGCCCAACTTCTGGGCCTGCCGTACATATTCCCTTCCCTGCTCTGTCAGACCGCCTCCGGTCACATTCGAGCCACAAAGAGCATTCTGTTCATTCCAGCCAAGTGTAGTAATGCGGAACCCAACACGATATAAATCCACCAGAAGTTCCGGGTCATAATCAAAGCCGGCAGGTCCTTCAATGGTCAAAATTGCGCTCATTTTCCCGCAGGCCAGATTGGCTTCCACTTCTTCAGGTGAATAGCACAGGCCTATCAAGTCCGCATTCTTTTCGGTTTCCCGCATAACCGTTGCCAGTTCCCTTTCAAAGACAACAACGGGAGACTTCTTGTACCACTTTTCCATTCCCGGCGTGGTAAAGCAAGCAAAGCATTGGCAGTAGCCTCCCAATGTTCCGGCCCGTTCCAGGTCAATATGCAATGCATTCTTTCGCAGACTGCCAGCCTGGTCTAATGTATCCCCAAGGAGAGACAGCGCTGTATCACAGTGTAAATCAAAAACAGGAATGCTCATTCGAAGGCCCCTTCCATATGGTTAATCACCGGATTTTTGGTTTCGATACCATCCGGCGCATACACTTCAATTACATCAAATCGTGGTTGCAGTTTCGTTGGATTTTGCGACAAGTACAATGATGCAGTGGTTCGCAGCCGATTTTGTTTATGGTAATCCACAAACTCGGCCGCCTGGGCAAATTTTGCTGATTTGCGCAGTTTCACTTCCACAAACACAATATATTTCCTATCAGATACAATCAGGTCAATTTCGCCAAACCTGCATCGATATCCCGCACTCAACAAAGTATACTTCTTGTTCAACAGGTACTGGGCCGCAACCGTTTCACCCCAGGCACCTGCAAGATTATTTCGTCCCATATAGTTTTTTCAAAAAAGTCATTCGGTGTACTTTGCTTGGCCCGAACTGAGCAAGTGCCTCATAGTGAGCTTTTGTGCCATAGCCCTTATGTATATCAAATCCATACTGGGGAAACTCTTTTGCCAATTCCAGCATGAAATCATCCCGGGTCACCTTTGCCAAAACGGAAGCAGCAGCTATGCTGGCGCTAAGTCCGTCACCACCAACGATTGTCTTTACAGGTAGTCCGAAATCTTTTTCCCGGTTACCATCAATAAGTGCGAAATCCGCCTTCACCTGCAAGCCATCAATTGCACGTTGCATAGCAAGAAAGGTAGCCTGCAAAATGTTAATTCTGTCGATTTCTTCTTCTGATGCAAAGGCAATGCTATAGGCAATTGCCTGTTCCTTAATAAGCGGATATATCTCCCGTCGGCGTTTATCGGAAAGTTTTTTACTGTCGTTCAGGCCTGGGATATTTGCATTTTCCGGCAAGATAACTGCGGCGGCACAAACAGGACCGGCCAGCGGACCTCTGCCGGCCTCATCTACACCGCAGACTCTTTGAAAACCCAGCATCTTTTGCTGGTTTTCATAATAAAACATATCCGTGCTGTTCATACTGTGTCCTCCACTTTTTCAAAGGTGAAGGTGCCTAACTTACCACTGCGGTACTCATCAATCAAAACTTTAGCCATACGCTCAGTATTGATTTCACCACGAGAAAGCAAATATCCTCTTTTTTTACCTGCCTCTTCCAAAAGCATATACCCGGGAGTATCGGAAGCCATCTGTACCTTATAGCGGTCTAAAAGGACCTGTGGATAGTACCGATTCAGTTTTTCCGCCAAATGACAGGCAAGTTCCTCTGTGTCAATCACATTTTCTTTTACTGCACCTGTATAAGCAAGCATCATGCCCACTTCCGGGTCTTCGAACTTGGGCCACAGGATGCCGGGGGTATCTAATAAGAGCAAACTATTATCCACAGTTACCCACTGCTTACCCCGAGTAACACCGGGCCGGTTTTCCGCCTTAGCGCCCTTTCTGCCGGATATTTGATTAATAAATGTAGATTTTCCTACATTGGGAATGCCAACAATCATAATCCGCAGAGGTTTATTCATACCTTTGGCCGCATTTCTTGCAATCTTATCTTTCAGCACACTACGGACAGCAGGCAGGAATTCGTTAATTCCCCTTCTGCTTTTACAGTCCGTTGCAATCGCTGCGATACCCTGCCCTCTAAAATACTGCATCCAGGATTTGGTTACTTCCCAGTCAGCAAGGTCACTTCTGTTCAAAACAATCAGCCTGGGCTTGTTTGCGCAAATAGAATCAATATCGGGATTACGGCTGGAAATAGGAATTCTCGCATCCACAATCTCACAAACCGCGTCAACGAGTTTTAAGTCCGCTTCAATCTGCCGTCTGGTCTTAGTCATATGACCGGGATACCATTGGATATTCATTTGTTTCTCATCCATCAGGAAATCCCTCCTATGCGGCTAAAATCTCTTTTCCCGGTGAATTCATCAGCACCAGGCAAAAACAGAAATACTGCCTTACCTATAATCTCACGGCAATCAACCTGTCCAATCTCAGTACTTCTACTATCCTTGGAAACAGCTCGATTGTCGCCCATCACAAACACACATCCCTTTGCAACAACACAGGAGAACTGGCTGCCATAGGGAGGATTGGTTTGTGTAGAAACAAAGGGCTCATCTTGCAAAACGCCGTCAACATAAACCTGGTGGTCCAAAATTTCTACCGTCTGGCCTTCCGTTGCAATCACCCGCTTAATGATTGGCTCGCCGGACTTAAAACTGTCCTTACTGACCACTATCACATCGCCTGCATGGGGGGTATTATAAAACGGCTTTCCAACAACAAGCAGATAATCGCCATCAAGTAAGGTATTCATCATAGACGGGCCGGAAACAACCACGATGCGCCCTAAAAGAAGAAACACCACAAGAATAACTGTCAGCAGAATAACAAAGTCATGCAAATAAGAAAGAATTGCCTTTTTACTATCCGTCATTTTGTTTCCACGAACGTCCATAATCACACCTCCTGAAGCCATATTTTCTTACATTATAAACCATTTTGCGTAATAAAAAAAGAGGGTTGCCCCTCTTTTTTTATTCTTTTTGGAATTAAACCAGTTCCTTGACCTTGGCGGCCTTGCCGAAACGGTCACGCAGGTAGTACAGCTTCGCACGGCGAACTTTACCCTTACGAACAGTCTCAACACTGGCAATACGGGGAGAGTGAACAGGGAAAACCTTTTCACAGCCTACACCGTAGCTGATACGGCGAACAGTGATGGTCTCACCGATGCCGCCGTGCTTCCGGGCGATAATGGTGCCTTCAAACACCTGGATACGCTCACGGGAGCCTTCCTTGATCCGCACATGCACACGAACAGTGTCGCCAACCCGCATTTCGGGCAGCTCTTCCTTCATGTACTGGCTGGACAGAGCCTTTACTAAATCCATATCATTGTCCTCCTTATAGTTAGGCGTTCTTACATGGTTTGCTCCGAAGATATGGGTTTCGGCCACGCAGAGGACTCACCTTGTTTTCAGACCGAGATATAATAACACGGTTCTATTGTAAAATCAAGAGGAATTTTCAAATTCTTTTACTTTTTTATTACAAAAACGATATTAAAATTACGAAATCGGCAAAATAGTCATTGAATTCAGAGCCAAAACTGCCGTGCGCGCTGCGCCGACTGCTTTTGGCCGATTTTTGTGATACAAGAGGCCTCGAGTTCGATTATGCATTGTAATAAAAAATGGGAAACCCACAAAAGTGGATTTCCCATTTTGGTCCGAGTGTCGAGATTCGAACTCGAGGCCTCTTGAACCCCATTCAAGCGCGATACCAAACTTCGCCACACCCGGAAATTGCTTGCATCTTACGACCGCTTGGATATACTATCACACAGTCACAGAAAATGCAAGCATTTTTTTACTTTTTAAGAAAAAATTTTATTCGCCGGCTTCGCCCTTAATTACTTTCCCTAAATTCCAAAGACATACCACTTGCTGTTCTGCCTCTTTCTTCTGTTCTTCATTCTCATATTCAACATAAACAGTATGGGCGCTGCAGTCACAGCACTCAACCTGCACATTCCATCCACCTTCGTGGACAACCATACCATTACCGCGACAAACAGGGCAATCTTCCAAAACAAAATTAGGATTAATCTCCATATTAACTCCTTAACGAAACACTTCAAAATTTTGATCAAGAACTTCTAACCTTATAATTCGGCAAAAATCCGCCTTCCATTCCGGGCAGTAACGCGCAATTGCCAAAGAAATCTGTGCAGGATTCAGTGTGGGATTTTGGCAACAAATAACGCAGTGGCAAATCACTTCCCTACTGCCTGCCTTATCAAAGGAAATCTCTTTTATCATAGAAGCAATATCCTGGTCCTGTACGCCATTTTTCGTTTTCTTAGGCACGATAATGCTTCCGTTTGCAAAAAGGGATTTCAAACCCTCAACGCAGCCCTCAGGTACACCATTGGCATATTCGAACGCCAGTTCACATTGTAAATAGCACAGATCTCGGATCCTCTTGCCGTCTTGGTAGACCTTGATAACGCGAACACCATCTACAAGGCCAGCATTCAGTCTATCCCGGATTTCATCTGTGGTTGCATCGCAGGATTCCAATTCAAAATCCAACAGCTCGCACCGACTCTCGACACCTACAGAAAGCGGTAGTGCAATGGATACAGAGGGACGGGGATTAAATCCTTGCGTATGGGTCAGAGGCAGTCCTGCGCGCTTAAAGGCTCTTTGGAACAGACGCATCAAATCCAAATGAGAAATCCAAACGCTGTTGCCTCTTTTTTCAAACAGCAGTCTAAGCATCGCATTTCACCTCTTTTAGTAAGCAATTGGCACCGCAACCGCTGCATTCGTGTCGGCAGTCAGGCGTTACATTTCCTTCGTAGGCTCGCTTGCGCTCCCGCAGGAGAAACTTCTTGTTAACGCCAACATCAATAGTATCCCAAGGCAGGATTTCTTCTTCGCCGAAGCCTCTTGTTGTGTAAAAAGTGGGATCAACGCCACATGCGCGGAACGCATCCATCCAAAGGTCATAACGGAAAAATTCATCCCATCCATCCAATTTAGCGCCATGTTCCGCTGCGTGGGCAATTACTGGGCCCAACCGGCGGTCACCCCTGGCTGTAACAGCTTCCAGGCGACTAATATCAGGAGTATGGTAGTTATATACGATACTTTTGGAATATAAATGCTCTTTAAGCAATTTGCATCTGCGAAGGTACTCTTCCGGTGTAATCTGTTTTTCCCACTGGAAGGGCGTATGCGGCTTTGGCACAAAATAGGCAGTTGCAACGTGAACACGAAGGCCTCGTTTTTTATTTACCGCATTTTCCTTCCAAGACAGAATGATTTTATACACCAGTTCAGCGATGCCTATCACGTCTTCATCCGTTTCGGTAGGAAGACCCAGCATAAAGTATAACTTCACATTATTCCATCCGCCGGCAAAGGCATTTGTGCAAGATGTGAGAATTTCTTCTTCTGTTAGGTTCTTATTAATTACATCGCGCAGTCGCTGTGTACCGGCTTCAGGTGCAAAAGTAAGCCCACTTTTCCGCAGAGTCTGTAACCTTTCCATTAGTTCTGTGGAGAAATTGTCTGCCCGCAGAGACGGTACGGATAAATTTATTTTATTACGTTCGCAATAAGGTATCAATTCATCCGTCAATTCACGCAGCTGACGGTAATCAGAAGTTGAAAGACTGGAAGGCGTCAGTTCATTATGGCCGGAATTTTCCATTGTTTCCACTGCCTGTTGATAAAGAACTTCCGGACTTTTCTTCCGTACAGGCCTGCAGGAAAATCCTGCCTGACAAAAGCGGCACCCCCGAATACATCCACGAAACACTTCGAGATTGGCTCGGTCATGGACAATTTCAGTAGATGCAACAATCATTTTTGTTGGGTAGTAAGCAGCGTCTAAATTTTCTACAATTCGCTTGGTAACTTTCTGAGGGGCACCGTTCAATGGTTTGATTTCCGCCAGTGTTCCGTCCTCATTATATGTGTGTTCATAGAAAGAGGGTACATAAACTCCAGGGATTTTAGAGACTTCCTGAAGAAACCGGTCCTTCGTCCAATCTTCGGCCTTAGCCCGGTCATATAGGGTAATAATTTCGGGGGTAATTTCCTCCCCCTCCCCAAGAGAAAAGAAGTCCACAAAGTCCGCCAGAGGCTCAGGGTTAAACGTACAGACGCCTCCGGCGAAGACAATATTCTTAAGACCGCTTCTATCCTTACTGTATATTGGCACACCTGCCAAGTTCAGCATATTCAAGATATTTGTGTAGCACATTTCATAGCCAACTGTAAAGGCAATCATATCAAAATCCTTTACAGGATCCTGGCTCTCTAATGCCCAAAGAGGCAAATTATATTGTCGCATGGCCGCTTCCATGTCCGCCCAGGGAGCAAACACCCGTTCACACCACACCCCGTCCATTTGGTTCATCACACCATAGAGGATGCGCATACCCAAATTGGACATACCTATTTCATAGGTATCCGGAAAGCAAAATGCTACACGAACACGAGTTTCTTTCAAATCTTTTTTTATCTCATTAAATTCGCCACCGGTATACCGGGCCGGTTTCTGCACAGTAGGCAGAATTCTTTGTAATAGGTCAGTCATATGCCACCTCGTAAAAATCAGGTAGCCTTATTGTAAGCCCAACCGACGATTTTTGCAAGGAATTTTTAATCCTTTACATCTGCAAAACAGGAAGACTGCCAAAATCGCGGGAAGCAGTCCAAGTCCTAACTGAAACACCGAATAAATGGCAATAATAAGGATGCCCAGTAGCAGAACGTTTTCTATATACCGCATAACACGAGTTGCCAATTGGTTTGAAAGAAATTTCATTAACAAACAACACAGACCCCTGCCTCCGTCTAAAGGGAAAATGGGCAGCAAATTATATGCACTAAAGACCAGTGTGCAAATGGCCGTTCGCGGAACATAACGCGCAAATGGTAGAATAATTAGAGCGCCAACCGGTCCTGCATAGGCGCAAAAGGCCTCTTTGCCCAGTGACATCGGTTGAGCCTCCATAATCACTCCCCTGCGATCAATCCGCACCCCTATGATAGTACCACCGCAAATTTTTAGGGCGATGTAATGAAACAATTCGTGTACGGTTAATGCCAAAATCCAGGCTCCAAGCCAATTTGCAGGAATAAACAGAACCGCAATCGCAAGAAAAAACAGAAAGTCTGTTGAAACTGATACCTTTCTCCTAACTGACTCGCAGTACTGTCTGACAAAATGCAGCAAAAGCGTCCACCACCTGTTCCCCGCCTCTAATGTCACTTACAAGATTACTCATCGCTGCTTTTGTCAGGCTCGCATCTCCTGGGATCAAAACATCGGTTGATACACATATTGCAATAAGGGCAACTATCAAGCAATAAAAAATCCATTTCTTCACATTTCTCTTCTGTTTTCTATGCGTTTTTTCTACGGTACACATCGCAGGTGTTTTCATTCCATATTCCACTTTATAGGCCATAATCACCCCTCCTATTTACAACATATACGGTAGACCCAATTATATGCAGCAAAAGAAACTTCTCCTTGACAACAACCTGTTTATTCAATATAATAGCGTAGACATCGGGGTGTGGCGAAGTTTGGTATCGCGCTTGGTTCGGGTCCAAGAGGCCTCGGGTTCGAATCCCGACACTCCGACCAAAAAACAGGAAATTCACTTTTGTGGGTTTCCTTTTTTATTTTTCTCGAAGCGAACCCGAGGCCTCTTGGTTGTCATCCCCGAGCGGTTTCCGCAAAGCGGAGAGCGAGTGGGGACATCAGCCTCAAGCAGTGCCTGCACTGCTTCGGATTCGAATCCCGACACTCCGACCAAAAACAGGAAATTCACTTTTGTGGGTTTCCTGTTTTTTCATATGTTTCAACAATTACAAAAATAATGGCTCGAAGGTCGAGCCATTACTTAATCATCCCATTATAACAAACGTCCACAGCTTCTGATGTCGGTGTGCAAGAAAGCCTATAAACAGGAACTGATTTTAGAAGCTTATCAATCAATTCTAAAGCTAATAATGTGTTATCCTTATATGCGCGCAAGTTGGATTGCTGTATAATTTCCTGAACAGCATCCATTGGTTCAATCAGCTGGATTACGTTGGTTTCTCCTCTGGACAAAATACAAATACCGCCTAATTCCGCCTCTAAATTCTCCCCTATGTTGTGTTTGCCTCTCCAAGGTGTTCCACAAACGTATACCTTGCTGTCACGAAACGCGAGGAACGGTTTATCATCGTTAATAACAGTCACTTCATCGGCAAATCGCTCGCACCAAAGCCGGGTATGCGTGGATTTTCCCGTACCGCTTGGAGCAGTAAAAATATAAGCCTTATCCTTATACTGGATTGCAGAGCCGTGCATAAAGAGCATATTATGTTTTGGCAAAACAGGAAGTAGCATATGCAATAGTGCATAAACTTCTAAGAACCAATCGGACGCATCAGCAGGCAACAATTCATAATCTTTCTTAATCGTAAGTAGTGCATCCTTTTCCTTATTGATAGATGCACCATCAATGCAAAAAGAGCAGTTCGGATTCTCGTGCGTTCTATAAGGTTCACAAATCATTTCAACATAATTGTGATTTGATTGTACCTCTGCAATAAGATTGCCAATTTTCAATTTGAATGTATTCAGGTCGCTCACCTACCAAAGAAAGAAATTAAGGGCACATGGCCAGCGACCATGTGCGCATTTTTACTACGGAACAATAGGAATATAGGGCAATTGAATACCCCCGCCTGAAAATTCGTTCGTTGCATCCGGTGAGGAAACCGGACTTGAAGTGGGCTTTGTTTTACAGTCTGCACATGCAACCAGCAAAAGACAAACTAAAAAAACAATAAAAACTCGCAACTTCATCATAATTATCAAAATCAATCAAAGAGGATCGGCGTTTCAAATTCCTCATCCATATCGTCAGGATTTACTACAGGCTTGTCATCGGGCTCTCCACCAGGTTGATTTCCGGTGTTAGAATCTCCGCTCTGCTCACCTTGTGTATTATCTCCCTGATTGGGATCATCCGGCTCCACACCGTCATTACTGTCATCGGGTGTGCCCGAAGGCGCGATGATAGTCATACCGGGTGTTGGCTTCGGATCAGTGGGGGCAGGCGTGCTCTCTGGTTCTGCGCTATTATGAGGCGTATGAGGCGTACACGCGCAGAGAAAAAGAAATAGAACGCAAGTAATAAACAAAAGTGCTCTCTTCATAAAACCACCACATTAGTCGGGTTCGAAAGGTGTCTCATAGCTTATGTTCGTTTCCTCTTCTAAGCCAATTGTTTCGATATCAATATCTTCAAACAATTCAGTATAAGGCATATTAATTCACTCCGTTCTATTAGGCCAAACTTGCAATGTAATCAACAGCCGCTTCATAATAATTGTACAAAGCCTGCAGCATGTTCTTTAGAAGCACATCATTGGTATTAGTATACTGCTTCCGGATATGGTCAATAGGGCTGTAGGAAACAGAAGCAGATGCATTGCCTAATGTAATTTCAACAGTGAAGTCTTCGCTTAACTTATCAGGACTTATATCAGAAACCTCAACATAGCCGTCGTATGCATTGCTTCTTTTGACGACAGGATTTAATTTAACACCGTTGCACTCAAAAGAATAGTCGCCAATATTATCACACTTGAAGTAGAAACGAAGCGCCGTCTGGTTATTCATAACCAAGGTGGAGCCAACAAAGTTAATATCAGCAACTTCTCCGTCTTTTGTAGCCTTCTTGCCATCGCCAGTAACAGGGTTCTGTGTAACAACACCAATGTTCTTATTGGCCAGATCATTTGTATTGTAGTTAAAATAAGACTGAGTCTTTGCACCGTAATTCAACATATGGCGTGCAAAATTTCTCTCTTTATGAGCATTGTTTCTCTCGTTCTCGGTTTTGTTTTCGTCAGCAATTACAGACTCAGCAGCCTTAATAACATTCTCAACATATTCACGAACGGTATAGGTATGCTCAGCGCCATTGCCATTGCTGCTATACACCTGAATAGTAATTTCATCGGTCATTTGAGGTGCCTTCACAGAAACCAGCAAGGACTTATTAGCGCCCTCATGAGAGGAATCGTCCATTTCAGAAACCTTCACAGTCGTACTGCCGGAAGGTGTGGAAACCACAACATAGGCATCAGGGTCACTTGCTACTTCTTCTTTCACATCAATAGCAAAGTTTACAGAGACATCACCCTTAACAGTGGCTTCATAACCTGCAACCTCACCGTGAGAGTCTTCAATGTTGAAAGAATGCTGTGTAATAGCACTTGCAAACAGGCCGGCTTCATTATACACCTTTACAGTGTAGATGCCCACTTTTCCATCAAGATCAAAAGTGACAGTTCCGGAAGCTCCATCAGCAACAGCAACGGATTGCGTATCCAGTACATTGCCTGCACGATCGGTCAACACTGCAACAACATTGCCGGCCTTAGTGCCGCTATATGTAACAGTAGCATCTTCGCTCACAGCAATCTGAGCATTAAAGCCAGCAAATTCGCTGGGTTCAACAACCTTTAAGGTTGTTGTGGAACCATCAGAAATGGCAGAAATAATGTTCTGTGCAGGAATTCTAATCACAGGACGCGCTGCATAGTTGGTTGCAACGTGAGGCACGCCTACAAAACCGGCATCGCTGACTGCAATACCAAAAACATCTCCGCCAGTACTTACACTTCCATCAGGATCATAACGTACCCACCAACCGATCTTAGTTGTACCATCGGCGAGAGTAGCCTTCAGATTGTCCATAGATCCGTTGGCAAAATATGTAAGCAGTTCATCGTAAGTAAGGAAGGACACCTCAGATACAGCAGAAGGAAGTGTGGCCTTAAAGTCTGCACACCAAGCCTTTGCGTTACTATCATCCC
Source organism: Faecousia sp. (assembly GCA_045594945.1). GTDB lineage: Bacteria > Bacillota > Clostridia > Oscillospirales > Oscillospiraceae > Faecousia. Next base: position 38,381 of record JAZNZO010000073.1, read on the forward strand.
ACGCATTGGTCAAGCCGCTTAAATTGTAGGCAATGGTTTCCTCAGGGGTTTTCAGGAGAAGAACCATTTCGTTCATGTTTCTGTCCAAAACAACCCAATCCTTGCCACCAAAACTGACAATATCCTGGAACTGGATTTCGGAAGGCAGAATTTCTGTCGTTTCTGCGGAAACAGTAGCAGGAATCAGCGCAACAATCAGACAAATTGCCAGCAGCATAGAGAGAATTCTTCTGTTGCATTTCATACTATCAACCTCTTTCATATTTACTCCAAACGGCTTAATTGCCATTAGGGGTCTGAGTAGTAATTAAAATTACCCACTCATAACACTGGTATCATAAGTATAGCATCAATATACATAGAATGCAAGCATTTTTTCCAAAAAAATGATAAGAATTAAAGTAGGATTGTGACTGCTCGCACGTAGATTAGTCCTCAACCAGCTGTCCCTTTACGCCCACGTCCATGATATCATACGGCGTTGTCTGATACACAAAATAATTTAACCAATTTGAGAATAAAAGGTTTGCATGTCCACGCCAGCGAACCATCGGCTCTTTATTTGCATCATCATCTCTAAAATAGTTGACAGGCATATCAATAGGAATTCCCTGGTTCTTATCACGCAAGTACTCGTTTTTCAAAGTATCAGCATCATATTCAGAATGGCCTGTAATGAAAATCTGTCGGCCGCCTTTGCTGCTAACTGCATAAACCCCACACTCATCAGAAGATGCGAGAACCTTCAGTCCCGGTACAGATTCAATATCCTCTCTGTATACTGTGGTATGGCGGCTTTGGGGTACCCAAAATGTATCGTCAAAGCCACGTAGCAGGATAGAACGCTTATAGTCTGCTTTGTGCTTGAACACGCCAAACATCTTCTTCTCCATCTGGTGCTTTTGAATGCCATAATGGTAGTAAAGACCAGCCTGTGCCCCCCAGCAAATATGGATGGTGCTGTGTACATGGGTCTTGCTCCACTCCATAATTTGGCAAAGTTCGTCCCAGTAGTCCACATCCTCAAAGTCCATATGTTCCACAGGCGCGCCGGTAATCACCATGCCGTCAAACTTTCTGTCTTTAAGTTCATCAAAACTCTTATAGAAGTTTAACAAGTGATCCTGGGAAACATTCTTGGCCTTGTGGGAAGTTGTGTGCATAAGTTCCAGGCGCACTTGCAGAGGGGTGTTTCCCAGAAGCCGGGTAAACTGGGTCTCAGTTGCTATCTTTGTGGGCATTAAGTTCAATAAAACAATCTCCAGGGGGCGAATATCCTGGGTGCTTGCCCGGTTTTGAGTCATAACAAATATATTTTCCTGCAATAGCGTGCTGGCTGCAGGTAAATCATTGGGAATTTGAATAGGCATATATATCCCTCGTTTGCAATAGAATTTCTGTATATTCTATCCCATAGAACGATTTTTGTCAATTCTCGACCATTCCATAGGGCTGAATTGTTATGCCGCTGTAGTAATGTAAAAGGATTTCCGCATAATCGCTGCCCAATGCAGCCATTGCATCCGCTCCATATTGGCTCATTCCCACTCTGTGACCATATCCCTTTGTCACAATCTGCACACTATCGTCCAAAACGGTAAAAGTAATCTGTGTCGACCGCAATTTTAGACTTTTTCGTAATTGCGTACCTGTAAACAGCTTTCCATTTATGTAAACTTTGTCAATTCCACCGCCCTTTGTATATGACGATGTTTCAATATGTACATCACCCTTAGTCAAACCGAGTGCCTCACAGAAATCATCTTTTGCTATCTCTTTCTTATAGGGCATCTCCCCTTCTTTGCTCTCTACTGATTGCAGGTAAGGCACTGCAGCACCCCAGACCGCCTGTGCATCCTCCGTTCTTCCTCCCGAGGAAGAAAAGTATGTTGCTTCAATCAAAGCGTTGTCATAAAACAAAGCCTGTCCCTCTGTCTTGCTAACCGCCCCATACATTTTATACACAGTCATTGGGGCTCCACCTTGAGAAATATAATTTGTCGGACTGATATAGCCTTGACAGCATGCAGATAAATCGCAGACATCGGCATTTAGATGTTTAGACCCATTCTCTATTTTGTAAAGCGTAAATGTTCTTGCGGCAACGGCCTGTGCCTTCAAAGCCTCCACCTCGAAATCTGCGGGCATCTCAGCCAAAAGGACGCCCAGCAGATACTCCTCAATATCCATTTGAACAACTGTTTCATCCATCAATACAGCGATTTCAATACTATACTCTTTTTCCTTGGTTTTTGTCTCAAATGTGTTCATAAGAACCATAGGAAGGACAGCCCCCAGCAGGAGTGCCGCCCATATCACCATTTTATTTTTCATAAGCCACCTCCGTTTTAGATTAAGGTAACATACGCAGCGGAAAAAGGTCGTAGATTTATGGGGAAAAATTCCAATTCCCATTGGAGTCTTGACACAGTTGTTGGGTAAAGGTATAATTATTGTGCTTATATTATTGAAACGGAGAACATAATGAAACGATTTCTTAAAATATTTCTGCCAATTCTTCTCTCCTTAGTAATTTTGCTTGGAGTAGCTTGGTATTTTTTAGAATATGACAAGACACTCACCCAAACCATCCTGATGGATTTATCCCATCACTTCAGCAACAAGGGCGATTATAATACCGCCGCCTGGCTAAACGATTTGGCTTTTAACCACTTTGGCAATGACGATGCCGTTCCATTGGAGCAGGCAGAATTTTATCTGTCTCGAGGCAACTATACCCAAGCCGAGCGTGTTTTGCATCGTGGTATTGAAAACGGCGGTGGTTCAGAACTATATGTGATGCTTTCTAAAATCTATGTAGAGCAGGATAAATTGCTGGATGCGGCCGAGTTATTGGACAACGTTCCAAACACCGCTATCAAGAATGAACTTGACGCTATGCGGCCGGCAATCCCTACCCCCTCGCTTCCTGCCGGAGAGTATCACGAATACGCCGAAATTTCCTTTTTCAGCCAAGATGGCCCCGTCTACATCCGGGAAGGCAGCGAGTATCCCTCCACCTCTGCGGATCTGCATATTGGTAAGATCACACTTCACGGTGGCGAAAACCGGTTTGCATGCATTACTGTTGCCGATAACGGCTTAGTTAGCCCCCTGAAAAACTATAGTTATATCGTAGGCGGCGTAATTGAAGAAGTCATTTTTTCTGATGCGGCTATGGAAACCGAAATTCGAAAGCTGTTAAATCTGCCAGCCGGTACAACGGTTTTCAGTGATGATATTTGGACAATTCGTTCTTTCACCGTACCTAAGGATGCTAAGAACTATACTGAGCTTAAATATATGCCCTATCTGGAAGAACTAACCATTGATAGTGGTATTCCCGGTCAGTTAAAGTATGTAACGGATATGCCGGATCTGAAGGTTCTCACTGTGAAAGATACCGCTGTTTCTCCTGAGGAGCTTTCTTTTATCGCCGGACTCAAAAAATTAGAACGTTTAACGCTGAACGGTTGCTCCCTTTCTACCCTTTCTCCTTTAACCTCTCTGACAAATCTACTTCATTTGGATATTGGCAGTAACACCATCCGCAATCTGGACCCCATAGCCTCCATGGAAATGTTAGAGGCGCTAAATGTACAGCGAAATGCTGTCAACGACCTGTCTGCAATTTCCGGCAACAAAAACCTATTAATTTTGGATGTCTCCTACAACTCCTTGTCTACCCTATCTTCTGTATTTGATCTGCCGAAGTTACAGCACCTGGATGCTAAGTACAATTCCATTTCCGGCCTGTCCGGCATTTCTAAATTGAAAAATCTTTCCTATTTGGATGTAAGCAACAACGCTCTTGCAGACATTACCCCTTTAGCTGACTGTGTTCAATTGGAAAGTCTGAATATTGCAAGCAACAATGTTTCTGATATTCAATGTCTTTCTACCCTTTCGAATATGACAGACTTCGTATTCTCGCACAATAAGGTCACCAAACTTCCTGCATGGAAGCGCTCTTGCAAGTTGCAGAACATTACCGGAGACCATAACGACATTCGTTCTCTTTCCCCCCTTGCCGGTTTGATGATGCTCAACTGCGTCTATATGGATTACAATCCAAATCTTTCAGATGTAAGCGTTCTATCAGGTTGCCAAGTTCTTTTCCGTGTTGACGTTTTCGGCACCAAAGTAAAAGATGTTTCCGCATTAACAGATCTAAGTATCACTGTAAATTACAATCCTGTCGCCTAAATTATAAAAGAGGCTTGCCACCTGAACTGCTCCAGTTTGTGCGGACAGCACAAAAAAGAGTCCCTATGTAGGAATATTTAGTTTTATGCGGAGTGGCGCAGCGTCAGCGGCGCCACTCCAGTTTTTATCTGTATGCGCTCATTATTGTAGAAGTAAATATAT
>JAZNZO010000074.1:0-19870 GCA_045594945.1 Faecousia sp.
AAGACCGCTTGGCCTCCGACTTTCAGCTGGGCTACGAAGTGGACCTGGACGATGCCGCTACCAAGGCTATGGCCGACTACTTCAAGACCGTTCGTGACGAGTTCCTGGCTGACGGTACGCTGATGCCCAAGTCCATGGCAACCGACACCCAGTGCCTGACTTATCAGGTTCCCGGCGGTATGCTTTCTAACCTTCTGAGCCAGCTGAAGCAGATGAACGCTCTGGACCGTCTGGATGAGGCTCTGCTGGAGACCCCCAGAGTCCGTAAGGATATGGGTTATCCTCCTCTGGTTACCCCCACCTCTCAGATGGTCGGCGTACAGGCTGTCCGTAACGTGCTGGACGGCGAGCGCTACAAGACCGTTTCCAAGGAGATCAAGGCTTACTGCCGCGGCGAATACGGCACTACCCCCGCTCCCATTGATGAAACCATCCGCAGCCAGATCCTGGGCGACGAAAAGCCCCTGGAAGGCCGCTATGCAGACACCCTGGCGCCCGTTGTGGAAACTGCCCGTGCAGAACTGGGCGACCTGGCTAAGTCCGACGAGGATGTGCTTAGCTACATTGCATTCCCCAACCTGGCTGAAAAGTATCTGACCGGCCGGAAGGAAAAAGAAGAGAACCTGGTTTCCTACTCCATCGTGGAAGCATAAGGAGGTTTTCCCATGTTGTTTAATCCTGCAAATTTGGGCGATGGGCAAAAACTGACTGAGATCGGTATCGGTGATGCAGGCCTGGCCGCCCTGATGGGGTATGCTATGGTCTTCTTTGGCCTTATTTTGCTGATGCTGGTCGTTATGGTAATTGGCAAGGTCTTCACCGCTTCTGAAAAGCGAAAGGAAACCCCTGTGGCCGCTCCTGCACCTCAGGAAGTGCCTGTTGCCTATGCCCCCGGCTCTGCGGGCAAGGTGATGACCTTTGACGTGCCCGACAAGACTGCCGCCATGCTGATGGCCATTGTTGCCGACAAGACCGGCAAACCCCTGAACGAATTGCGTTTTCTCTCTATCAAGGAGGTTAAGGAATAATGAAATACAAAATTACCCTGAATAACCGGGTTTATGAAGTAGAAGTAGAAGCCGGCAAGGCTATGCTTTTAGAAGAATACGATGCAGTGGCTCCCGCCCCTGCTCCCGTAGCGGCTCCTGCTGCCGCTCCTGTGGCTGCTCCTGCTGCCGCACCTGCTCCTGCAGCCGCTCCTGCCGGTTCCGGTGAAGCCGTTGCCGCTCCCATGCCCGGCACCATTCTGAAAGTGAATGTAACTTCCGGTCAGGCTGTAAAAGCCGGCGATACTCTGTGCGTGCTGGAAGCCATGAAGATGGAAAACGAAATCAAAGCCCCCAAAGACGGCACTGTTTCCACCGTTGCTGTGCAGAAGGGTGCTTCCGTCAACACCGGTGATGCACTGGTCTACCTGAACTAAGGAGGCAGACTATGAACTTTGATATTCTCGAGGTTCTTCTGAAACTGTGGGAAAGTTCCGGTTTTGCCAAACTTTCCGCAGGCTTTGCAAGCGGCGGCTGGCAGAACCTGGTGATGATCATCATCGCCTGTGTGCTTCTGTACCTCGCCATTGTGAAGAAGTTTGAACCTCTGCTGCTTTGCGGCATTGCCTTTGGCTGCTTACTTACCAACCTGCCCGGTGCCGGCCTTTACAACCAGGGTCTGTGGGATCGGTTTATGGATCCTGCCAGCCCGGTTTACCACAGTTACGGTGAAATTATGCGTAACGGCGGCTTGCTGGACATTTTCTACATCGGTGTAAAAACCGGTCTTTACCCCTGCCTGATTTTCATGGGCGTGGGCGCGATGACCGACTTTGGCCCTCTGCTTGCCAATCCCAAGAGCCTGCTGCTGGGCGCAGCCGCCCAGTTGGGCGTATTTGCCGCTTTCTTTGGCGCTGTCTGCCTGGGCTTTACCGGCCCGGAAGCCGCCTCCATCGGCATTATCGGCGGCGCTGACGGCCCTACCGCCATCTTCCTGACCACCAAACTGGCTCCCCATCTGCTGGGTGCGATTGCAGTGGCTGCCTATTCCTACATGGCGCTGATGCCGCTTATTCAGCCCCCCATTATGAATTTGCTGTCCACCCCCAAGCAAAGAGCCATCAAGATGGTACAGACCCGTACTGTTTCCAAGACAGAAAAGATTATTTTCCCCATTGTGGTCACCATTTTTATTGCTCTGCTGCTGCCTGACACCGCCGCACTGATCGGCTGTTTGATGCTGGGCAACCTGTTTAAGGAAACCGGCGTTACTGACCGCCTTTCCGACACAGTGCAGAATGCCCTGATGAACATTGTTACCATTCTGCTGTCTACCGCCGTTGGCGCAACGATGGTTGGTGCCAACTTCCTCACCGGCGAAACCCTGAAAATCGTTGCCCTGGGTGTTATCGCCTTCGGCCTGTCCACTGCCGGCGGTATGCTGGGCGGTCAGATCATGCACAAACTGACCGGCGGCAAGGTCAATCCTCTGATTGGTTCTGCCGGTGTTTCCGCTGTGCCTATGGCCGCCCGTGTTGCTAACACCGAGGGTCAGAAAGCAAATCCCTCCAACTTCCTGCTGATGCACGCTATGGGCCCCAATGTGGCCGGTGTGATCGGCTCCGCCATCGCCGCAGGCTTCCTGCTGAGCGTATTTGGTTAATTTAAGGCGCGCTCCCTTGTGGAGTGCGCCTTAACTAATTTTGCCCCTGCGGGCAAGTGAAGTTTCCTCCGGAAGTGAAGTTATCCTGCGGATAGTGAATTTTCGCCTGCGGCGAAGTGGGTAACCTTAACTTCACCTTGCGGTGTCCATGAAATAAGAAAAGCCGCTCTCTGGCGGCTTTTTCTTATTTCAGCGGGCGTAGTACGCCGTATTGCTCGTAGCGGGTATCGTGCAATTCTGTCATAAACACAAAGGAAACTTCTGCGTTTTCCCGTTCAAACTTTTCTACAAAACTTTCCACATCTGCTGCCGCCACATCCAGGCCGTAAATCCGGCAGCGACCTTCCGGAATGCCAAACCCACCATCTTCAAAAGAGACGGTAAACCGGTCGGTGGCGCAGGTTTTTACAATGGTTTGGGCCGCATCGTAAAGGGCCTTTTTTCTATCCCCATTGAAAACCACCTTATCTGTATCCGGGAAACAAAAATCATAGAACACCACTTCCCGGAAGCCCAGGCTTCGCAGTTCCAGGGCAATTTGGGTTACATATTCCTGAACTGCCGTTTTGGTGGGAACCAGCCAGTAGCAGCCGTAATAGTCATACCAGCCGTAGCCTCTGCTGTCCTGCAGGGTCTGCATAATATTTTCCATGCCGTACTTCATATCCCGGAAGGCAGGCAAGTGGGCAATGGTATAAAGGTTTCCCTCGTTGATGGTTTCAATCAGCCTGTCCATTGCTTCCGGGTCGATGGTGGACGCCCGGTGGTCCCGGACAGCAGAAGAATAGAAGAAGTTGCCGTACATACTCTTTACATCAATCATAACGGCAGTGCCTTTGGGCAGTTCCTGAAGTTTTGCAAGGATGCCCTCCAGGTCTTTTTCCAGTTGGGAAGCGGTGACATAATAACCCTTCAGTTTGGTAAGTTCTTCACTTTCCACTTCCAGTTGTCCGTCATTATAGAAAACAGAAACCGGGGGCTTTGCTTCCGGTTTTTCTGCCACAATGCCGGATTTATCTGTGATGCTGGAAGAAAAATCCAGTTGGGCCCCCTCTTCCCGGGAGTAGACCACAAACCGGTCCAGCCAGGAAAACCACAGGCCGTAGGCCAACACGCCCACAACCAAAAGGACCAGAGCGATTTTTCCCGCTCTTTTCAGAGCGCTGCGGGTCCTGTAAGAAAGTTTCATAAGGGCCTCCTTTTCGCCTGCAGGCAGCGCCAGCATTCCGATGCGTGTGTGGCTGTTACTTCCAAATTCGCCTGATTTAGAGCCGCCAGCACGTCAGGAAGGCGGGTGTCCAGGATGCCGGATAGCAACAGGGTGCTGTTTTCTTCCAAAAAACGGGGCAGAGTAGGCGCCAGGGCAATAATCACATCGGCAACAATATTCACGCACACCAAATCATAGGTTTTTTCCCGCAGGGTGTCCATCAGTTTTTTATCTGTATTCACATTGCCTGTCAGCGCAGTAAAAACATCGGCGCCAAAGCCGTTATAGGCGGCATTTTCCCGGGCGATATCCTCGGCTTTGGGGTCAATATCCACGCCCACCGCCTCTTTTGCCCCCAAACGGAGGGCAGTCAGCGACAAAATGCCGCTGCCACTGCCCAAATCCAGGCAGGTTTTGCCTTTCAAAGAAAGGTTTTCCATCGCCCCCATCACCATCTGGGTGGAAGGATGGGCGCCGGTGCCAAAGGTCAGGCCCGGGTCTAAAATCACCGGCAGCCGGTTTTTATCGTAAGTATCTGCCAGCCAGTAGGGAAGAACCACCAAAGACTGCCCCACTTCCTGGGGTGGATAGTTTTCTTTCCAGCTTTCTTCGTAATCTACCGGGGCTAAGGGGGTAATTTTCAGGTCTAATGTACCATACCCCTTGTCCTTTTGGCTTTCCAGTAAGGCTTGCAGGCGGGAAAGAGAAGCCCCGTCTTCCTTTTCCAAATAGAGTTTAATTTGGGAAAGGCCCTGCAAATGGGTGGCCAATTTTTCGTCAATATAATCCCAATAAGCCCGGTTGCTGTCCAAGAAACTCTCTAATTCCTGCTGGTCTTCCAGTACCAGGTCGTCAAAACCGGCGGCGGAAAGAATGGCGGCCATAGGCTCGATGCCGTCAGCAGATGTTTGAATTGTCAGTTCTAAATATTCCATAATTGCCTCAATGAGAGTATTTTCTCTATTCTATCGCATTTTAGGAGAAAGTACAAGAGAAGATTTATGGCACCCATTTTTGGGTGCCGTAAATCTTATTTTTCGTCCAAAATAAGGGCCGTTCTTGCAGGAAGATAAAGTTCCAGATAGGGATTTCCATTGGCATCGACCTTGGTTTCGTAGCAGTTGTGATGAATTCTACCCTGGCCGCCGAAGCAATAATCATCTGTAGAAAGGCTCACCTGGTAGGCCCCTTCCTTATCCACGCAAATACGGTAGCCGGGATAAGAATTACTGTGATGGAAGTTAAAGATAAACAGTTTTTTACCCTTCCGGTAGCAAAGGACCTTGTCATCATTATGCAGATACAGTTGCTTATCCATATTTTTGAAGACTTTTCCCTTTTTGCAGGCAGATACGGCGGCTTTATCAAAGGCCAGCAGATACTTATATTTCAAATCTGCCCGGTCTGCCAGACTCCACTGCCGACGGCAGTAGTGATAACTCCAGCCGTTGCCTTCCCGGGGGAAGTCGATCCACTCCGGATGGCCGAATTCGTTGCCCATAAAGGTCAGGTAGCCCTCGCCGCCCAAACTCATGGTAATCAGACGGAGCATCTTATGCAGGGCCATACCCCGGTCAATCACCATATTGTCCGAATTTTCGCCCATACCCCAGTACATTTCCTGGTCGCAAAGGCGGAACATAATGGTTTTATCGCCCACAAGAGCCTGGTCGTGGGACTCACAGTAACCGATGACCGGTTCTCCCGGCCGGCGCACTGCCAGTTCATAATAGATATTATTCAAATCCCAGTATTCATCCGGGGTTTCTTTCAACAGTCTGATCCACATATCCGGCTCACCCATTGCCAGCCGGTAGTCAAAACCAATGCCGCCATAGGAGATGGGAAGGGCCAGGCCCGGCAGGGCAGAGGTATCCTCGGCAATGGTAATGGCGTTTTTATTTACCTGGCGGACCATTTCATTGGCCAGTTGCAAATAAGTAACCGCCTCTGTGTGCGTATTCATGGAGAAATACTGGTCGTAACCGGTGAAGGCCGTACCCAGGCCGTGATCCCGGTAGAGCATAGAGGTAACGCCGTCAAAGCGGAACCCGTCAAAATGGTACTCCTCCTGCCAATATTTCAGGTTGGAAAGCAGAAAATGGAGAACTTCCGTCTTGCCGTAATCAAAACACTTGGTATTCCAGGCAGGATGGTCACCCCGGGGCCCTTCGTGGAAGAACTGATAGGAAGTGCCGTCAAATTCATTGATGCCTTCCCGGGTATTCAGACAGGCGTGGGAGTGTACCACATCCAACAGTACCGCAATGCCCATTTTGTGGGCAGTATTGATGAGTTCTTTCAGTTCTTCCGGCCGGCCGAACTTGGAAGAAGCAGCAAAGAAATTTGTGACCTGGTAGCCGAAACTGGCATAGTAGGGGTGCTCCATAATGGCCATAATCTGCAATGTGTTATAGCCCAATTCCTTCACCCGGGGCAGGACATTTTCCGTAAATTCCCGGTAAGAGCCCACTTTTCCCTCTTCCTGGGCCATACCGATATGGCATTCGTAAATAAAAAGATCCTTTTGGGGCTTAAAGCCTCCATCTTCCCAGGCAAATTCTTCTTCCGGGATATAAATCACGCCGTTCCAACTGCCGTCCGGCTCCTGGATTACCCGGTTGATATACAAAGGAATGCGCTCCAGTTCTGCCCCCTGGCGCTGCACAACGGTCATCACCCGGGTGCCGTCTTTGAGCGTTTCCCTGCCGGGAATAAAGCAGGAAAATACGCCGTTTTCTTCCCGTGTCATAGGGTAGGCATAGCGCTCCCAGTTACAAAAATCACCGGTAACAAACAGCCGCTCTGCTCCGGGAGCCCACTCCCTGTAAATCCAGCCGTCTTTTTGGGGGTGGAAACCAAAAAACAGGTGGCCGTTGGCAAAATCCTTTAATTTTTGCCCGGGGGCAAGAAGTCTTTTTTTTGCGGCCCTGTAATTTTTCATGCGAAGATCCAGGTCTTTTTCAAAGTGACCCAAAATGGGATCTAAGGATACAATTTTATGTTTCACTGCCAATAACCGCCTTTCTTATAGTCTACCTCTATTCTATTTTTCTTTTTTCTTTCCGTCAAGTCGCAATATTTTACAAAAAATCGTCTGTGTCGGTTTTCCACAGGGAAAAAACAATCTCTTTTTTTATGCATTTTATTATTATATTGTATATACGCAAAAAAACCTTGTTTTTTGGGGATAATTATGGTAGAATTTAGGTTGAGAAAACATTGCCTTTTTTGAGTTTTCCACAGGGGAAAAAGAAGGCAATTTTTAAGAAAGGAGATACCATTCATGTACTCGTCTGCTTATGTTTGGGCCAAAATTTTGGGCTTTTTGGAAGAGCGTCTTTCTTCCGTCACCGTTTCCGGCTGGTTTGATGATGCGGAAGTGGTGGAACTGAACGAAGAACAACTGATTATTTACTCTCCCTCGGATTTCCGCCGGGATTTTATTCGCCGCCGCTGCGCGGATTACATTCAGGACGGCCTGAAGGAAATTTTCAATTCCGATGCCAAATTGGTGGTGCTGGATGAAAAGGAACTGCAAGAGCGGAAGGCAAAGAAAGAAGAAGGCGGGGTATTGGAGTTTAATCCCCAATTTACCTTTGATAACTTTGTGGTTGGCCCTACCAACAGTTTCTCTTACAACGCTTCTTTGGCCGTTGCGGAGCATCCGGGCATGACCTACAACCCTCTGTTTCTCTATGGCCCTCCCGGTGTGGGTAAAACCCACCTGCTGTACGCCATAGCCAACAAGGTGCGTAAAAACAATCCCGCTGCAAAAATTGTGTATATCAAGGGCGATCAGTTTATTAACGAATTGATTTCCGCCATTAAAAGCGGCAATAACTTAGCCTTCCGCACCAAATACCGGGAAGCAGACCTTTTCCTGGTGGACGATATTCAGTTTATTGCCGGTAAGGACTCCACCCAGGACGAATTTTTCCATACCTTTAATGCTTTGCATGAACGCAATAAGCAAATTGTAATGACTTCCGACCGGAAACCCAGCGATATGCTCACTTTGGAAGCAAGACTTCGTTCCCGGTTTGAAAGCGGCCTGCTCAGTTCCATTTCCGCCCCGGATTATGAAACCAGAATGGCCATTATCAAAACCAAAGCCAACTCCCTTGGCCTGGATTTGGATGACGATGTCTGTAATTACATTGCCATCAATGTCACCAACAATGTCCGGCAGATTGAAGGCACGGTGAAAAAGATTATGGCCTACCGGGATATCAATAAGATGCCTTTGGATCTACCCAATGTTTCCCGGGCCATTGAGGATATGTTTAAGGCAGAAGGCAACGCCCTTCCCACACCCAGCCTGATTATCAGCCAGGTTTGCAAGTTCTACAGTGTGGATGATTCTGTCATCCGGGGCAGCCAAAAGAACAAGGCTGCTGTGGAAGCCCGGCATATGGCGGTTTACCTGATTCGGGAACTTACAAACCTTTCTACCACCACCATCGGTGAAGAATTGGGCAAAGACCACACAACGGTCCTTTATTCCTACAATAAAATCAAAGACACCCTAAAATCCGGGGATGTTACCCTGCAAAACCATGTGCGGGATATCACCGCAAATATCAATTCCTGTCTGTAGGCTGAGCGGATTCGAATCACAGCAGGTTTTCAGCGGTCTGCATTTCTCAATACATCAGAAAATCCCTTGATAATAGAAAAAGTATTGTCTGTGTGATTTTCTTCGTCTTGAAAAACGCAACCTGCTGAAAACTGCGAAGCATCCCTCAGTAACTAATTTTCGATTGATTTTTGGCGCAGATGACGCCGCCTTGCTAACGCAAGGCAAGGAAGATAAGGCAAAAAGAAACAAAAAGGAGTACTGAGGGACTACTGCGGTTCGAATTTGCTCAGCCTAAAGGTTTTCCACAGGAATTTTAATTGTGGATAACTTTTTCTGGGGAAAACAGAGGAAAAAGCACACCTTAGCACTGCTTGTGAAATAGTCCATCGTTTTCCACAAAGACCTGTGAATTGTTTTTCTTAGAGCCCCAACCCTTTTCTCCCTTTTTCCACAATTTCCGTTTCCCTACTACTATTACTACCTAAAAATATCTATTTATATATTTATTATATTATTTTCAGAAAAGAGGCTTTCATATGATCCGTTTTACTTGTGAAAAAAGTATGCTGATGGCAGGTCTGAACATCACTTCCCGGACCGTTGCCCAAAAGAGCGCCCTTTCTTCTTTGGAGGGCATCTTCTGCTATGCCGGCTACGGCCTTCGTCTTACCGGCTACAATATGGAAACAGCCATTACCTATGAAATTGAAGCAGAAGTAACAGAAGCCGGCAGTTGCATTCTGCCTGCAAGACTGTTCGGCGACATTATCCGCCGTGTACCGGAAGGCCCTGTTACGGTAGTGGTAGACGATAATTATAAAGTTTCTGTGCGGGCAGGCCGGGCATCTTTCACCATTTCTGCGGAAAATTCCGAAGACTATCCCGAACTTCCCGATGTGGGCGAGGGCAGAAAAATCCTCATCCCCCAGAAAGCACTGAAGGATCTGATTGGTTCTACGATTTTTGCCACCGCAGAAAATAAGGGCCGCCCCATTCACACCGGCGTGAAGTTTGAAGTGGAAGACAGCACCATCTGCGCCATCGCTGTGGACGGCTACCGGCTGGCAAGAAAGACCTACCATACTCCCGAACCCACCGGCAGAAATCTCTCCTTTGTAGTGCCTGCCCAGGGCCTGAAGGAAGTGGAAAAAATCCTCAGTGACGAGGAAGAGGCGGCTTTCACCTTGGGAAGCAAGCACATTCTGTTCCAGATCGGCAATGCAACAGTGGTTTGCCGCCTGCTGGAGGGCAGTTTCCTTGACTGGCGGAAGGTTGTTCCCACAGATTGCCCCATTAAACTGGTGGCTAATGTTTCCGAGTTGGCCTCTGCCATTGAGCGTGTGGGTCTGATGGTTTCTGAAAAGTACAGAAGCCCTGTGCGCTGCCTGTTTAGCAACCAGGAACTGCAACTGAAAACCAACACCACCATCGGCTCTGCAGAAGATCAGTGCATCTTCGCCGGTGACGGCAAGGATTTGAAGATTGGCTTTGACGTGCGCTATCTTGCCGATGCCCTGCGGGTAATTGAGACGGAAGAAGTGGTTATGGAACTGACCAATGCGTTAAGTCCCATCGTCTTTACCAGCCCCGATGAAAAGTACGATTATTCCTATATGGTTCTGCCTGTGCGTATTAATAACTGATATGAAAAAAGAAATTGTTTTAATTTATACGGATTTCATCAAATTGGAAGCGGCGCTGAAACTTGCCAACTGTGTTAGTACCGGCGGAGAAGGCAAAGCCCTCATCCAGGACGGACAAGTTCTTGTTAATGGGGAAGTATGCCTGATGCGGGGCAAAAAACTCTACGACGGGGATACCTTCCAATTTAACGGAAAAACCTACACCATTTCTAAATATGAATCTTAATCGTATTTGCTTAGAAAATTTCCGGAACTATTCTTCCTTTGAAGGGCAGTTTGAGCCGGGCGTAAATCTGATTGTGGGAGATAACGCCCAGGGAAAAACCAACCTTTTGGAAGCCATCGCCTTTTTGGGAAGCGGAAAAAGTTTCCGCACCCAAAAAAACAGCGAATTGGTGAAAATGGGGGAAAAAGTCGGCATTTTAGAGGGAGATTTGTTCTCCCAAAGCCGAAATCAGTCTGTAAAGTGGCATCTTTTCTCTACAGGAAGACCCCGGCAAATCTTCTTAAACGGCATCAAAAAGAAATCTGCCAGCGACCTTTCCGGGGTACTGCACACCGTTCTTTTCTGTCCGGAAGATTTGATGGTGCTGAAAGCCGGCGCTTCTGCCCGCCGCCGCCTGGGAGACAATGCCCTTTCCCAACTGCGGCCCAATTACGAGGCGGCCCTTACGGAATACGGACGGATTTTGGAACAGAAAAGCAAAATTCTGAAGGACAGATATGAAAATCCTGCCCTTTTGGAGATTTTACCGGAGTATAATACCCGGCTTTGCCAGGTGGGCGCTATTTTGATTTCCTACCGGGCAAGGTTTTATGAGGGTCTTGGAAAGTCTGCCAAGCAGTTTCACGAATGTTTCTCCGGGGGAAAAGAAGCATTTTCCCTGGAATATAAGACGGTGTCTACGGTAAAAGACCCCTTTGCTCCCATTCCTGCCCTGGCGGATGCTCTGCAGGAACACCTGGAAAGCCATTACCGGGCGGAACTGGAAAGCGGCCAATGCCTGACCGGGCCCCATAAGGATGACTTTTCTGTGAGCCTTTCGGATATGGATCTGAAAGCCTACGGCTCCCAGGGGCAAACCCGGACAGCGGCAATCAGTTTGAAACTTGCCCAAAGAGAACTGATGGCAAATCAGTCCGGGCAGATGCCACTGTTACTTTTAGACGATGTGCTGTCGGAACTGGATGCCCAGCGGCAGGACTTCGTGCTGAACCAAATTTCTTCCGGGCAGGTATTCATCACCTGCTGTGAGCAGTCGAAATTTACAAAATTAGGAAAAACCATCACCATTGAAAAAGGTGCTTTGAAAGCATAATTAGGAGGCCTTTATGTCTGAAGAAACGAAAGTAACCAACGAATACGGCGCCGAGCAAATACAGGTGCTGGAGGGCTTGGAAGCGGTACGGAAGCGGCCCGGTATGTACATCGGCTCTACCTCTTCTTCCGGTCTTCACCATCTGGTATATGAAATTGTGGATAATTCCATTGACGAGGCATTGGCAGGCTACTGTAAGCACATTACCGTCACCATCAATCCCGGTAACTCCATCACCGTTACCGACGACGGACGGGGCATTCCTGTGGATGTGCAGGCCCAAACCGGCCGCCCTGCTCTGGAAGTTGTATTTACTGTGCTCCACGCCGGCGGCAAGTTCGGCGGTGGCGGCTATAAGGTATCCGGCGGTCTTCACGGCGTGGGTGCCTCCGTTGTCAATGCTCTTAGCCAGTGGCTTCGGGTGCGGGTCCATAAAGAGGGCAATATCTATGAAATGAAGTTTGCCCGGGGCCACATCACCCAGGAAATGACCATCGTGGGCAAAACGGAAAAAACCGGTACAGAAGTAACCTTCCAGCCCGACCCGGAAATGTTCGATGAAGTGGTTTATTCTTATGAAGTTCTCCACGAGCGTATGCGGGAAGAGGCTTTTCTGAATGCAGGCCTTTCCATCACCATTACCGATGACCGGGAAGAAACCCCTGTTACGGAAACCATGTGCTACCAGGGCGGTATCCGGGAATTTGTTACCTGGACCAACCGGCATAAGACCCCTCTGCATAAGGATGTCATTTATATTAAGGGCAGCAAGGGAGATGCCTCTGCAGAAATCGCTATCCAGTATAACGATGGTTTTAATGAATCTCTGCAGTCCTTTGCCAACGACGTGCGCACCCCGGAAGGCGGTATGCACGAAACCGGCTTTAAGACTGCCTTAACAAGAGTGCTCAATAACTACGGCATCAAAAACGGCATTATTAAGGTCGATGACAAGGTAAGCGGTGAAGACTGCCGGGAAGGCATTACTGCCATTATTTCCGTAAAACTGACCGATGCCCAGTTTGAAGGCCAGACCAAGGCCAAATTAGGCAACGCCTATATCCGCACCCTGGTGGATAACATTGTAAATGACCAGCTTGCCACCTTCTTTGAAGAAAATCCCAGTACAGCCAAACAAATTTTGGAAAAGGCCATGATGGCAAACCGGGCAAGAGAAGCGGCCCGGAAAGCAAGAGAGTCTATCCGCCGGAAAACCGGCCTGGAATCCGGCCAAATGCCCGATAAACTCCAGGACTGCAACGAACGGGATCCCTCTTTGTGCGAAATTTACATCGTGGAGGGTGACTCTGCGGCTGGCTCTGCCATCCAGGGCAGAGATTCCCGTTTCCAGGCAATTTTGGCCATGTGGGGTAAGATGCTGAACGTGGAAAAGGCCAGGGCAGATAAGGTTTACGGAAACGATAAACTGTATCCGCTGATTGTGGCACTGGGCGCCGGCATCGGCGAGGATTTTGATATTGAGAAACTTCGCTATCACAAAGTGATTATTATGTCCGATGCGGACGTGGACGGCGCCCATATCCGCACCTTGCTGCTCACTTTCTTCTTCCGTTATATGCGCCCCATGATTGAAAACGGCTTTGTTTACTCTGCCGTACCGCCTCTTTACAAACTGAAAAGAGGTAAGACAGAGCGGGTGGCCTACTCCGATGAAGAAAGAGACCTGGTTTCTGCAGAGCTTCGTGGAGAAACCGGGGCAAAGGTGGATATTTCCCGGTTTAAGGGCTTGGGCGAAATGGACCCCCACGAACTGTGGGAAACCACAATGGACCCCACCACCCGTACCCTTCGCAGAATTACCCTGGAAGATGCCCGCCGGGCAGATGAAATCTTTACCATTTTGATGGGTGAAGAAGTGGAACCCAGAAAAGAATGGATTGAAAGAAACGCCAAATATGCGGTGAATATCGACATTTAAGGAGGTGACGCAATATGGCAAAACACAATAGAACTTATACACCGGAGGATATCCGTTTCCCGGAACAGCACATTACCCAGTCTGACCTGGTGAAGGAAATGGAGCAGGCATATATTGAATATGGCATGAGCGTCATCGTTGGCCGGGCTCTTCCCGATGTCCGGGACGGCCTGAAGCCTGTTCACCGCCGTATTCTTTATACCATGTATGAAAGCGGCCTGACCTCTGACAAGCCCTTCAAGAAGTCCGCTACCTGTGTCGGCGATGTGCTTGGTAAGTACCACCCGCACGGTGACGCATCCGTTTACGATGCAATGGTCCGTTTGGCCCAGGACTTCTCTATGCGCTATATGCTGGTGGACGGACACGGCAACTTCGGTTCTGTGGACGGCGACCCTGCGGCTGCTTACCGTTACACCGAAGCAAGACTTTCCAAACTCAGCAATCAAATGCTCCGGGATATTGACAAGGAGACCGTCAACTGGGATCCCAACTTTGACGAATCCCGGAAAGAGCCCCGGGTACTGCCCAGCCGTTTCCCCAACCTTTTGGTCAACGGCTCTACGGGTATTGCCGTTGGTATGGCAACCAATATCCCACCCCACAATCTGACGGAAGTAATCAATGCCTGCCTTTGTGTCATTGATGATCCGGAAGTGTCTATGGCAGACCTGATGGAACACATCTCCGGCCCGGATTTCCCCACCGGCGGTATTATTATGGGCCGCAGCGGCATCCGCGCCGCCTATGCCACCGGTCGCGGCAAAGTGGTGGTCCGCGCAAGAACGGAATTTGAAGAGTTCAATAAGGACAGAGTACGCATTATCGTAACGGAACTGCCCTATCAGGTCAACAAAAGAGAACTGATTAAGCGGATTGCCGAGCAGGTAAAGGATAAAAAACTGGAAGGTATTTCTGACCTTCGAGACGAAACCGACCGCAACGGTATGCGGATGGTTATTGAACTGAAGAAGGATGCCAATCCCCAGGTGGTGCTGAATAATCTGTTTAAGCAGACGGCTTTGCAGAGCAGTTTCGGCATTATTATGCTTGCATTGGTGGATGACCAGAAACAGCCCCGCATTCTGTCCTTGCGGCAGATTATTGACGAATATCTGGCCCACCAGATGGAAGTGCTGACTCGCCGGACACAGTATGACCTGAAAAAGGCCCAGGAACGGGCCCACCTGCTGAAAGGTCTGCTGATTGCCCAGGATAACATCGACGAAGTGGTGCGTATTATCCGCACTTCCTATGACGATGCCAAGCAGCGGCTGTGCGAGCGGTTCGGTTTGGACGATGTCCAGGCCCAGGCTATTTTGGATATGCGTCTGAAGGCACTGCAGGGTTTGGACAGAGAAAAACTGGAAGATGAATACAAGGAACTGCAGGAAAAAATTGCATACTATATGGAATTGCTGGCTGACGAAAGCAAACTTCGCGGCGTACTGCGGGATGAACTGGTGGAAATCCGGGATAAGTTTGGCGACGAACGGAAAACGGAAATCCAGGAAATTGAAGACGAAATTGACATCGAAGATCTGATTGAAGAGGAAGACTGCTGCTTCACTTTCTCCAATCACGGCTATGTAAAGCGGATGCCTGTAGATACCTATAGGACCCAGGGTCGTGGCGGCAGAGGTGTCAATGCCCAAAATCTGAAGGAAGAGGACTATGTAAAGAGCCTTCTGGTAGCCTCCACCCACGATCATGTGCTGTTCTTTACGGATTTGGGAAGAGTCCACCACAGAAAGGGCTACCAAATTCCCGAAGCCAGCCGTACCGCCCGGGGTACTGCAATGGTGAATATTCTGCCCCTGGAGCCCGGCGAAACCGTTACGGCAATGGTGGTAACAAGACAGTTCCATGAGGATGAATATCTGATGATGATTACCCGGAAGGGTACAGTTAAGAGAATTCCCTTCATTGCCCTGGCTACCCGGAGAAAGACCGGCATCCGCGCCATTACATTGGATGAGGGCGACCAACTGATCAACGTCATCCGTACAGACGGCGATGATAATATTATCCTTGCCACCGCCCAGGGTATGGCAATCTGCTTTAATGAAAAGGATGTGCGTCCTATGGGCAGAGATGCTGCCGGTGTTCGGGGTATCTTGCTGGGCAGTGATGACTATGTAATCGGCGCAGAAAAGGCAGAAGAGGGTAAGACCTTGCTGACCGTTACCCAAAAGGGCTACGGCAAGCGGACAGAACTGAGCGAATACCTGCGTACCGGCCCCAACGGGGAAAAGGTAGCCCAGGGTCGTGGCGGCAAGGGCCTGAAGAACTATAATATTACGCCTAAGACCGGCCTGGTTGCCGGCTGCCGTGTGGTAGATGAGCAGGATGATGTAATGCTTATTGAAAACGGCGGTGTGATTATCCGTGTGCCTGCTGCACAGATTAACATTTATAAGCGGGATGTGCAGGGCGTTATCGTGATGCGTGTGGAAGAGGGTAACCAGTTGGTAGCCCTGGAGCGCATCGAGAAAACAGAGGAGCAGGCGGAGTGAAAACTGTAACCCTATATACCGATGGTGCTTGCTCCGGAAACCCGGGTCCCGGCGGCTGGGGGGCAATCCTCAGTTACAACGGGGTGGAAAAGGAACTTTCCGGCGGCGAGCAGAGTACCACCAATAACCGGATGGAACTGCTGGCAGTGATTTCCGGCCTGGAGGCGCTAAAAGAGTCCTGCCGGGTGGAACTGTACTCCGATTCCAAGTATGTGATCGACGGCCTGAGTAAGGGCTGGGCGGCATCCTGGCGGAAAAACGGCTGGCGCAAGGCGGATAAAAAGCCTGCGCTGAACCCGGATTTGTGGGAACGGCTCCTGAACCTCACGGAAAAGCACGAACTAAGTTACCATTGGGTAAAAGGCCACGCAGATAACCCCTATAACAACCGCTGTGACCAGTTGGCCGTAGAAGCCTCCAAACTGCATTAATCTCAGACACTTAAAGAAAACGGTATATTTATTCTCTGTTCTCTATTCTCTATTCTTTATTCTTTTAGGCTTGCAGTATCGTAACAGAAGAATGAAAGAATAAAGAAAAATGAATAAATAATAATTAATAAATGTGTATAACCACTTCTTTTGTATGAAAAGGGGTGGATATGCAAAAGGCAGACGGGAGACAGTATGTATTTATCCATAGGTAATGATATGTCGGTGCGAAGCGGCAGTGTGGTGGGGATTTTTGACCTGGACAACACCACAACATCCAAGCGCACCCGGCTTTTCCTGGAAAAAGCAGAAAAAGAGGGCAGAGTTGTGCCCTGCGATGACCTGCCGAAAAGTTATGTGGTGACGGTGGAATACGGCCTGGAACGGATTTATCTGACCTCCCTTTCCGCCCGCACACTGGAAAAACGATTGAAATAAGGAAAGCCCGTCAAAAGACGGGCTTTTTCTTATTTCAGATGCTACCATTATACCACATAATTCTCAAAAAGTCTTCCCGCATTTTTCCCGTTCATCAGGTGGGAAAAAAACGGGAAGATTTTTCTTGCAAAGTGTGCTATGCTGATACCGTCAGAAGTACACAAACAAGTACACAAAAAAGGAGATATGAAAAATGGAACGTAAACAATTTACCTTTTACCGGTCTTTTCACGAAGCAATCAAAAGACTACGCACCAAAAAAGACAAAGCCGATGCCTACGATATTCTTTGCGAGTACGCATTAAACGGCGTGGAGCCGGATCTTACGAAGGTGTCTGCAAATATTGCAACCGCCTTTGAATTTGCCCGACCGGTGCTGGACACAGCGGCAAAGCGCTCAGCAAAACTGCAAGCCAGATTGGCAGAAAAAATGGTGCAGACTGCAGGCAATGGTCAGTTCGTGGATTAGACATAGACAAAGAAATAGATAAAAATATAGATATAAGAATAGGTATAGTGATGGGTTAAGTTTGTAAAACCCAAAACATGGCTTTTTTAAAGGCTTTTTAAGGTCTGTACAATTTTACGGTTTGCAGATTTTTGAAGATTACTCCTTCTTGAAAGCCTCCTCCACGTAAATAGCCAAGGCTGCGGTGTATACATCAGCAAGACAGTGAATGTAACCTTCAATGGTAGCCTGTTGTAATTTTGTAAGAGAAGGATAGATCTCCTGCAGATCATCGGTGCACATTTGAAATATTTCTCCGATGTAGGCATAGTCCTTATGATGCAATACCTTCCTCAGCGCCTCAAACACAATCTCATCCTTATCAATACGCATACAATTACTCCAAAATAGAAAGAATATGTTGATTTTAGGACATATTGTCCAAAATGTCAATAGGACGATATGTCCTGCAGTATTCTAACAAGGGTGATGTAAATGAAACTAAGAATTCGTGATCTGCGGGAAGACAGAGATTTGACCCAAAAGCAGGTGGCAGACCATTTGCTGTGCGATCAATCTCTTTATTCCAAATATGAAAGAGAAGAACGGCCGTTTCCTCTGGAATATGCAGATAAACTGGCAGATTTTTACGGTGTCAGTGTGGACTACCTTTTAGGCCGAACCTCTGTGAAAAAACCCTATAATAAATGAGGACAGAGAAAGACTCTCTGTCCTCATATCTATTGGGGAAAAGAATGATATATCTCTACCGAGATATGATATAGGGCGTTACCCCATGATATATTTGCACAAAGCGCAAATATGATATAATATCCGTTCTGCCATATGCCAAAGGCATATATCATCGCACGATAGTGCGATATCATACCGAAGGGATATCACCTGTTCCTTATGGAACGGATATCATTGAGGCACACTTCATTGTGAAGTGTGCCTCAAACTGTTACTTATTCAGGAACTTATGGATGGAGGCAGCGCCTTTCTTGCCGGCGCCCATTGCCAAAATAACCGTTGCCGCGCCGGTAACCGCGTCACCGCCGGCAAACACGCCCTCACGGGTGGTCATTTCTTCTTCATTGACAATCAGACAGCCCTTCCGGTTGGTTTCCAGGCCGGGGGTGGTGGACCGGATCAGGGGGTTGGGGCTGGTGCCAAGGGCCATAATGACGGTGTCCACATCCAGGATAAATTCACTGTCGGGAATTTCCACAGGACGGCGGCGGCCGGAGGCATCCGGCTCACCCAGTTCCATACGGACACACTTCATACCGCAAACACGGCCGTTTTCGTCACCCAAAATGGCAACGGGGTTGCACAAGGTCTTGAATTCAATGCCCTCTTCCTTGGCGTGATGCTGTTCTTCCTTACGGGCGGGCATTTCTGCTTCACCCCGGCGGTAAACAATGTACACATGCTCTGCACCCAAACGCATGGCGCAGCGGGCGCCGTCCATTGCCACGTTACCGCCGCCCACAACGGCAACAGCCTTACTGTGAATAATGGGGGTATCGTATTCTTCGTCGTAGGCTTTCATCAGGTTGGTGCGGGTCAGGTACTCGTTGGCAGACATAACACCCTTCAGGCTTTCGCCGGGAATGTTCATAAACATAGGCAGACCGGCACCGGAACCTACGAAAATAGCCTCGTAGCCCATTTCAAACAGTTCGTCGATGGTCAGCACCCGGCCGATAACCATATTTGTCATCACTTCTACGCCCTGGGCTTCCAGTTTCTTCACTTCGTTGGCAACGATGGCCTTGGGCAGACGGAATTCGGGAATGCCGTAAACCAACACGCCGCCGGCGGTATGTAATGCTTCAAACATAGTAACGGCGTAGCCCAGTTTTGCCAGGTCGCTGGCGCAGGTCATACCTGCAGGGCCGGAGCCAACCACAGCCACTTTCTTGCCGTTAGGCTCTGCCTTTTCCGGCATAGCGTTGATATTTTCCCGGTACCAGTCGGCAACAAACCGTTCCAGTCTGCCGATGGCGACGGGCTCGCCCTTAATACCCCGGACACACTGTGCTTCGCACTGGGTTTCCTGGGGGCAAACACGGCCGGACAGGGCAGGCAGGGCGTTGGTGGAAGTAATCACTTCGTAAGCCGCCTTGAAATCACCCTGGGCAACCAGGCCGATAAATTCGGGGATGCGCACGTTGACGGGGCAGCCCTCCACGCACTTGGGCTTCTTACAGCCAAGGCATCTTTTTGCTTCTTCCATAGCCATCTCGGGGGTGTAACCCAGGGCTACTTCCTTAAAGTTCCGGGCACGGACAGCGGCTTCCTGCTCGGGCATAGGGGTTTTTACCAAACTCATATTTGCCATAGCCGTATCCTCCTTACTTAATCAGCGCCTTGCCCATAGCTTCCATGCGGCAGGCGTGTTTTTCATTGACTTCTGCTTCCCGGCCGCGATAAACGCTGTTGCGGTTCATCAGTTCGGCAAAGTCTACCTTATGGCCGTCAAATTCAGGGCCGTCCACGCAGGCAAACTTGGTTTCGCCGCCCACCGTAACACGGCAGCCGCCGCACATACCGGTGCCGTCAACCATAATGGGGTTCAGAGACACGGAAGTATGCACGCCGAAGGGCTCAGTGGTCTTGCAAACGAACTTCATCATGGGCACAGGGCCGATGGCCAGAACTTCGTCGAAAGCTTCCCCGGCTTCCAGCA
>JAZNZO010000075.1:0-5140 GCA_045594945.1 Faecousia sp.
CGGTATTACCCAGCACATCGGTGCCTATACGGTGGATATCAACGGCCAGTCTTTGACATTCCTGGATACCCCCGGCCACGCTGCCTTTACTTCCATGCGTGCTCGCGGCGCCATGTGTACCGATATTGCCATCCTGGTGGTGGCCGCCGATGACGGCATCATGCCCCAGACCATCGAAGCCATCAACCACGCCAAGGCTGCCAACATTCCCATTATTGTTGCCATCAACAAGATGGATAAGCCGGAAGCAAACCCGGATAAAATCAAGCAGCAACTGACAGAATATGAATTGATCCCCGAAGAGTGGGGCGGCGACACCATTATCTGCCCCATCTCTGCCAAGACCGGCCTGGGTCTGGATAATCTGCTGGAAATGGTCCTTTTGACTGCAGAAGTGGCAGAACTGAAGGCTAACCCCAACCGCCGGGCAAAGGGTACGGTTATTGAAGCCCGTCTTGACAAGAACAGAGGCCCCATCGCCACCTTGCTGGTGCAAAACGGCACACTGAATCAGGGTGATATTATCATTGCCGGCACTGCCGTAGGCCGTGTTCGTGTAATGACCAACGATAAGGGCCGTACAGTGAAGAGCGCCGGCCCCAGCACCCCTGTGGAAATTACCGGTCTTGCGGATGTACCTGCTCCCGGTGATGAGTTCAATGCGGTTACCGATGAGCGTATGGCAAGAGAACTGGTGGAACAGCGCCGCCAGGCCGAAAAGGATGCCGCTGCCAATGCTATGACCAAAGTTACTTTGGATAACCTCTTTGCCAAGATGCAGGAAGGCATGATGAAGGAACTGCCCCTGATTGTCAAGGCTGACGTGCAGGGTTCTGCAGAAGCCGTGAAGGCAAGTCTGGAAAAGATTTCCAATGAGGAAGTCCGTGTTCGGGTTATCCATACCGGTGTGGGAGCAATCAACGAAAGCGATATTCTGCTGGCTTCCACTGCCGGTGCGATCATTGTTGGTTTCAACGTCCGCCCCGATGCAGCAGCCCAGGCCAGCGGTCAGCGTTCTAAGGTGGATATGCGTTTCTATCGGGTTATCTATGATGCCATTGATGAAATCGAGGCTGCTATGAAGGGTATGCTGGCGCCTAAGTTTGAAGAGGCAATTATCGGCCACGCAGAAGTCCGTATGACCTATAAGGTTTCTGCTGTAGGTACGATTGCCGGTTGTATGGTGAAGGACGGCAAGGTTTCCCGGGATGCCCAGGTACGGGTGCTCCGTGATAACATTGTAATCCACCAGGGCGAAGTGGGCTCTTTGCAGCGGTTTAAGGATGCTGCCAAGGAAGTTACCGCCGGTTACGAGTGCGGTATGAGCATCCTCAAGTTTAACGACATCAAAGAAGGCGACATCTTCGAATGCTTCGTGATGCAAGAAATTAAGCGGTAAAGCGAACGCCGCATCGCTTAAGCGGTGCGGCGCTTTTACCTTCTGTGACGAGAACACAAAGAAAGGAAGAAACTTATGGCATCCAATCGCATTGGCAGAATTAACGAGGAAATTCAGAAAGAACTTTCTTCCTTAATTCGCAATTTGAAAGATCCCAGAGTGCAGGATACTATGATTTCCATCACCCGGGTGGAAACCACCCCGGATCTGCGCTTTGCCAAAGTGTATGCAAGCTTTTTGCAGGAAGACCGGGCAGCCGATGCCCTGAAGGGGCTTCAGTCTGCCTCCGGCTATCTGCGCCGGGAATTGGGCAGCGCCCTGAATTTGCGGCACACCCCCCAAATCCAGTGGGCACTGGATGACTCCATCACCTACGGCGCAAAAATGCTGAAACTCATCAATTCTTTGGAGATAAAAGCCGATGAAGAAGATGACGGTTAAGGAAACGGCCCTTTTCCTTCGGGAAAATGACCGGTTTCTCATCCTGACCCACCGGCGGCCCGATGGGGATACCACCGGCACAGGTGCTTTCCTTTGCCGCCTGCTCCGCGCGTTGGGAAAAACCGCCCATATTCTTGCCAATCCGGAACTGACCCCCAGGTATGCACCTTTACACGCAGGACTTACCAAGAACGCCCCGGAAGAAGGGGATATGCTTATCTGCGTGGATGCGGGGGCAGTGTCGATGCTCCCGGAAGCCCATCGGCATCTGGCAGAAAAGATCGTTTTGCGGATTGATCACCACGAAATGGGAGGCTCTTTTACCCCTATGGAACTGGTGGAGCCGGATACGGCGGCCTGCGCAGAAATTGTCTATGAACTGTCCCGGGAACTGGATATTCCTTTGGATGTGCAGATGGCAACGGCGCTGTATACAGCTGTTTCTACTGACACGGGGTGTTTCCGCTACGCCAATACCACTGCCCACAGTTTTTCGGTGGCGGCGGCTTGCGCGCAGGCAGGCGCTCCGGTGTTTATGCTAAACCAGGAACTGTTTGAAACCAATTCCCTTCCCCGGTTGCAGGTGCAAAGTTACCTGCTCCAAAATGCCATCTTCCTGAAAGAGGGCGCTTTTGTCATTTGCGCCCTGCCCAAGGCAGTGGAAAGAGAATTTGGGGCAACGGAAGATGATTTGGATAATATTTCCGGGTTTGCCCGCTCTATTGCCGGTGTCAAACTGGCAGTTACCATCCGGGAAGAGGAGAAGGGGGCAAAGCTCTCTGTCCGGGCAGTGCCCGGGTACGATGCGGCGGCCCTGTGCGCCCGGTTTGGGGGAGGCGGCCATGTGGGGGCAGCCGGCGCAAGCACAAGCCTGACCCTTACAGAGGCTGTGAAGCAAACGCGGGCAATTTTAGAAACATACTAAAAGAAAGAGAGGGTACGAAGTGGACGGCATTGTGATTGTAGATAAGCCTGCCGGCTGGACAAGCCAGGATGTGGTGAGTAAACTCCGGGGCGTTTTTAAGACCCGGCGCATCGGTCACGGCGGTACCCTTGACCCTATGGCAACGGGAGTCCTGCCGGTATTTGTGGGCAGAGCCACCCGGGCGGTGGAATTTTTTGAACACGCAGAAAAGACCTATGAGGCCACCTTGCGACTGGGAATTTCCACCGATACGGAAGATATTACAGGAACGGTTTTGGAAGAAAAGCCTGTCAATGTAACGCAGGAGCAATTCCTGCAAACCTTAAATGGTTTCCGGGGCGAGATTTTCCAAATTCCGCCTATGTATTCTGCCATTAAAATAAATGGGCAAAAACTTTGCGATTTGGCAAGGCGGGGAAAAGAAGTGGAGCGCAAGCCCCGGCCTGTGACCATTTATGGGTTGGATTGCCTTTCCTTTGAAGGCAATACTGCAAAACTCCGCATCCACTGCTCCAAAGGCACGTATATCCGCACCCTTTGCAAGGATATTGGGCAGGCGCTGGGATGCGGCGGCACAATGGAGTCCTTACGCAGAGTGACTGCCGGGGAATACACCCTTGCCCAGGCGGTTACAATGGAAGCCCTTGTAGGGGCAGAACAGCCGGAAGCCTTCCTTCTGCCCACCGACAGCCTTTTTGCCGGGTATCCCCGGGTTACCTTGACGGAAAAGCAGACACTCCGGTGCAAAAACGGCAATGCTTTTTCTGTTGGGATGGAACCGGGCACGTACAGAGCCTACAGCCCGGAGGGGGAATTTTTGATGCTGGCAAAAGCGAAAGACGGCGTTATGTCAACCATTAAGAGTTTCTTCTCGGTGTGAGGGCGGCCTATGGAGAAAATTGTGTATGCCCTGGGCTTTTTTGACGGCGTCCATTTGGGCCACCAGGCGCTTTTGGAGGCTTGCCGCAACCTTGCCCGGGAAGAAAAGGCAAAAGCCGGCGCGCTGACCTTTGAGGGCAGTCCCCAAAGTTTGATGAAAGAAGGGCCGGGCCTTATTACCACTTTGGAAGAACGGGAGCACTTGTTTTACCAAATGGGAATGGAAAAGGTCCTGATTTTGCCCTTTGATGAAAAACTGAAAAAGATGCCCTGGCAGGCCTTTTTCCGCCTGCTGGTGGATACCTATCATGCTGCAGGCTTTGTCTGCGGAGAGGATTTCCGCTTTGGCGCGGGGGGCGCGGGAAATGCGGCCTGCCTGCAGGAACTTTGCCAAAAAGAGGGCCTTCCCTGCCGGGTGGTGGAGAAAGTACTGGTGGATAGTCAGGTGGTTTCTTCCCGGCAAATTCGCCGCCTTTTGGAAGAAGGCCGGATTGAAAAGGCCAACGCCCTTTTAGGCCACCCCCATTTGCTGATGGGCAGTGTGCTGCCGGGAAAGCAGTTGGGCAGGACCATCGGCGTACCTACCGCCAACCTTTCCTATGCCCGGGAACGCTTAGCCTTACCCTATGGAGTGTATGCCTGCCGGGTAAAGATTGCAGGCAAAGCCTATGCCGCCGTTACCAATATCGGCACCCGGCCTACAGTAGAAGGGGAGAATGTGACGGCAGAACCCTGGATTTTGGACTTCAACGGAGACCTTTACGGGAAAAAACTGCAGTTGGAACTGCTTTCCTTCCTGCGGCCGGAAAGAAAGTTTGCAGACCTGACAGCGCTGAAAGCCCAAATTGAAGCCGATGCGGTTGTGGCCCGGGAAATCTTTGAAAAAACCCGGGGCTGGCAGGAAATACAGAAGAAAAAATGAGAAAAAGTTGAAAATTTTTCTTTACAACTGGGTAAACTTGTGTTATACTCAACGGGCTGGCTATGGCCAGTAAACAAATCACCCACTGCTCAGTAACGGGAAAAGCCGAAAAACGGACTCCACTAACCCTTACTTGGCTTTTGGGGAAATATTTTGAAAGGTGGAAATACCCATGATTCTCAAAGAGAAAAAGACCCAGGTAATCCTGGAAAATGCAACCCACGAAGGCGACACCGGTTCTCCCGAAGTTCAGATCGCTATCCTGACCGCTCGTATCAACGAACTGACTGATCACCTGCGTGTACACAAGCACGACAACCACTCCCGTCGTGGCCTGCTGATGATGGTTGGTAAGCGCCGTAACCTGCTGGACTACCTGGCTCGTAAGGACATCAACCGTTACCGTGCAATCATCGCCAAGCTGGGCATCCGTAAGTAAGCAAGCAAAAGGGCGACGACAAGTCGCCCTTTTTCCAAAAACAAAGGAATTACCGGGAGCAGTTTAGCAGTTGAAAGTGCCGGTGAACTTCGCCGCCAGTTTCAAGTGCTAATCCTCCCGGACAGAAAGAAATTT
>JAZNZO010000076.1:0-4267 GCA_045594945.1 Faecousia sp.
CGCATTGCAAGAATCTGTGGTGACAATTCCTGCATATTTGTCCATTTCCTTTTGCTCATAACAATACCCCCTGATGTAGTTATTATCCTACATCAGGGGGCTCTTTGTCTATTGTCTGTTTTTACAGGGGCAGTCTAACCGGCAAGCCTCTTTTATTCAATTTCTACAATTTCTGATGGAATTGGTTTTGTTACACCTGTCCTTCTTGCTTTGTCAAGACCTCCTGCCATATGTTCTTCCGGGTTTTTCGTAAACTTGGCTCTATGAATAATGTCTTCCCCAAATTTATCCCGTAAGGAGTCCACCGTCTCGTCTAACCGCAGTTTCCGCTCATACTGCACCGCAGATATGCCGGAAAACAAATCATACTGCTGATAAGGCTCGTTTGTCAGACGTGTAACTTGCACACCTAATTGCCGCAGAGGCGTTACCCCATCCCAAAGTTCATCGAACACCTGGCAAGCGGCTTTGAATATTTGGGATGTAATATTTGTTGCGCCGTGAAGCATTTTTTGATGGGATGCGTGCTGAAATTCAAATGTTCGAATGTGCACGCTGACGCAAGCACCACATTTATTGTCCTTGCGCATTCTTGCTGCCACCGTTTCACATAGGCTCAGAAGCACTTGATGCGCATATTCCTTGGTTTCCACGTCCTGTGCGGTAGTAACAGAATTGCCGTACCCCTTGTTTTCTTGCGGCTTAGGAGACACCGCATCCGTATTCCGACCGTTTGCAAAATGCCAAATGGTCTCTCCGTGTTTTCCAAGCCGCCTGCGCAACAATCCCAAATCCGTCTTTGCCAACTGTCCAACAGTGTAGATGCCATATAATTTTAGTTTCTTTTCTGTGGCTGGGCCTACTAAGAATAAGTCCCTTACCGGCAAGGGCCAAAGTTTACTTTCTATCTCTTCGGGGAACAATGTGTGTACTTTGTTTGGCTTTTCGAAGTCCCCAGCAATTTTTGCAAGGAGTTTATTGGTAGAAATACCGATATTCACTGTAAAACCTAACTCCTGATAAATTCGTTCCCGCATTTTCTCCGCTGCTACCCTGGGATCCCCGTACAGGCGACGTGTTCCGGTCATATCTACCCAGGCTTCATCAATAGAATATTGCTCCACATCCGGGCTAAACTGGCGCATCACTTCTACAAAATGCCGGGACGCCTCCACATATAGCCCGTAGTCCGGCGGAGCGACCACCAATTCCGGACACTTTTCCAAAGCCTGAAAAAGCGGTTCTCCTGTTTGAATGCCGAATTTCTTTGCCGGGCCGCTTTTTGCTAAGATAATACTGTGGCGCGATTCTTTGTCCCCCGCAATCACAGAAGGAACTTCACGCAAATCTAAACTTTCTCCCAACACTTTCAAGCGGTAAACTGCCGTCCAAGATAAAAATGCACTATTGGCATCTACATGAAATATTACACGCCTATCCATTAGCACACTCTCCTTTAAAAGCACCATCTGTGAGAACGCAATGTATACTTCAGCTCAAAAAGCCACTGCTTACCTTCCACTGTGGCACGGCACAAAAAGACCGTTGCCTCGATGCCCACATACTGAATTTTCTTACTGCTGACCACTTCGTCAATATCCAGGCGAAGCAAGCAGTGGTCATCATCCTCCATTCGTACCCGCAATGGGCGGATTTCTCCGTTGGCGCTGCAAAGGGATATTACATCCACCGGGCAAATTTCCTGATGCACTGCTGTTCACCTGCTTTCATTGATAACATATTTTTAGCACAAGGTCAAGGATTCTATTTCTATTATAGCACATATGTTCTATATAAAGCAAGAGGAATTTGATGGTTGTCTTCCCCTCTTTCCTTTGGTATAATAGAAGAAAAAGGAGGCGGAAATAGTGAAGTATCCTTGCCTTGTGCTGGATCACGATGATACGGTGGTTCAAAGTGAAAGCACTATAAACTATCCATTCTTTTGCTATATCTTAAATGAATTCCGCCCAGGAAAAACGATCACGTTAGACGAATATGTTTCCGGCTGCAGCGATCTGGGCTTTGCAGAAATGTGCAAAGAATGGTACTCTTTTTCTGATGAAGAACTAAAAGAAGAATATAAGGGCTGGCAGGCATACATCATGGAGCATACACCAGCCCCCTTCCCCGGCATCAAGGAAGTCATTCTAAAACAAAAGGAATTAGGTGGGCTTGTCTGTGTAGTATCACACTCCAGCAGTCGAAATATCACCAGGGATTATGAAGTTCATTTTGGTGTGCAGCCGGACTGCATCTTCGGCTGGGATTATCCCGCACATCAAAGAAAGCCCAATCCTTATCCCCTACTGGAAATTATGAAAAAATACGCTCTTTCTCCCAAGGACTTACTGGTGGTGGATGATATGAAGCCCGCCTACGATATGGCAAAGGATGCCGGGGTGGAAATTGCCTTTGCCGGCTGGGGTCGGAAGGACTATCCTCAAATCTATTCGCAAATGAAAGCTCTCTGCAATTACACATTTGAAACCCCACAGGAATTGTCAGCATTCTTGTTTTAACAACTTGACAATCATGCTATAATAACGAAAGTGTATGGAGGTGATCTGTCTGGAAAAGGAAAATATCAAAGTGATGGCCCGGAACCGGGAAGCTTACCATGAATACTTCGTGGAAGAAGAATTTAAAGCCGGTATTGAACTATGCGGCACGGAAGTAAAATCCATCCGGGCAGGCACACTAAACCTGAAGGATGCCTGGTGTGGCATCAAGGATGGTCAGTTGCTTCTGAACCAGATGCACATCTCCCCCTATGATCACGGCAACCGCTTTAACCACGACTTCAAGCGGCTACCAAGACACCTGATGCACAAGCGGGAAATTATGCGGCTTCTTGGCAAGGTCAAGCAAGATGGCTATTCTCTTATCCCTCTGGCTGTTTACTTCAAGGGCAGCCTTGTAAAGGTAAAATTAGGACTGTGCAAAGGCAAAAAGCTATATGACAAAAGACAATCTGCGGCCGAGCGGGACGCAAAGCGTCAGATCGACCGCGCTATGAAGGAGAGATATTAATATGAATCCCAAGTTTAAGATCACAATGGAAAACGGCGGCGTTATTGAGGGCGAGCTCTACCCCGACATTGCACCCCAGAGCGTACGCAATTTTATTGATCTGGCCAACCACAATTTCTATGACGGTCTGATCTTCCACAGAGTTATCCCCGGCTTTATGATCCAGGGCGGTTGCCCTGACGGCACCGGCATGGGTGGCCCCGGCTACTGTATCAAGGGTGAGTTCTTCTTTAATGGCTTTGAGAACGACCTGCGCCACAAGAGAGGTGTTCTCTCTATGGCACGTTCCTCCAGCCCCAACTCCGCAGGCAGCCAATTCTTCATTATGCATCAGGATGCCAAGCATCTGGACGGTCAGTACGCCGCTTTCGGTAAGGTCACTTCCGGCCTGGACGTGGTCGATGCCATTGCCTCTACCAAGACCGGCCCCAACGACCGTCCCATTGCCGAGCAGAAGATCGCATCCATCACTGTAGACACTATGGGAGAAGACTATCCGGAACCCAATAAACTCCCCGACCCCTACGGCAGATACTAATAACCATTGGCAGCAGTAGGACTCCCCTGCTGCTGCCCCAACCCATTATCTTATACGGGGCCGTACTGGTTTCGACGGGGGTAGTGAGGCTGGAATAGCGGGCCGTGGCGCCTAACCACGATAAAATGGGTACTTTTTAAATTTAACTGACAACAATACTGTTGCTCTGGCTGCCTAATTAGGCGCCCATCCGCCCCGGAAGGTCCACGAGCCGGGCTCGGGTGTGATCTGAGTGGAGCCCGTGCGTATGGTAAGCTTTGCCCATACCACGCATCATGAAGCTACTGATTTCCGTAGGGTGTTTGTTCCCGCCGGGATGAGGGAATGTAAATAACAAACTGCGCCCGGAGAAGTTCCTTCCAAGTTGCTTTCGGACAGGGGTTCGATTCCCCTCGGCTCCACCAAAAGAAAAGGCCACCCTATGGGGTGGTCTTTTGTATTGGTATGGTATTCAGACGAGGGGAATCGAATGATAAATGCGGTGCGAATGAGCACCGCTGGCGACGGCTCGACGGAGCCACACAGATATTTTCTCCCAATCTGGGAGAAAATGCAAACGATCCCCTCGGCGATTATAATTCCTTAGAAAATATTAATAATACATATTGACAACGTATATACGCAGATGTATAATCGCATAAAACAAGAAAGGAGAACTGACAATGTTCCGTTATTTCGTAAAAGATAATAACTGGT
>JAZNZO010000077.1:0-2354 GCA_045594945.1 Faecousia sp.
GCTACGCAGCCTCGGAATGACAAGAATTTCCTAACTTAATGACATTGCCCACTGCGGTCAGCTTTTTCTTGACCTTTTTTCCCCCATCATGTATCCTATAGATACTACAAAATTCCAATTTATCGAGCCGATGGCTCGATAAAAATGCAAAATGAAAAATGCAAAATGCAGAATGAAGGTGTAAACTGTACCCCGTAAAATGGACACATAGAAAAATGAAACAGACATCATCGTCCCTTAATAACGGACAGAAAAAGATGATGAAAATTTCCGAGACCCTTCTATGTGGACAATTTGCAACGGGGTAAAAGTGTGGTAGAATGGTACCCAAGATAGGGCGTAGAAAGGAATGGGTACCATGAGTAACAAACTGTTTACCCTTGAGGAGATGGCAGCATTAAAAGCCAGTCCTCATGTTGAGAGCGTCACTAATCGAAGTGTGTGCTTCACGCCGGAGTTTAAGCGGTTAGTGTATCGTGAGCTGCTCGCAGGCAAAAACATCTACAACGTGTTCGAGGAACATGGCATTGACACCGCTGCCTTGGGGAGGGTTCGGATCAATGGTTTTCTGGAACGCCTGCGCAAGGCTGGTGATCGGGATGAAGGTTTTGCCAATCTGCGTCACCAACGAAGAGCGAAGACTCCCGAAGAACGCAGCCAGTCCGCTGAGAAGCGGATCCGGCAGTTGGAGGCAGAGCTTGCCTACACCCGGCAGGAAGTAGAGTTTTTTAAAAAATTACAGGCGGCCAATTTGGAGGCACAGAAAGCATGGGAATCCAAGCACCGGCAGAAGTGAAGTTCCGCCTGATACAGAATGCGATATCCCATGATAGCAATCTGCTGTCTATCTCTGCCCTGTGTCGGATTGCTGGGGTGTCCCGTTCCGGTTACTACAACTGGGTTGGGAACGAAGGAGTCCGACAGCAGCAGGAGGATGCGGACAAAGCAGACTTTAAGCTCATTCTGGAAGCCTACCGTTTCCGTGGCTATCCCAAGGGAGCCCGCGCCATTCATATGCGACTTTTGCATACGGGAATTCGCATGAATGTTAAGAAAATACGGCGTTTAATGAAGAAATACGGGCTGGTTTGCCCCATTCGTCGTCCCAATCCTTATCGCCGGATGGCAAGGGATATGCAGACGAATCATGTGGCACCGAACGTGATCAATCGTGAGTTCCGGCTGCATGGGGAAAGGAAAATTCTGCTGACCGATATCACTTATCTGTTCTACCGGGGCGGCAGGTGTTACCTTTCCGTCATCATGGATGCCTATACCAAGGAGGTACTGGCATGGCAAGTGAGCGAAAGTTTAGCTGTGGATTTTGTGCTTCTCACGGTGGAGCAGTTGCAGCAGAGCCATGGAATGAGCCTGGACAGTGAAGTCATTGTCCACAGCGACCAGGGCTGTCATTACACCAGCAACGCTTTCATCGCCAAGCTCCGGGATGCTGAATTTGTGCAGTCTATGTCGGCCAAAGGCTGCTGTTGGGACAACGCCCCACAAGAAAGCTTCTTCGGCCACATGAAGGATGAGATCAAAGCAGAGGTAGCCAAGTGTCGTAGTTTTCCTGAAGTCCGGAACCTGTTAGAGGACTGGATGGATTACTACAACCATGACCGCTACCAGTGGGATCTTCTGAAGCTGTCCCCGGCAGAGTATTATGAGTACCTGCAGACAGGGGTATACCCTCTACCGAAGTGGTCGAAAAACTGAAGGTCGGGTTTATCGCATTTGTTTCCAGGAGGCAGCGAAAAAGGCAACGTACCGGATGTGGTACGCTGCCTCCTGCAAACCCACCCCGGCGCTCGTGTCGCTCCCCAGCGTTGCACTATCCTCCAAGGTGGTAAAGCAAGTCCATTATACCACACTTATTTGCATTTCATTTTAAACTTTTAAAAATTGTCCTTGACTTTGGGTACACCGCAAATGAAGGTGTCGCCTTCGGCGACTATTTCAATCATTTTCCGGAGGAAAATACCACTATTTTGCATTATGCATTCTGCATTCTGCATTCTTAACGCAGAGCGTTAAATTGGAATTTGAAGAGGTGGGCTTTGTGTTTTGGGTGGCTTTATTGACAAAAAAACCCAAGGTGCTATAATAACAGCAGAATAAGAAGAGGAGGCATTTTTATGGAAAAGCCTTTGTCCGGTGTGAAGGTTTTGGATCTTTCCACCTTTGTGGCAGCCCCGGTCTGCTGCCGTCTTTTGGCAGATATGGGTGCGGATGTGATCAAGGTCGAGCGGCCCGACGGAGATACCTGGCGGCTTACCGGCAAGTCCTATCGGCCCGACCGTTTCAGCGACCAGGAGAATCCGGTCTTTGATATTTACAACAGCGGCAAGCGGCAT
>JAZNZO010000078.1:0-17989 GCA_045594945.1 Faecousia sp.
AGACCCCTCAGGTCTTTGATCGGCAGGAACTGATGGCTGCTCTTTGCAATGCCGTTTCACAGGGCGCTGCCCTCACGGATGATTGCTCTGCCTTGGAGCGAATGGGTATTCCAGTGTATTTGGTAGACGGACAGGAAAGCAATATTAAGATTACCACGCCTTTGGATTTGAAAGTGGCGCAGCTATTGTGGGAGGAAGGGCAATGAGAATTGGACACGGCTATGATGTACACCGGTTGGTGAGCCAGCGGGAACTGATTTTAGGCGGCGTGCATATCCCCTATGAAAAGGGCCTTTTAGGCCACTCCGATGCGGATGTGTTGACCCATGCGGTAATGGATGCGCTGTTGGGTGCAGCCGGGTTGGGGGATATCGGGCGGCATTTTCCGGATACGGATCCGCAGTATAAGGGCATTTCTTCTCTTAAACTTTTATCTTGCGTTGCAGAGAAATTAAACTTTGCCGGTTACAGGGTGGGCAATATCGACGTGACGGTAATTGCCCAGGCACCCAAGCTGAAGGATTTTATTCCTCAAATGCAAACTAACCTTGCAGGCATTTTGGGAATAGATACGGATCGGGTAAATGTAAAGGCTACCACCGAGGAACATTTAGGCTTCACCGGTGACGGCTCAGGTATCGCCTGCCACAGTGTCTGCACAATTGAGGAAATCTAACAAAATACGGCACAATTTGACCTCCCGGGCATAGGCTGACCCGGGAGGTATTTTTATGGAAGTATATCTTATCACTTTCCGTTCGATTACCCCTGCCCAAAGAGGAGAGGCCCTTTTGCGTAGGGGACAGATTTCCTGCACCTTGCGGCGTACACCGGGTTGGCTGCAGGATAAGGGGTGCGGCTACAGCTTGCGGCTTTCAAAAGAAACGATACTGGGGGCAGTTTCCCTGCTTCGCAGCGCACAAATTCCCTTTCAGAAAGTGTATTATCAGCCGGGAATGGGAAGGGCGGAGGAGGTAAGTTTGTGATATATTTTGATCACGGCGCTACCTCCTTTCCCAAGCCCGGGGCTGTCAGTGATGCGATGGCGCAGGCGCTGAAAACCTGCGCAAATCCGGGCAGAGGCGGTCACAAACCGGCTATGGAAGCTGCCAGGCGGGTGCTCGACTGCCGAAAAACGGCAGCATCTTTTTTCGGTTGCCAACCGGAACAAGTGGTATTTACAGGAAACTGCACTCAGGGATTGAATACGGCAATTTTCAGTCTGCTAAAACCCGGTGGACGGGCGGTGATTTCCGGATTTGAACACAACGCAGTAACCCGCCCTCTTCACGCATTAGGGGCTAAAATCACAGTGGCAGGCAGAAAACTTTTTGACTGGCAGGACACCCTGGAATGTTTTGAAAGGGCCTTGCGCCAGGGACAGGATTTGGCGGTTTTCACTGTGGCTTCCAATGTATTTGGCTATATGCTGCCTGTGGAAGAACTCTGCGCGCTTTGCAGAACCTACGGCGTCCCTTTTGTGATAGATGCGGCCCAGGGAGCGGGCATTTTACCCCTGGATATGGGGCGCCTCCGGGCAGATTTTATTGCAATGCCTGGCCACAAAGGCCTTTTAGGTCCTCAGGGAACGGGGATACTGCTTTGCAAAAATCCCCCCAAACCCCTGCTTTATGGGGGAACGGGAAGTATGTCCCGGGTGCAAACAATGCCGGATTTTCTTCCGGATGTGGGGGAGGCCGGCACCGTCAATGTACCGGGAATTGCAGGCTTGCAGGCAGGCATCCAAACAGTAAGGGCAAGAGGGCTTGAAAATATCTTTGCAAGAGAGGCACGGCAGGGACGGCTTTGCGCCCGGGAGCTGGAGAAACTGGGGTACAGAGTATTTCATGGGGAGCACCAGTTAGGCACAGTCTCTTTTGTGCCAAACGGAGATTGCGAAGAACTGGCAGAGTACCTTGCTTGCCAGGGGATTTGTGTCCGGGCAGGCCTTCATTGCGCCCCCTTTGCGCACGAAAGCGCAGGCACTTTAGACACAGGAACGGTGCGCATCAGTTTTGGCTGGGACAATACTGACCGACAGAGGAAAAAACTGTTGGAAATACTGGAAAAATCACCCATTCAAATCTAAAAAAATTCTGTTTTCCTATTGATATCATCGTCAAAATCCGTTATAATGGAACGGATAATAGGATAGGTATGCCATCTTGCCGGATGGCATACGACTCAGGAGAATGGGGGATGGCTTTATGGAAAATCTGCAAGCCCTATGGAAACAGATCACCATTATGGGATGGTCAGATATTCTGGACATTATTGCTGTTGCATTTTTAATTTATTGGCTAGTGCCGCTCTTCCGGTCCACCGGCTCTTCCCGGATTGCCAAAGTGGTGGTTGCACTGCTGCTGATTATTTGGCTTACGGGCGTGCTGAAAATGCACACACTGAATTTCATACTGTCCCAACTTTCTCAGGTTGGTCTGATTGCCATTGTTGTTCTGTTCCAGCCGGAACTGCGCCGAATGATTGACCATTTGAGCAATATGAAATGGAAACGGCTCTTTGACCCGGAAGAAGAGAATGACTTGATGATCCCCATCATCCAGCAGACAGTGCAGGCCTGTGAGGTGATGAGCCAGGAACGTATCGGCGCGCTGATCGTCTTTGGCAGAACCAGCCACTTAGACGAATACTACAAGACCGGTACACTGCTGGATGCCCAGGTTTCTGAGCAACTCATCCGCAATATTTTCTTTCCCAAGGCCTCTTTGCACGATGGCGCTATGATTATTCAGGACAACCGTATTACCGCAGCCGGCTGTGTATTGCCCCTTTCTGAAAGTGAACGGCTAAATGCGGACTTAGGTACCCGTCACCGGGCAGGTGTGGGTATGAGCGAAGCTACCGATGCAGTGGTGGTAATCGTGTCTGAAGAAACCGGTGTCATTTCTGTGGCCGTCGGCGGCATTTTGAAGCGGCACCTGGCACCCAAAACACTGGAGCGACTCCTGCGAAACGAACTTTGCCACGAACAGAAAGAGCAAAATGAAAACCTGGTGGTAAAGCTATTGCAGAGACTTCACGTGAATGAAAAGGGAGGTAAGCAGAAATGAAAGGTAAAATTGTTGCGGCTCTGCTTTCCTTGCTGGCAGCCTTTAGCCTTTGGCTGTATGTGATTACCGTAGTCAGTCCTGACTCTGAAGCCACCTTTGATGTGTATGTAAAAGTGGATAACGACAGCATCCTGAAAGAAAAAGGACTGATGCTGAATCCGGAGCAGAAACCCACCGTTCATCTGAAACTTTCCGGTAACCGCTCCGACCTTATTAAGCTGACCAATGATAATATCACCGTTAAGGTGGATGCAGCGAAGATTCAGGATTACAATCTCAATCAGCAGGTGCAGCTGAACTACACGATCACCTATCCCGGTAATGTGCCCAATAATGCTATTACCGTTATCAGCCGAAATCCCGACTACATTGAACTGGATATTTGGCCTTATGCAGAAAAGACCGTTTCCCTTGAGCCTATGTATGTGGGTGAACGGGAAGATGGATATATGATTTCCGGTGCGGTATTCGGCTCGCCGCAACTTCACATTTCCGGTCCTAAGGAAATGGTTGACCGTGTGGCTTCCGCCAAGGTGGAAATTGACCTGACAGGTGTAAAGGAGCCCATTTCCAAGGAAATGACCTTCCGGTATTATGATGCCCAAGGCCAGGTAGTAGATGACGATTTTATCGTCAGCGAAGAACTGGGCAGTAAGCAGCAGGTTCAGGTTGACCTGATGGTGCAGCGGGGCAAGGAAATTCCCATAACGGTAGAGTTGATTGCCGGTGGCGGTGCCACAAAGAATCATTGCACAGTTACCCTCAGCCATAAGATTTTGCGGGTGTCCGGCAGCGAAGAAAAACTTGCCGACCTTACGGAACTGAAATTAGACCCCATTGACCTTTCCCAGGTTTTGGACACCGCTACCTTCGAACGGGACGTTGTGCTGCCCGCAGGTATCAGCAATGTAACCGGTGTGGACAAAATTACCGTCACAGTTACAGTAAACGGCCTTGCTACAGTTCGGCTGCCTGTAGGTAATTTCCAGGCCAAGAATACCAATCTGAATGCGGATATTTACACGGAAGTTTTGCAGGTGACCTTCCGGGGACCTGAAAATGTGATTGATAAACTTACTTCTGAAGATGTGACCGCTTATGCAGACTTTACCGGCCTATCCAGCGGCACCTACTCTCAGGTACCTGTGCTGTTTGCCTTTGACAGCCGTTTTGCAAATGTAGGCGCTATTGGCAGTTATACGGTTTCTGCGGCTTTGGGCGTTAACAGCCAGCAATAGAAAAGAGGAAAGAGTATGGCTCAGATTAAAAGTATGACCGGTTACGGCCGGAATGTGGAAACAAGAAACGGCCGGGAATTTACTGTGGAACTTCGTTCCGTAAATAATCGCTATTTGGACTGTTCTGTGCGGCTGCCCAGAATGCTGACTTTTGCTGAAGAGGCAGTCAAGCAGGCTGTGAAAGCCACCGTCTCCCGGGGCAAGGTGGATGTGTTCATCACCCTGCGTGCTGAGGGGGGCGAGGAAGCCCAGGTAAGCCTGAATAAGACCGTTGTGGAAGGCTATCTGGCTGCCATGCGGCAGATGGTCGCAGAGTGCGGCGTGCAGGACGACATCAGCGTTTCTACTTTGTCACGTTTGCCGGAGGTTTTCTCTGTGGAGAAGCCCCAGGTAGACGAAGATGAACTGCTGGAGGACCTGATGGCTGTTGTAAAGGTTGCCTTGGCAAACTACGATGCTATGCGCACAACAGAAGGACAGGCTCTGGATAAGGACCTGCGCACAAGAGGCGCAGCCATTTTGGAACTGGTTTCCCAGGTGGAAGCAGGAAATGCCCAAACGGTGATTGATTATCGCACAAAACTGGAGAATAAACTCCGGGAAGTGTTGGAAAATACTACCATTGACGAGAGCAGAATTCTCACCGAGGCCGCAATCTTTGCGGACAAGGTGGCGGTAGATGAAGAAACGGTCCGCCTGCGCAGCCACTTAAAGCAGATGGAAACAATGCTCACCGGTGGCGGTGCCATTGGCAGAAAACTGGACTTCCTTCTGCAGGAAATGAACCGGGAAGCCAATACCATCGGCTCCAAATGCACCGATGTAAAACTGGCCCGTATTGTGGTGGACATTAAGGCAGAACTGGAGAAAATCCGGGAGCAGACCCAGAATATCGAGTAAGAGGCTGATATGGAACTGATTAACATAGGTTTTGGCAGTATGATTGCAGCAGGCAGAGTGCTGTCTGTATTGGAGCCGGAGTCCGCGCCCATTAAACGCGTGGTGCAGGAGGCAAAGGAACGGGGAATGCTGATTGATGCATCCTACGGCAGAAAAACCCGGTCCGTTATCCTGATGGATACCGACCATGTGATTTTATCCGCTTTGACCCCCCAGGCTTTGGCTGGTTTACCGGAGGAGGAAGACAATGGGTAAAGGAAAACTATTTGTGATTTCCGGTGCATCCGGTGTGGGCAAAAGCACAGTGCTTGGCGCAGTGATGGCCCAAAGAGAGGATTTGCTGTTTTCCGTATCCGCCACCACCCGGGCGCCCCGCCCCGGTGAAAAGGAAGCAGTAAGTTACTATTTCGTATCCAAGGAAACATTTTTGGATATGATTGAAAAAAATGCCTTTATTGAATACGATGCCCATATGGACAATTACTATGGCACGCCCATAGACCAACTGGAAGAAAAACTCAGCCGGGGAAATGTGATTTTGGACATCGAGCCTAATGGGGCGTTCAACGTCCGAAAGACCCGCCCCGATGCAGTGCTGATTTTTATCGCGCCGCCTTCCCTGGAAACCCTGGAGCAGCGACTCCGGGGCAGAGGAGACACAGATGAAGCCCAGATCAAAATCCGGCAGGACCGGGTTGCCTGGGAGATGGAACAAAGTAAACTTTACGATTATACTGTGGTCAACGATCGGGTGGATGAGTGCGCCCGGAATATCTTGAATATTATCGCCCAAGTGGCGGATTAAAATTGGAGGAATTTATTATGCTTTACCCCCCTGTTGCAGATTTGCTGAAGAATGTTAATAGCCGTTACCTGCTGGTAAATGTGGTTGCCCAGCGGGCAAGACAGATTGCTGCTGAAGCCGAGCAGTACCAGGAAGAACTGCCTGAAAAGCCTGTAACTTTGGCTATCCGGGAAGTGGCAGAAGGCAAACTTACTGCTGAATTGAAGGAAGAATACACCAAGTAAAAAAGAATGAAAAAGAGAGGAGGGGCTTTATGATTGCAAAAGTTGCTGTTAGTGCGGCTAATTTTGCCATTGACAAGCCCTACTCTTACTATATCCCCCAGGGACTTTCCCTGGAAATCGGTATGCGGGTGATTGTACCTTTCGGCCGGGGAAACCGGCTATGTGAAGGTGTGGTCCTGGGATTAGAGCCCCACCGGGAAGAAACACTGAAATCCATTGAAACGGTGTTGGATGAGACACCGTTGGTGGATGATACAATGCTACGTCTGGCGGCCTTTATGCGAAGCAGATATTTTTGCACCTTCTATGAAGCAGTCCGGGCTATGCTCCCGGCGGGCCTGTGGTTTCAGGTGAAAGAAACCTACCGGCTTACGGAAGACCGGTCCTGGCAGGAAAAGCCCTCCCGAAATCCGGTGGCCCAAAGATTGCTGGAAGCCATTTTGGAAGCAGGTGGCGCCTGGGACGGTGCGTTCCTGCGGCGACTTGCCACAGAAGAGGAATTTGAAAAGGCTGTTTCCTATCTTCTCAAGAAGAAATGGATTGCCGGCGACCGGGATTTTGTCCGGAAGACCGGGGATAAAACCGAGCAGGTGGCAACCCTGGCTTCCTCTGCGGAAGAGGCTATGGAATATGCGTCCAAGCGGCCCAAGAGTGCCATTCAGCAGAAAAATGTGCTGGAACTTCTATGCAGCATAGGCAGCGCTTCCGTAAAAGAAATCTGCTACTTTACCGGCGCAAAGCCCGGCACATTACGGCGGCTTTCTGAACTGGGCTATGTGGCTTTAACGGAAAAACCTGTCCTTCGGTGCCGGGAAATTGTGCCTGCCCAAATCGATCGGGAAATGGAGTTAAACGAAGAGCAAACGGCAGCCTTTGAAGGCCTTTACAGCCAGTTAACTGCCCCAATACCCGGCGCAGCCTTATTGCATGGCGTTACCGGTTCGGGAAAAACAGCTGTATATATCCGGCTTATTCAGGCTTGCCTAAGCCGGGAAAAACAGGCCGTTTTGCTGGTGCCGGAAATTGCTTTAACTCCGCAACTTTTGGGACTGATGGCGGCTTGGTTTGGCCCGGCTGTGGCAGTACTCCATAGCAGTCTGCCTGCTACAGAACGCTATGACCAGTGGAAACGAATTCGCAGTGGAGAGGCCAGAGTTGTGGTAGGCACCCGTTCTGCGGTGTTTGCTCCCTGCAAAAACCTGGGCCTTGTCATTTTGGATGAGGAACAGGAGCATTCCTATAAATCAGAAAACAATCCCCGATACAATGCTAAAGAAGTGGCGTTGTGGCGGGGTGTGAAAGAAAAGGCTCTGGTGGTCCTGGGGTCGGCTACGCCCAGTGTGGAAACGATGTACCATGCAAAAATGGGAGAGTATGCCTTATATACCATGAAGCACCGCTATGGCGGAAGAAGCCTGCCAAAAGTGGAAATCGTGGATATGCGCCGGGAACTGGAACGGGGCAACGATGCATCTGTCAGTTACACATTGCAAGATGCCATTGGCCAGACGGTAGAAAAAGGACAGCAAAGTATTTTGTTCCTTAATAGGCGGGGCAACAGTCGGGCCCTTGTGTGTGTGGATTGCCGGGAGAGTCCGGAATGCCCCCGTTGCGCTGCCCGACTAACTTACCATAGCGCCAATAATCGGCTGATGTGTCATTACTGTGGCCATTCCCAGCAGGTGGCGGACAGGTGCCCTGCCTGTGGCGGGCCGCTGAAGCAGGTTGGATCCGGCACCCAAAAGGTGGAGCAGGAACTGCTTGCTTTGTTCCCCGGCCGGGAAGTTGCCCGGATGGATGCGGATACCGTCAATGCGGTAAACACCCACGAAGTCATCTTAAACCGTTTCCGGCAGGAGAATATCCCTGTGCTGGTGGGCACTCAAATGGTGGCAAAGGGCTTGGATATGCCCAATGTAACCTTAGTTGGCGTGCTGGATGGGGATTTGAGCCTGTATAGTGACAGTTATCGGGCCGCAGAAACCACCTTCAATATGCTTACCCAGGTGGTAGGCAGAGCCGGTCGGGGTCAACAGGAGGGCAGAGCGGTCATTCAGACCTATGCCCCGGAACACAAGGTCATAACTTTGGCATCCCGGCAAGATTATGACGGCTTTTATGAAACAGAGATTGCTTTGCGGCAGTTGCAGAATTTGCCTCCTTTTGGCGATATTATCCATCTGACTTTTACCGGTCAGGAGGAGGGAAGGGTGCTTCACGGCAGCGCAAAGTTTGCATCTTCCTTGCAAAAGTGTATGCAAGCGCAGTCCTTTGAGGGACAAACCTGGAACCTTCTTGGTCCGGCTCCCTGTCCGGTGCCGAAAATTAACTATCATTTCCGCTATCGGCTTACACTGCGCTGCAAGGCGGATAAACAATTACGGGAATTGCTTGCACATCTTTTGCGGCAATTTGCCCAGGATAAAGAAAACAGAGGTGTCAGCGTCTTTGCGGACATCAATGGATTTGATTAAGAGGATACACTATGGGACTTAGAAAAATACTTACAGACAAAGAACCTGCCCTGCATAAGACCTGTAAGGCAGTGGAAAACTTTGACAAGAAACTTCATAAGCTTCTGGACGATATGGCAGAAACCCTGGTAGACTCCGGTGGAGTAGGTCTTGCCGCTCCCCAGGTGGGTATCTTGCGCCGGGTGGTGCTGGTAGATACCGGGGAAGAAATTTTG
Organism: Faecousia sp.; assembly: GCA_045594945.1. Lineage (GTDB taxonomy): Bacteria > Bacillota > Clostridia > Oscillospirales > Oscillospiraceae > Faecousia. The sequence goes on from JAZNZO010000078.1 coordinate 8,928, forward strand.
GAACTGATCAATCCCACATTGGTGGAAACCGACGGGGAGCAAACCGGTCCGGAAGGTTGTCTTAGTGTTCCCGGGAAGTATGGCCTGGTAAAGCGGCCCTACTATGCAAAAGTCCGGGCGCAGGATCGGATGGGTAACTGGTATGAAGCAGAGGGGGAAGAGCTGATTGCCCGTTGCTTCTGCCACGAACTGGACCATCTGGACGGCATCCTTTATACAGAAATTATGGACCGGTTCCTGACAGAAGAGGAACTGATGGAGTAACGGAGGAAATACTATGCGCGTGGTTTTTATGGGCACACCGGATATTGCGGCTACCTGCCTGAAAAGAATATTGGCTGACGGTTTTCAGGTGGTGGGCGTGTATACCCAACCGGACCGCCCGAAAAACCGGGGCATGAAACTGTTTCCGTCTCCCGTAAAGGAAGTGGCTTTGGCCCACAACCTGCCCGTTTTCCAGCCGGAAAATTTCCGGGATGAGGAAACGGTACGCCAATTGGCAGAACTGAAGCCGGATGTGGTGGCAGTGGTGGCATATGGCAGAATTTTGCCTCAAAAGGTGCTGGATGTTGCCCCTCTTGGATTTATCAATATTCACGCAAGCCTGCTTCCCCGTTACAGAGGTTCAGCCCCTTATCAGTGGGCGGTGCTGGATGGGCTGAAAGAAACAGGTGTCAGTGCGATGTACCTGTGCCGGGAAATGGATGCAGGCGATGTGATTGATGTGGCAAAGACGCCCATTGATCCCAATGAAACGGCGGGTATGCTGTTGGACCGGCTGGCAATTTTGGGGGCAGAACTTTTAAGCAATACCCTTTCCAAAGTAGAAAGGGGAGAGGCAAAGGGCATTCCCCAGGAGGAAGCATTGGTAAGTTATGCGCCTATGCTGGATAAATCTATGTGTCCCATTGATTTTACAAAGACAGCCCAGCAGGTACACAACCAGGTTCGGGGTCTGCACCCCTGGCCTGTGGCAACGACTTGCCTCGGTGGCAAAAATATGAAAATCCACGAAACAGTTCTTGCAGAAGGAAAAGGGCAACCCGGGCAAATTTTGGGCCTTACAAAGACCGGCCTTGTTATTGCCTGTGGAGAAGGCGCAGTAGAAATTCGTTCAGTGCAGGCAGAAGGCGGAAAGAGGATGGGCGCGGTAGATTACTTCCGGGGACATCCTTTGGAGGTCTGAGATGGGGGCAAGACAGACCGCTTTGCGGGTGCTGATTGCCTGCCGGAAAGAAGGAGCCTGGTCCAACAGCGTGTTGAAAACCTACTTGCAGCAAGATGGGCTGGACCGCCGGGAGGCGGCACTGGCAACCCGGCTTTGCTATGGTGTTCTGCAAAATCGGCTGAAACTGGATTTTTACCTTTCTCAACTGCTGACAGGAAAACTGAAAGACCTGCACCCGGTTATCCGGGATATTCTCCATTTAGGCCTGTACCAGTTATTTCTCTCCGATAAAATTCCCGCCAGTGCGGCGGTGAATGAGTCGGTGGCACTTGCTAAGAAGAATTGTAAAAAGCAGCCCTTTGCGCCTGGTCTTGTGAACGGCGTTCTGCGCAATGCAGTCAGAAGGGCTGAGGAATTGAAGCAGCCTGTTACTTTGCAGGACCGGTACAGCCACCCGCAGAGTTTGATAGACCTGCTGATAAAGGCTTATGGCTTGGAACGGGTGGAAAAAATGCTGTGCGCCAATAACGACGCGCCCCAAACAGTGGTGCAGGTGAATACGCTGAAAACCACCCAGGAAGCATTAACGCAAATCCTTACAAAAGAAGGCGTGGAAGTAAAAGCCCATCGCTGGATGAAAGATTGCTTGGTGCTGTCTTCCACCGGCAATTTGGAAAATCTGGAAAGTTTCCAAAAGGGCCTTTACTATGTGCAGGATCCGGCAGCAAAACTTAGTGTTTTGTGCGCCAAGATCCCCCCAAATGCCAATGTGCTGGATTGCTGCAGCGCTCCCGGCGGCAAGAGTTTTGCTGCCGCTATGGTCTTACAAGGTACGGGATCCATCCAGTCCTGCGATATTTACGATCATAAAATCCCTCTCATCCAAAAGGGCGCCCAACGATTGGGCATTTCCAATCTGACAGCCTGCCGACAGGAAGCCGAAGTATATCGGGAGGACTGGAAAGAGAAAATGGATGTGGTAATTGCGGATGTGCCTTGCTCCGGCTACGGTATTATCCGTAAAAAACCGGATATTCGCTATAAAGACCCGAAGGAAATGGAACAACTTCCTGCATTGCAGGGGGCGATTTTACAAAATCAATCCCGATATGTAAAGCCGGGCGGTACGCTGCTTTACTCTACCTGCACACTCCTTCCTCGGGAAAATGAAGAAGTTGTGGAAACATTTCTAAAGAAAAATCCCCAGTTTTACTTGGAAAAGCTAACCCTTCCGGATGCCTTTCCGGAAAATACAACCGGTATGCTGACTTTGCTCACCGGAGAATTTGATACGGATGGCTTTTTCATTTGTAGATTAAGGAGAAAACAATGAAAGAACATTTGCGGTCTATGACCCTGGAGGAAATCTCCCTGGTGCTGAAGGAAATGAATCAGCCTGCTTTTCGTGCAAAGCAGGTGTTCACCTGGCTACATAAGGGTGTATCTTCCTGCGGGGAAATGACCAACCTGCCCCAAAGTCTGAGGGATGCGCTGGATGAAAAATATCCCCTCTTGCCCCCCAAAGTGGTACGCAAGCAGGAATCCCAAAAAGACGGCACAATAAAATATCTATGGATGCTTTCCGACGGAAATTGCGTGGAAACGGTGCTGATGCGCTACCATTACGGCAATACGGTTTGCATCTCCACAGAAGTGGGCTGTGCAATGGGTTGCGCATTTTGCGCCTCCACTTTAGGCGGCCTTGTCCGTCGGCTGGAGCCCAGGGAAATGCTGGAGCAGGTACTGTTCACCCAGATTGACTCCGGTTTGCCCATTTCCCATATTGTTTTGATGGGCATTGGAGAACCTCTTGACAATTACGATAATGTCCTTCGCTTTTTACACCTTGTAAACAGCGAATTGGGTATGAATATTTCTATGCGTCATATCAGCTTGTCCACTTGCGGCCTGGTGCCGAAGATTGATGCTTTGGCAGAGGAGAAACTGCAACTGACTCTTTCGGTTTCTCTCCACGCCCCTAATGACGCAATCCGAAATACCATTATGCCGGTGAATAAGGCTTACAGTGTGGATACCCTTTTGGATGCCTCCCGCCGGTACTATCAGAAAACCGGTCGCCGGATATCCTTTGAATATGCGATGATTGACGGTGTGAACGACACACCGGAAGCGGCGAAAGAACTGATTGGAAAACTGAAGGGCATGGGTGCCCATATGAATTTAATTCCCCTTAACCATGTGGAGGAAAGCCCTCTGAAACCCAGCAGCAAGCAGGCAATCAGCCGCTTTCAGAAAATGCTGGAAGATGCGCTTATTCCTGCCACAGTGCGGCGGAGTTTAGGCGGAGACATTGATGCTTCCTGCGGACAACTTCGCAGAAAATACACCCAATCCCAGGGAAAGGAGTGATCGGTATGCAATACTGGTATTTAACCGATATGGGATGTGTGCGCAACACCAATCAGGATGTATGCGCCATAGAACAACTTGATAAGAACACCCTTTTGTGTGTGGTTTGTGACGGAATGGGCGGTGCCAAATCCGGTAATGTGGCAAGCACCTTGGCCTGTGATATGTTCAGCCATGAACTTAAGGACTCCTGGAATGGGGATCTGGATAGTGAAAAGTTCCTGTCTGCGCTGCATAATGCGGTAAAAACTGCCAATTTTACGGTGTTTGATCAAGCCCAGCAATTCCCGGAATTTTCCGGAATGGGTACGACTTTGGTGGCAGCAGTTATCCAGCATAAAAAGTGTGTGGTAGTCAATGTGGGCGATAGCCGGGCTTATCGGATAAATGCTGATGACATCACCCAAATCACCCAGGATCACTCCTTGGTGCAGATGATGGTGGACCGGGGAGAAATTACCCCGGAGCAGGCAAAGGTTAACCCCAGTAAGAACCTGATTACCCGGGCGGTTGGCACGGAGCCTTCCGTTATTTGTGATATTTTCCCCCTGAAATTGGAGAAGGGCGATTATCTGCTTCTTTGCAGCGACGGTCTTACAAACCTTTTGGACGACCAGGAAATCCTCTTCGAAGTGGTACATGGCCAGCAACCTGATGACTGTTGCGTTCGCCTGCTGGAAATCGCGAAAAAGCGGGGAGCCCCGGATAACGTGACCTGTATTTTGGTCAGCGTATAAAGGAGAAGCATATGGATAAATACATAGGCCGTTTGCTGGATAACCGATACGAAATTTTAGAAGTGATCGGTTCCGGCGGTATGGCGGTTGTTTACAAAGCCCGGTGCCATCGGTTAAATCGGTTGGTAGCCATCAAGGTTCTGAAAGATGATTTTCTGGGAGACGAGGAGTTCCGTAACCGCTTTCACGGAGAAAGTCAGGCTGTTGCTATGCTCAGCCACCCCAATATTGTGGCGGTTTACGATGTGTCCACATCCCTTTCCGGTGACGTGGATTATATCGTAATGGAACTGATTGAGGGCATTACCCTGAAGCAGTACATGGAAAAGAAGGGCGTGCTGAACTGGAAAGAAACACTCCACTTTGCAATTCAGATTGCAAAGGCTTTGGAGCACGCCCACAGTCGCGGCGTTGTCCACCGGGATATTAAACCCCATAACGTGATGGTGCTGAAAAACGGCGCTGTGAAAGTGGCTGACTTTGGTATTGCCCGGATGATGTCCGAGGGAAATACGCTGACAAAGGAAGCACTGGGTTCCGTTCATTATATTTCCCCTGAACAAGCCAAGGGCGGCCGGGTAGACAGCCGTTCGGATATCTATTCGCTGGGTGTTGTGATGTATGAAATGATGGCGGGACGGCCTCCCTACGAGGGCGAATCTCCCGTTTCTGTGGCTATTCAGCACATCAACGGCGGCGCGGTAGCACCTTCTACCCTTAATCCCGGCATCCCCCGGGGTATGGAGCAAATTATACTGCGGGCTATGGCCCACGAAATTGAAAACCGCTATGTGTCTGCAACCCAGATGCTGACGGATATGGATGAATTCCGCAAAGACCCGGAAATCCTGTTTCACTACAGCACGCCGGCTTTGGAAGAGGCAATGAAACTTCGCAAACCTGCCCTTGTGCTGGAGCCTATGCCTCGCAGACCGGAACGGACCTCTAAGCCTCCGGCGGCGAAGCCTGCACCTGCAAAACCTCAACCTATTCGGCAGGCGGAGAGCAAACCTCAAACTCCCGGAAATAAAAAATCCGGTAAATCCTCTCCTGTTGCCATTGTGGCGATCATTATGTGCGGCCTGGTGGTTATTGCCTTGCTGGGCGCGCTGATTTGGACAGTAGTGAAAAATGCCGGCTCCGGTTTCCAGAGAATGGTGGATGTGCCAACCCTGAAGGGGAAATACTATGATCAGCTGCCGGATTATGAGGATGTAGAAATTGTTATAGGGGAATATGTTTTCCACGATACCTATGAAGAAGGCAAGATCGTCTCCCAGGATGTAACTGCCGGTTCGAAGGTAAATGTGGGAACAGTGATTACGGTTAACATCAGCAAGGGCCAGGAAATAATTCCGGAAAAGTACACAATGCCGGATTTGGTAGGTAAGCGCAAGAGCTATGCTGAGAGCACCTTGAAGGACCTGGTGGAACAACTGGGATTACAGGTCACGTATTCGGAAATTGCCAGCAAGGAAGACCAAAAGGGTATTGTTTTGGCCTCCACACCCTATCCCGGTGTTGAAATAAACCAGGGCGATAAGATCATCATCAGCGTAGGTAGCGGCAAACAGGTAGAAGAAGTGATGATGCCCGGTTTGGTTGGTTACACCCGGGATGAGGCTATCTATGAATTGAGCCAGTTGGGATTTCCCCAGCCTAAGGTCACGATTGTAGAAAGTTTGGAAGAGGCAGGCACGGTTATCGGCCAATCTGTGAATGTGGGAACGTCCGTAAGAAACGATACAGTGATTGAACTGGAAGTGGCCGGCACGCCCGATCCGGGACCGGATGGCCCCGTGTCTGTTGCAATGCCCCTTCTTATGGGTAAAGATTTGGAAACAGCTAAGAGCATTCTGAGCAGCAAGGGTTTTCCGGAACCGATTGTTAACGAAGTATATCATAATCGGGAAGCCGGCATTGTAGTGAGCCAAAATCCCAGTGCCAATGGTCTGGTTTCTACAGAAACAGTGGTGGTGCTGGAAGTTTCCAAGGGACCGAAGCCTGCGCCTACACCTGCGCCTACGCCAGAACCTACACCCGAGCCCACACCGGAACCTACAGTAGATCAAGTCCCTGATGAAAATCAAAATCCTGTTGCGTAAAGAGGACAAAGAATGGTGAAAAAAGAGCAAGGGCGAATTGTTCGTTCCTTAAGCGGTTTTTACGATGTGCAAACGTCCTCCGGCTTGGTTACTTGCCGGGGCAGGGGTGTTCTGCGAAAGGGCAATCAGTCGCCCCTGACCGGCGATTTGGTGGAAATTTCCGTAGAGCAGGGTAGGGGAATGGTGGAAAAAATCCTCCCTCGGAAAAATCGGTTTATCCGGCCTGCAGTAGCCAATATGGATGCATTGGTGGTTTTTGCCGCCAATGTCAATCCGGTAACAGAGCCCTATCTTATTGACCGGGTGGCGGCGATTGCCGGTGACCAGGATGTGGAAGTCTACCTGTGTCTGAATAAATGCGATCTGGATCCTGCGATAGATCTGGAACGGATATACAAAAATGCAGGCTTCCCGGTTATCCAAGCCAGTGCCCAGACAGGACAGGGCGTAGAAGAACTGCGCAAACTCATTGACGGCAAGTTTACTGCTTTTACCGGCAATACAGGTGTGGGTAAGAGCAGTATGCTGAACGCACTTTGCCCTAATCTGAGTCTTCCCACCGGAGAAGTTTCCGAAAAATTGGGTCGCGGCCGGCATACCACCCGGCATGTGGAACTTTTCTGCTTAGGAGAAAATACCTATGTGGCAGACACCCCCGGCTTTTCTTCTTTTGACACAGACCAGATGGATGTAATACTGAAGGAAAATCTCCAATATGCTTTCCGGGAATTCGGCTCCTATATGGGAAGTTGCCAATTCCACGACTGTACCCACCGGCAAGAGCCGGGTTGCAGCATCCGGCAGGCAATGGAAGATGGCAAAATTGAAAAGAGCCGGTATGAAAGTTACTTGCGGCTTTACGAAAAAGCCAGCCAGGTAAAACTTTGGGAATTAAAATAAAGTGAAAAGTCCTTTCTTTCGATTAAGGAGAGGGCAATAAAGACATCAAGACAAGCAAAGCGGACCCGTAGCGTACAAAGGTACGTGAGGGTCCGTTTTGTGCAGTAAGGCAAAAGATCTTGCGTAGCAAGCTGTTTTATATATTTTCCCCAAAGTGATAGGGTGCATACTTCCGGGTTGTCATAAATGAAAGAAACCTTCTGCTAATATTATACTATCTTTTGACGATTGATGCCTTTAGTGCACTCTATTTGTATGCACAAAAAAGGGGAAGGAGAATACCTTGGAATGAGGCGGTTAGTACCGCCAACAATTCTTGGAGGTATTTACTATGTATAACAATGGTTTCTGCGGTGGGAATATTTGCTGGATCATCATCCTTTTGATCCTGTTCTGCGGCTGCGGCAATAACGGCCTGTGCGGCGGCAACTATCAGAACGATCGTTGCGGCTGCGACAACAACTGCGGCTGCTGCTAAATAGAAATGGGGTGCCCGGAAGGGCACCCTGATTTTTATATTTTCAAGGAAAAAACACAAATAATAATTGACTTTTCCGGGAAAAGCCTATATAATACACTGGTCTGCGAATGCAGACATATCCTTGCTTCCGGCGAGACCGGAGGCCTAACGTCCAAAAGGAGGTGCAAACAACATGGCTAAGATCACCGGTAAGTACGAGGTGCTCTACATCATCGACCCCGCTCAGGGCGAAGAGGGCATCAACGCACTTGTGGAAAAGTTCAAGGCAATGGTGGAGGCGGAGGGTACTCTGACCAACATTGACCTGTGGGGCAAGCGTCGTATGGCATACCTTGTCAACGACCTGGCTGAAGGCTACTACGTTCTGATGAACTTCGAGTCCAAGCCCGCATTCCCTGCAGAGTTGGAGCGTGTGATGAAGATCACCGAAGGCGTTCTGCGCTGCCTGACCACCGCAGTGGAAGAGTAAGGAGGAACAACCTATGCTCAACCATATTATCATTATGGGTCGCTTGACCCGGGATCCTGAATTGCGTCGCACCGGCAGCGGTATCGCAGTCGCTTCTTTCACTGTAGCAGTGGATCGCGACTTCTCCCCCAAGGATGGCGGCGAAAGGGAAACGGATTTCATTGACTGTGTCGCTTGGCGTCAGACCGGAGAATTTGTCTCCAAGTATTTCACCAAGGGCCGTATGGCAGTGGTATCCGGCCGGCTCCAGATTCGCTCCTGGACCGACAAGGACGGCAACAAGCGCCGCACCGCAGAAATCGTAGCAGACAATGTCTACTTCGGTGATAGCAAGCGGGATGGTGACAGCGGTAGTGCATATAGCGCTCCTGCAAACTTTGGTGGCTATACTGCCCCCAGCCAGTCTTCCGCATCCGACTTTGCGATGCTGGATGATGATGACGCACAGCTTCCGTTCTAATTTTATTCTGAACTTTTCTACAATGTTACGAAGGAGGTACTCTCATGGCTAACGAACAGCGTGTTCGTCCCCGCAAGCGCAAGAAGGTATGCGCTTTCTGCGTGGACAAAGTGACCAGCATCGATTACAAGGACACTGCAAAGCTCCGCCGTTTCCTGTCCGAGCGTGGCAAGATTTTGCCCCGCCGTACCACCGGCACTTGTGCAGCTCACCAGCGTGACCTGACCACCGCTATCAAGCGTGCCCGCCAGATTGCTCTGCTGCCCTACGTTGCTGACTAATTTGTGCAAAAATCCCCCAAAAGACCGTATGGTTTTTTGGGGGATTCTATTTGCTTCCGGCAGGGGAGGGGGAGAAAGTAACAATAATGTT
>JAZNZO010000079.1:0-36830 GCA_045594945.1 Faecousia sp.
AAGAACTCTGCTATCATATCAAAGCGCCTGATTTTGGGCGCTATTTCAGCGAGCCATTATCATGTGCGGATTGGAGGTGCAATGAATGGCAAAGTGTGATTATTGTGGCAAGGGCGTTACCTTTGGTATCAAGGTTTCCCACTCCCACAGACGTTCCAATCGGGCATGGAAGCCCAACGTGAAGCGGGTTAAGGCCATTGTTGGCGGTACTCCGTGCCATGTGTATGCTTGTACCAGATGCCTCCGTTCCAACAAGGTCGAGAGAGCCGTCTAATTTTCAAGCACGAGCGGTGTTGCGAAAGCAGCACCGCTTTTTTATTTTGTTTATCTCTTTACCCATTGGCAATAATATGATAAAATGGGAAAAACGCGAAAGGAGGCCCCATATGAAATTCCCTCATTTTCCCAAAGTAAATACCCGCTTTGCAAACCGGCTTCCTTTGGCCCTGAGTTTTACTGTCCCCTTTTTAGGTATGCTGATTTTAATGGCTGCCAGCGGCTATACCCCTTTTGGCAAGCAGGCTATGCTGTATTCTGATATGTGGCATCAGTACTATCCCTTTTTTGTCAACTTCCGAAAGATGCTCCTCAGTGGAGAAAGCCTCCTGTTTAACTGGGATTTAGGCCTTGGTCTTAACTATTTTGGGTTAATGGCCTACTACCTGGCGTCTCCTCTGAACCTTTTGTGCGTATTGCTTCCGGAAAGTTTAAGTCTTTCTTTATTTACCCTTCTTCCCCCTTTGAAAATGGGCTTTGCGGGCCTGTTCTTTGGTCTGTTCCTGAAAAAGATTTTTTGCCGGAATGATTATTCCGTTCCCCTTTTTGCTGCGTTCTACGCCCTATGCGCCTGGGCGATGGGGTATCAGTGGAATTTAATGTGGCTGGACAGTTTCGCCCTTTTGCCCCTTATTATGCTGGGAATGGTGCAGCTGCTGCGGGAGCGAAAGTTTATCCTCTACACTGTAGCTCTGTTCTTAGCCGTCAGCATCAATTACTATATCGGCTTTTTCATCTGTATTTTCATTGTCCTTGCCTTCGCGTGTTATGAAGTTGCCTGTTTCCCCGGCATCAAAGGCTTTTTCCGGGATACCGGCAGAATTCTTTTCTTCTCCATTCTGGCGGCGATGCTTTGCGCTGTCGTCCTGCTGCCCACTTTGGATGCCTTGCAGGTTACTTCCTCCGCCAAAAACGAATTCCCCACAGATTTCTCCCTGAACATCACCCAGGCCGGCACCTACGACAGGGCCGTTTCTGCCTGGAACGCCTATAAAGCAAGTCCCCAGATCGGCCTTTGGTTTACCGCCCTGTGGGAAAGCCTGCCCCCTATTCTTGATGGGATGGGTCAGGTGCTGTTCAATCAAAACGGCGGTGTGGAACCCACCTTGGTTTCCGGTCTTCCCAATATTTTCTGCGGCGTACTGACCAACCTGTTGGCCATTTTGTATCTTTTCAACCGGCGTATTGGCCTGCGGGAAAAACTCTGCGCTGTCTTTCTTTTGGCGTTCTTAAACTTGAGTTTTGTCTTGCGTCAATTAGACTTTATTTGGCATGGCTTTCATTTCCCCAACTCCATTCCCTATCGGTTCAGTTTTCTCTATAGTTTTGTTCTTGTATGTATGGCCTACCGGGCATGGGACAAGCGGCAAGTTTTTCAGCCCTGGCAAATCGGCTGCGGTATTTTACTTTCTTTGAGCCTTGCTGTGGGAAGCAAGGTATTCCACAGTTTTATTGCCAGTCTGCAAGACGGCAGCCTGCAGCCCATCGACTGGATTTATCCTCTATATAACCTTTTGCTCATCGGGGTCTACGGCCTTATTTTCCTTATGACCCAATGCCACTGGAAAAAGCCCCAGGGGAAAAAGGGCCGGGAAAATTTCCTGTTCCGCAGACGTTTCGGCACTTGCAGTTTGCTGATTGTGATGCTTTTGGAAGTTGTCCTGAACCTTCTGAACTTCAATTCCTATGTGTATAACACCTACCGCAGCAGTGCTTACAACATTGAAGATTACCCCAAGAAAGCCTCTGCCGTCCATTCTATGCTGAATATCGTCCGGGATCGGGAGGAGGACAATCCTTTCTACCGGGTGGAAATGACCCGGACCCAAACCCTCAACGACAGCGCTCTCAACGGCTACAGCGGCCTATCCCTTTTCAGCAGTTCTGCCAATGCCTCCACCACCCGGTTTATGCAGGCAATGGGCTTTAGCGCACGGGATAATTGGAATCAGTATGTGTATAAATACGGCTCTCCTGTGACCCACTTATTCCTAAATCTTAAGTATCTCATTCAAAGAGAGCATACTCCGGTGGATAGCCTGTATTTTAAGCAGCTGCACAGCTACCAGGATGTGCATTTGCTGGAAAATACCACCTATCTGCCCCTGGGCTTTATGGTGCAGCCCGGTTTAAGTGAGGTTATTCTTCCGGAAGGCCAGGTAGACCATTTTCATTTCCAAAATCTTTTTCTGCAGAGTGCCACCGGCATACAGGAAGATGTTTGGAGCCGTTGGAGAGGGCAGGATCTTACCATCATTGGGCAGGGTGCTACTTTATCCGATGTAAATACCACCAGCGCCTTCTGCCGGTATCAGGCAGGACCGGATGGCGGTTCTGTCATCTACACCTTCACCGCTTGGCAGGATGGTGAATTTTGCCTGGATCTGCATTTAGGCAACAGTGTAACTTTCAATGTATATAAAATTGCCCAGGGCAACGAATTTGGAGATTGGCTTTTCTACGAAGGTTATAAACTGACGGAAATGGTCCATTGCGGGGCAGTATCCGCAGGCGATCAAATTCAGGTGGTTATTCCCTGCAACCCCAATGAGGCATCTTCCATGATTGTCCGGGGTGCCATCCTCAATGACCGGGTTTATCGGCAGGCATACAGTCTGCTAAACCGGGACACAATGGAAATTGCCCAGTTTGAAAACACCTATGTGAAAGGTATTGTTACTGCTTCCCAGGACGGTCTTCTCTATACTTCCATCCCCCAGGACGGCCACTGGAGCGCCTATGTAGACGGGCAAAAAGCAGAAAGCAAGTTGGTTGGCGGTGCAATGGTCGCCGTTTCCCTTACGGAAGGCAAGCATACCATAGAATTCCGGTATGAAAATCCCGCCTTCACCTGGGGTCTTGTTTGTACCCTCACCGGCGCAGTCATTTTTGCATTCCTTTGCTTCTTGCGCTATTATTACCCCAAAATCAGAAAGAGAAAAGAGGTAGCCTGATGGAAAAGCCTTTGGTTTCTGTCATTGTTCCTGCCTACCAGGCAGAGCCGTACCTTGCCCAATGTTTAGACAGTATTTTGGCCCAAACCTACGAGAATTTGGAAATTCTGGTCATCAACGACGGTTCCCGGGATAAAACCGGAGAAATCTGCGATGCCTATGCCAAAAAGGACAGCCGCATCCGGCCCTTCCACAAGGAAAACGGCGGTGTATCCTCTGCCCGAAATGTGGGCTTAGCCAACGCCACCGGAGCGTATGTTGTTTTCTGCGACAGTGATGATACCCTCCGGGATGGTTACGTTGCCCATCTTGTAGGCCTGGCCCGGGACAACAACTGCCAAATGTCCTACTGCGCCCGCGCTTTTTGGGAGAACCGGTCAAGTTATGAACGGACAGGTATCCCCGACCCCAATCCCCCCATGATTATGGGCGGCCGTCAGGCTATGGAAAATCTGCTCAGGGGCCGTTACATCGGTGGCAGCCCCTGGTGCTGGCTGATAGAGCGTTCCCTCTTAGATGGACTTTCCTTTGACCCGGCCTTACACCTGGATGAGGACTACACCTTCATTTTGCAGGTCCTTTCCCGGGCAAAGCAAATTTGCATTGATAAAACAGTGCTTTATAATTACTATATCAACGCCCAGGGCCTTGTCCGCTCTGATTTCAATGCCAAGCATCTGACTGCCGTTGATGCCTGTGAAAAGATGGAAGCATATTTGGAAAAAACAGGCCTGCTGCAGCAGATGAAAGACAGTATGGATAGCCGCTTTGTGGTCCGCGCAGTTTTGCTTCTGCGAAAGTTGCGGGGCAATAAAACCCTGCAGAAAACTTACGCGCCTCAGTTATGCCGGGTCGTCCGTCAGCATTTCAACAGTAAAAGCAAGCTTTTCCTTACCCGCCAGGTACAAATCCACGCACTGCTTGCCAAAATCCACTACAAACTCTATTTTACTGTCATTGATCTAAAAAAATAAGCAAAAAGGTGTGTTGCCATATGCAACACACCTTTTTATGTACCGGCTGAAACTTCTGAAAACGTTTTGTATTTCTACATTGTTTTCTGTGTTGTACACCACTTAAAATTTCTGCCGGTTCGTATCTTACCGGTGATACCCTTGACAAACAAGTTTTGTTTCCTTTTGCCGTCGCAATATGGAAGCCCTTTGTTTGTCCACTTGTAGTATGGCCGGTAGTTTTTCTTTTATTCGCCTTTTTTGACGATCACATTCATATTTTGATAACTGAGGCGAATGCCCTTTTCATTGAATACCTTTTGGATATTTTCTTTTGTTTGACAAGTGGTGGCCCAATAGTCTCCGGATTTGCTCCAAACCTGCAAAAGGTACACAACCGCATCCTGACCGTAATCGGAAACCACCGCGCTGGGCGCAGGATCCGAAATGGCAGTAGGCACAGCAGCCGCTTCCTTCAGGGCATCCAGAACCACTGGGATAGGTGTTTCATAAGAAACAGACACCGTAACATCCGTCCGGCGTGTACCGGCAACGGTATAGTTGATAATTTCCGCTGTAACCACATTGTGATTGGGAATAGAAATGGTCTTATTATCGGTGGTTGTCATCTTGGTGTAGTTCAGGCCGATATCGCGGACCGTGCCGCTTTGACCTGCAATTTCCACAAAGTCACCGATGCTGAAAGGTTTTGTGTGCAAAAGCGTAAATCCGCCAATGAGATTTGTCAGCATTTCCTGCAGGGAAAGGGAGATTGCCAGCGTCAGCACGCTGGTTAATGCCACCACGCCGGTCACATCCAGGCCAAGGGCAGAAGCGCCGATCAGCGCCAACAGTACATACAGCACCCCTCGCAAAACGCCCTTAATCAGAGCAAGGACCGGTGCTTCTATCTTCGTCTTTTTCAGCGCAGAGGCGATAATGCGCATTAATAACTTAATGATCAGTACACCAAAAACAAAGATCAGCACTGCCGGTAAAATTTTACCAAGGGCATAGCCACTTAAACGGTCTACACATTTCAAAATGAAATCCCACATAAGAAGATCTCCTTTCCACATAATATTCCCAATTATACCCTATTTTCTCCAATTTGCAATGAAAAAATTGTTAACAAAGCGAGAAACCCGGTGCCATTGACCAGATGGCACCGGGTTTCCCATGAAAAGAGAGATAAGAAAATGAAAAGGAGAGTAGGATTCTTATTTGTATCTTTATTATAGCATCCGGCCGCCTGGATTTCAATAGTTCTTTTATCAATTTCGCATTAATAAGTTAAAATTTTACCTTTAATTTTTGTGCTTATTGCACAATGGTTTTGCCTGTCACACCGGCCGCAGAAGTTTTTTCTTTGCAAAGCAACCGTCTTTATGGTATACTGAAAAATAAGATAGAAAGATTGGAGGGAACATATATGGGTATTTTTAAGCGACCTAAGTTCCTGATTGTCGGCGGTGCAGTTCTTTTGGCTGCCATTTTGCTGACAGTTTTCCTTGTTTTCCTGTCACAGCCAAAAGCGGTTGGCTTTTACGGTTTGGACCAACAAGACGAAGAAACCATCCGTTTGCAGGAACTTTTGGAGGAGAATGGCTACACCGTCTATTATGCCGAGACCTTGGAAGACCTGCATAACACCAACTGCAAAGCTTGGGTTGTTCGGACAACAAGCGATATTTTTACCCAGAAAGTTTTAGATATTCTGGGGGATAAAGCCATTTTTATTGACAGCAAGCCATCCCTTCCCCAACCGATCCGTTTTGTCGGTTGGAATATGGAAGAAGCGGGGGCTCTTTTTGGCCAACTTCTGTCCAAACTGCCCAACCAGGGCGATACCAACGAAGACGGCACTCTATCCTGCCTAATCTTAACTGCCCCGGAGGGGTTCCGGGAAAAGGCGGACTGGATGGGCGGACTCGAACAGGGAATGGCCGGATTCCAACTGCCCTGTGAAGTATTGGATGTGCGCTCCTGTATGCTTTCAGAAGAAGCCAGCATGGAAGCCACTTTAGAAAGCCTTTCCACCTACGGACGGGACATCGAGGTCATCCTTGCCTCTTCAGAAACTTTAGCGGAAGGCGCAGCCAAAGCCATTAAAGAAGGCGGCTGGGTTATTAACAAGGACTTCTATCTGCTGGCAAACGGCCATACAGACGTATCCTTAAATGCCTTTACGCAGTTGCAGCGCAGCGGCCTGGCATTTGCCAACTGGGCAGACTTCGATAGCCTTTTCCTGACTGCCATTGAAGATACAATTGCAGGAAAAGCCCCCCAGGAATACTTACTCCCCTTCAAACTTTACACCAGTACTTCTTCCTTACAATAACCCATAGAAAGAGAGATACTTATGCGTATTGCAGTGATTGGTGCCACATTTGTAGACATCAAAGGATTTCCCTCTGATACCTATATCCCCACAGGCCGCAATGTGGGCCGGGTGGAATATATACACGGCGGCGTGGCGAGAAATGTGGTAGAAGATATTGCCAATGTGGAATTGCGGCCCATCTTTTTGGGCATTGTGGACGACACGCCAATGGGGCAGGATGTCATACAGAAACTGCAAAACCACAAGGTCAATACAGACTATGTTCTTACCAGGCCCGACGGTATGGGCACCTGGCTGGCCGTTTTTGATAATAACGGTGATGTGGCCGGCTCCATTTCCAAGCGCCCCAATATGCTGCCGGTGGCAGGGCTGTTGGAAGAAAAGGGCGATGAAATTTTCTCCCAGATTTCCTCTGTGGTTATTGAGGTGGATTTGGATAAGGAAATTGTAAAACTAACCCTGGAACTGGCGCAAAAGCACAATGTGAAAGTTTTTGGCCTGGTTTCCAATATGAACATCGCCGCCAAACGGCGGGATTTCTTCAAAGCCTTTGACTGCTTCATATGCAATCAGCAAGAAGCCGGTCAGTTGTTTTTGGATAACTACAGCGCTCTGACCCCTGAAGAAATGGCCCAAGTTCTTTCCGAAAAAGTTGTTGGTGCCAAAATTCCCGCAATGGTAGTAACTATGGGCGCACAAGGGGCCGTATATGCAGACTTGAAGGGAAACAAAGGGGTCTGCCCGGCAAGAAATGTGCAGGTAAAGGACACCACCGGTGCCGGCGATGCCTTCTGTGCCGGTGTCAGCATCGGACTGACTTACGGCAAAACCCTTCCTCAAGCCATTGACATCGGCTCCACCCTGGCAGCCTCCGTAATCACCTCGGAAGAGAATGTATGTCCCCGGTTCCTGCCCGGGGAGTTAGGGTTGGATGTACCGGAATTTATGAGTGTGTAAAATACGACCGCTTTGCAAAAGGCAAAGCGGTCGTATTTTATAGGTCTTTAATGAGTTGGCTGTAGCCCAGCAGTTCATAGCCGGCGTTTTTGTAGACGGAAATGGCTTTTTCATTTTCCGGTTCTGCTTCCAGCCGCAGGCGGGCTACTTTCGGGCCATAGGTCCTGGCCACAAAGTGGAGAAACTGCGTGCCATATCCCCTTCCCCGCCAGGAGGGTTCCACATAGATATCCTCTATCCAGGCGCACAAGCCGCCTGCTTCTGTAGAATAACTCATAGCAACCATTCCGTAGCCGCAAAGTGTTTCCCCTTCCTGGAAGCCATAGCCCCGCAGGTAAGGGCCTGCCGCAATGGCATCGGCCAGGGTCTTTTTTAAGGTTTCCACATCCGGATGGATGAGAAGCGCATCGGAGGCATAGAACACCTCCATCATAGAAAGCACCTGGTCAAAGTCCCTTTGCTCCAACAGCCGAATTTCCATACACATCTCTCCTTTTCTGTCAGTATAGCAGAAAAAGGACAAAGGTGCAATAAAAAACAGGAGTCACTCATTGTGACTCCTGTTTTGGGCACTGTGCCCAGTCAAAGAGGAAAGAAAATGAAATCAGTTTTGTGCTAAAAACTCTTCCGGGTTTACCGCATCCCCGTTAAGGGCAACACTAAAGTGGACGTGGTCTCCGATGGCGTATTCCATCAGCGCTGTCTTGCCCACTGTGCCGATGACCTGGCCGGATGTGACGGTCTGCCCAGGGGTGACTTTGGTTTCTGCGTGCAGGCTGGAATAGCGGGTAGTATAGTCATTCTCATGACGGATCACTACCGTTGTGCCCAGCAGTTCATCTTCAAAAACCGCATACACTTCCCCATCTGCCGCAGCGAGCACTTCTGTTCCCTCCTGGGCAGCAATGTCAATGCCATTGTGGACTCGCCAGTCCCGGGTAGTGGGGTTATAACACAGGCAATCCATAGCATATTCCAGCACTGTCTCCCCTGCCACCGGTCGGGTCACTTTCTTGGGCTTTTTGTTATCGCCCTGAGGGTTGGTAGTATCACTCTGATTGGGGTTTGTCCCGGGCCCGGTTTCATCAGGATTGGTTCCGGGCAGGGTGTTATTGGGGTCCTGCACAGAAGCAGGCAGATCGGGAGAATTTGGCATTTCCTCTCCCCGATAGTAAAGATATGCGGAAACGCCGATTGCGACAGCACACAGCACCAGGGCTATGTAGTAGCCCTTGCCACGAAGACTGTCAAAAAATTTTTTATTGCGCATATTATGCACCTCCGATGTGAAGTATTGCCATTTTTGGAAAGAATATACACTGCAGGAAGAAAATTAATATATCCGGCGGTTTCTCTAATGAAAACCAACTTGACATTAGTGCCGTTTTGGGGTACAAATATACTTGTCAAAATATGACGGAAATCTTAAAAAGAAACGGGGGAGGATAATGTCTAAAGAACTCATCAGACTCCAGGACTTATCTATGGAGTTCGGCGGTGAAAAGATACTTGATGGCATCAATCTTTACTTTAATGACCAAGAATTCCTCACTTTGCTGGGACCCTCCGGGTGCGGCAAAACAACCACTCTGCGTATTATCGGCGGCTTCTTAACGCCCACTTCCGGTGACGTTCTGTTTGATGGCAAGCGCATCAACGATGTGCCTCCCTATGCGCGACAGATTAACACCGTTTTTCAGCGATACGCCCTGTTCCCCCACTTGGATGTTTACGACAACATTGCTTTCGGCCTGAAGGTTGCCAAACTTTCCAAGGCAGAAATCCAGGAACGGGTACAGGAAATGCTGGAAGTGGTGGGTCTGAAGGGCTATGAACATCGCCATGTGGACTCTCTGTCCGGCGGTCAGCAGCAGCGTGTTGCCATTGCCCGGGCTCTGGTAAACCGGCCTAAGGTTTTGCTGCTTGACGAGCCTCTGGCAGCACTGGACCTTCGTCTGCGCAAAGATATGCAGAACGAACTCAAGCGCATTCAGCAGGCTATGGGTATCACCTTTATCTATGTTACCCACGACCAGGAAGAAGCCCTTTCCATGTCTGATACCGTTGTGGTTATGGACAAAGGCCGCATTCAGCAGATTGGCAAACCTGAGGATATATATAATGAGCCTAAAAACGCCTTCGTGGCTGACTTTATCGGTGAAAGTAACATCTTAGACGGTGTGATGCTTGCCGACTACAAGGTCAAATTCTTCGGACGCACCTTCAAGTGCCTGGATGCAGGCTTTGCGCCCAACGAGCCGGTGGACGTGGTTATCCGTCCTGAGGATATTGACTTTGTTCCCGTAGAACAGGGTCACCTGGTGGGTACTGTTACCTCTGTTACCTTCAAGGGCCTGAACTATGATATTATCGTAGATTTCCGGGGCTTTAAGTGGCTGATCCAAACCACCGATTTCCAGGCCGTTGGCACCACCGTAGGTATTCGTTTGAACCCCGAGGACATTCATATTATGCACAAGAGTGAATACTCCGGCATGTATGGTGACTACAGTTCCTACTCTGCAGAGTACGATGAACTGACGGAGGATGCAGACGATGAAGAAGAATAAATCCCTCCTGCTAAGTGGTCCCTACATCCTTTTTATGGTGATTTTCACCTTAATTCCATTGGGTGTTGTGGCCTACTACGCCTTTACAGACCCGGCTACCGGTGCCTTTACCTGGGGCAATATGCTCCAGATCAAGGATTACCTGCCCGCCCTTCTGCGTAGTGTAGGGTATGCCCTTTTGGCAGCAGCTATCTGCTTGATCATGGGCTATCCTGTGGCATACTACGTATCCAAGCGGAAACCTCTGACCCAAAAAATCCTGTATATGCTGATTATGCTGCCTATGTGTATGAGTTTCCTGCTCCGCACAATGGCTTGGGTGGGCCTTCTGCAGGACACCGGCATTATCAATAACTTCCTGGAAACCATTGGCCTTGCCCGGGTACAACTGATCCGGACACCCGGCGCTGTTGTCTTAGGTATGGTGTATAACTACCTGCCCTATATGATTTTGCCCCTCTACACCGTTCTTTCCAAGATGGACCATCGGCTGATTGAAGCCGCAGAGGATTTGGGCTGCAACAGCCGTCAGGTCTTTGGACGGGTGATCCTCCCTTTGAGTATACCCGGTATTCTTTCCGGCTTTACAATGGTATTTGTGCCGGCAGTGTCCACCTTCTATATTTCCCAAAAGTTGGGTAACGCCGAAACCATTTTAATCGGTGATATTATTGAACGGCAATTCAAGCAGGGCCAAAACCCCAACCTGGGTTCTGCCCTCAGCCTGGTGCTGATGCTTATTGTGCTTGTCTGCACCGGTATCATCAACCGCTTCGGCTCCGATGAAGAGGGAGGCGTTGTGGCATGAAAAAAACAACCAAATGGATTACCGTTCTGATTTTTCTGTTCCTGTACCTGCCTATGTTGGTACTTGTGGTAGCATCCTTCAACACCGGCAAAAGTATGGTCCGGTTTGACGGGTTTACTCTAAACCGGTATCGGGAACTGTTTCAGGATGAAGCCCTGCTGCAACTGCTGGGTAACTCTTTGATTATCTCTATTGTTTCCAGTTTCTGCGCCACAGTGTTTGGCACTTTGGCTGCAGTGGGCATCAACAAACTGCGTCCCCGGATGCGAAAGGCTGTTATGAGCCTTACCAACATCCCTATGACCAACCCGGATATCGTCACCGGTGTATCCTTGTCCCTTTTGTTCGTCTTTGTGGGCGCCAACCTGCTGGGCAAGCGGGATACCCTTAGTTTTTGGACGTTGTTGCTGGCGCACCTGACCTTTAACCTGCCCTATGTTATCCTGAATGTTATGCCCAAACTGCGGCAGATGGACACATCTTTGACCGATGCGGCTATGGACTTGGGATGTACGCCCTGGCAGGCCTTCTATAAGGTCACCCTTCCTCAAATTTCCCCCGGTATCGTAGCCGGTGCCATTATGGCATTTACTATGAGTTTGGATGACTTCGTCATCAGTTACTTTGTAACCGGCAGCGACTTCATCCCCCTGCCTGTGGAAATCTATTCCTATGTAAAAAAGCCTCTGCAGCCCAAACTGTATGCTATGTTTACCCTGCTGTTCCTGCTGATCCTGGGGCTGATGATTGCTATGAATGTGATCCAGGCGCAAGGCGAAAAGAAAAAGACCAAGCAGGTAAAGCCTGTCAGCAAAACCTGGAAGACGGTGCGCAGTGTCTGCGCCGCAATACTGGTGTTGGCTCTGCTGGGCGGCAGTTGCTACGGCATTGTGAATATGATCATTCGCAACCACAATACCATCACCCTGAATGTCTACAACTGGGGACAGTATATGGCCCGGGGCGACGATGGCAGTCGGGACCTTATCAAGGAATTTGAAGCAAAGTATCCTCACATTCGTGTTAACTATGTAACCTACGACTCCAACGAAGTGATGTACTCCAAATTAGCCGGCGGCGGTGACCAGATTGATGTGATCATTCCCTCTGACTATATGATCGCCCGGCTGATTGAAGAAGATATGCTGGAAGAACTGAACTTTGACAATATACCCAACTACAAGTATATTGATGAGCAGTTTAAGAATCAGCCCTTCGATCCGGAAAACAAGTACTCTGTCCCCTACACCTGGGGTACTGTAGGCATCATTTACAATAAGACTGTTGTGGATGAGGCTGATTTGACCGGTTGGGAACTTCTTTGGAATGAAAAGTACAAAAATCAAATTCTGATGTTTGATAACTCCCGGGATGCCTTCGCCATTGTCCAGGCTATGTACGGCTATGATGTGAATACCACCGATCCTGAGATTTTGCAAATCTGTGCCGACAAGCTGGCCGAGCAGCGCCCTGTTGTACAGCAGTATGTGATGGACCAGATTTACGATGCTATGATTGGCGGTGAAGCCAGCATTGCCCCCTACTATGCCGGCGATGCCGTTTCCATGATTGATGAAAATCCGGACCTGGGCTTCTACCTGCCCGCCCACCAGGGTTTTAACCTGTTCATCGACTCTATGTGCATCCCCAAGGGCAGTGAGCAAAAAGAAGCTGCAGAAACCTTCATTAACTTCTTCTGCGAGCCGGACATCTCTGCTGCCAATATGGAATGGGTTTGTTACGCCACCCCCATTTCCGAGGCCCGCGCCCTTTTGGACGAGGAAACCCGGAACAATCCCATCACCTACCCCAGCGACGAAACGCTGAAAAACGGCGTTAGTTTCATCTTCCTCTCCCCGGAAACTTCCCGGATGGTGGAAGCAATGTTTATGAAAGTGCGCAACAGTTAAAAGCAAAAGTCCCGCAGTTCAAGTTGAACTGCGGGACCGTTTTTTATTTTCTTCGTATGCCAAAACGCAAGAGCATTTCTTTTTGGGCTTCTGCCTGGGTTTTGGTTACTTTTCCGGTTTCCTTACTCCAGGTAACGATTAACTTCCCCCGCTTGGTAATGGCCCGGAAAGCCCGGACACACCAGGCTATGGGAAGCAGCCAGGGTTTTCCCTTGCACCAGGGGAACCTGCCTTCCATTTCCGCCCGGGAGTGGAAAAGCTTGCCCCAAAGGGCAGATGTCCGGTTTCCACCTTTGGAAAGGCTCACATTGTTCAGCACCGCCCGATCTGTACGGCCGTGAGAACCACTGGTGAGAATATACTCTCCCAGTTCTTCCAGTAAAACCGTACTGTCTCCTGCGCCGAACCAATACTCGGCCAAATCTTCTATATTTTTTGCAAAGTCCAAAAGGCCAAAACGCCTTAATTCTCCCTCAACCTTCTCCCTGTCAATGGGTCTGTTTCGCAGGTGGCGGTTCACCCAAACATCCAGCACAAAACGCACCCCCACACCACCGGAAACAAAGTGGTTAGCCAGGTGGCAAAGGGTATTGAGATAAATGCCTTCTTCCGTCATCCGGATGCCATCGGAGGTTTGCACCGTATGCTGCCAGCCAGGGTTAATTTCCGTACCGACAGGCGTATCCTGGTGAATAAGGTTTGGGTGGAACTCCACCTCGACCCCACCGGGGAAGCGGTAGTTGCGGTGGTTGCCATCTGTGTGACCGGCTGTGGCCATCATATCCTTGGCAATTCTTTCGATTGCGGGGTAATCTTCCGTATGGACCAAAACGTCCATATCGCACATAGTCCGCAGTGCCGGTTCCGGGTAATCATATTTAAGCGTAGCACCTTTTAGGAAAACATATGGGATTTTTTCTTCCTTCAGCCTTGCTTCCAATTTCTGCCGGACATTTTCCATTTGGGCATCTTGGTAGACGGCCTGCATATACGCCTTTTCCAGGACATTGGATGCTTGCTGAGGCACCTTAGACAAGCAATCGGCTTTTTGTAGGCCATCCCGCAAAAGGGGCAAAAGCATATGACCTTTGGCAAAACTAAGAAGTTCTTCCCAGTTTACAGACAAGGAAAGTTCTTCCCTTTTACCGGTCACTGCCCAACCTAAAGCGGCTATAAGCAGCTGACTTTCCTTTGTCATAATCGTTCTCCTTCAGATACTCAGAATTTTCTCCAGACCATTTTATTAACCACGCCGGTGTAGGACTGGATGAGTTTAACCACCTTGGTGGATACATTTTCCTCTACGTAATCGGGCACAGGGATGCCGTGATCTTCCTGCAAGTTCATTTCCACTGCCGTGTGGACAGCCTGCAGAAGGCTCTTTTCGTCAATACCTGCCAGCACAAAGCAACCCTTGTCCAATGCCTCCGGGCGCTCAGTGGAAGTGCGGATGCACACTGCAGGGAAAGGCTTGCCTACAGATGTGAAGAAGGAACTCTCTTCCGGCAGCGTGCCACTGTCGGACACCACCGCAAAGGCGTTCATTTGCAGGCAGTTATAATCGTGGAAACCCAAGGGCTCGTGACGGATCACTCGCTTGTCAAGGACGAAGCCGGAGGCTTCCAGGCGGTTGCGGCTTCTGGGGTGGCAGGAATACAGAATAGGCATATCATAAGTTTCTGCCAATTTGTTAATCGCTGTAAACAAAGAAGTGAAGTTCTTTTCTGTGTCGATGTTTTCCTCCCGGTGGGCAGACAGAAGGATGTATTTCCCTTTCTGCAGGCCCAAACGGGCGTGAATATCGCTATCTTCAATCTTGGAAAGATTGTTGTGGAGAACTTCAGCCATAGGAGAGCCGGTCACATAGGTTCGCTCCTTAGGCAGGCCGCAATCTGCCAAGTACCGACGGGCGTGCTCTGAATAGCACAGGTTTACATCGGAAATGATGTCCACAATCCGGCGGTTTGTTTCCTCGGGCAGGCACTCATCCTTACAACGGTTGCCTGCTTCCATATGGAAAATAGGAATATGAAGCCGCTTTGCGCCAATCACAGACAGACAGGAATTGGTATCTCCCAGCACCAAAACGGCATCGGGGTTTACTTCCACCATCAACTGATAAGACTTGGCAATAATATTGCCCATTGTTTCGCCCAGGTCCTTCCCTACCGCATCTAAGTATACATCCGGGTCAGCAAGTTCCAGATCCTTAAAGAATACACCGTTTAAGTTGTAGTCGTAATTTTGACCGGTGTGGGCCAGCAGGCAGTCAAAGTACTGCCGGCACTTGTTAATAACTGCAGACAGGCGGATAATCTCCGGCCGGGTGCCTACAATAATCAGCAATTTCAGTTTTCCGTTGTTTTTGAAGGATGCCATACTCAGCCCTCCACTTTCTCAAAAAATGTATCCGGTTTATTGGGATCAAAGGATTCGTTGGCCCACATCAGGGTCACCAAGTCCTCCGTTTCGCTCAAATTGATAATATTATGGGTATAGCCGGGAAGCATATGGACTGCCTCAATTTTTTCTCCGCTAACCTCAAAATTCAGCACCTCTTCTGTGCCGATTTTCCGCATTTGAATTCGCGCACGGCCTGCTACCACAATGAAAAACTCCCATTTGGTATGGTGCCAATGTTCCCCCTTGGTGATACCGGGTTTAGAGATATTTACAGAGAACTGGCCGCAGTCTGCTGTTTTCAGTATTTCTGTGAAACTGCCCCGGGCATCCACATTCATTTTTAGGGGTACAGTCACCTTTTCTTTTGGCAGGTAACTTAAATAGGTGGAATAGAGTTTTTTAGCAAAACTGCCTGCGGGAATTTTCGGCATCAAAAGGGTGGCAGGCTGGGCCTTAAAACTGTCTAAAAGTTCCACAATCTCTCCCAGCGTCACCTTATGGGTCACAGGGGCATAGCAGTAGGTTTCACCGGGCACAGGAGTTAAGCCGTTATAATCGCAGCGGTGGGGATTGCCCGCCAGAGCGCAAAGCATTTCCTCCACCAAATCGTCAATGTACAGTAGTTCCAGTTCTACTTTGGGGTCATTGACGGTAATGGGCAGGTCATTGGCCTTGTTATTGCAGAAGGTTGCCACCGCAGAATTGTAGTTGGGGCGGCACCACTTGCCGAAAAGATTGGGAAAACGGTACACCAGTACCTTTGCACCGGTCTTTTGGGCATAGGAGAAGAACAACTCCTCCCCTGCTTTCTTGCTTCTGCCATACTCGCTGTCATAACGGCCAATGCAGGTAGCCTGAATAGAAGAAGCAAGCATCACCGGGCAAGCATTGCCTTTTTCCTGCAAGGTATCAAGAAGAGTGGATGCAAAGCCGAAATTGCCTTGCATAAACTCTTCCTGGTTTTGAGGCCGGTTTACCCCCGCCAAATTGAACACAAAGTCCGCCTTTTGGCAGTACTGCCCCAAAAGGGCTGGATCAGTATCAATGTCATATTCGTAAATTTCGCCAATTTCCAGCCCGGTAGTGCGGTTTTTGCCGTCCCGGATGGTCTTTAGGGTTTCTGTCAAGTTCCTACCAACAAACCCCTTAGCGCCGGTAATGAGAATGTTCATACACTTCTCCTTAGTAAACAATATCTGCTTTTTCCAATTCATCACGGATATACTGCAAGGAAAGAAGTTTCTCTTTGACTTGCTCCACATCCAAAAGGTCGGTGTTGTTGGAATTAAACTCTGTCAGAGTATTCCGTTCGGTGTTACCTTCCTTGAAATACTTATCATAGTTCAGGCCGCGCTTGTCACAGGGAACACGATAGAATTCACCCATGTCGATAGCATTGGCGCATTCTTCGTTTGTCAGCAAGGTTTCATACATTTTTTCGCCGTGACGAATGCCGATCACCTTGATTTCATGACCGGGATTAAACAGCTCTGTGACTGCCTTTGCCAAAGTTTCGATGGTGCAGGCAGGGGCTTTCTGTACCAGAATGTCACCGGAAGTGCCGTTTTCAAAAGCAAAGAGCACCAGATCCACCGCTTCATCCAGGCTCATAATAAACCGGGTCATAGAGGGCTCGGTGATGGTGATGGGCTTACCGGCTCTGATTTGGTCAATCCACAGAGGGATGACAGAACCCCGACTGCACATCACGTTGCCGTAACGGGTACAGCAAATCTTAGTTTTTTCAGGCTTTACGGTGCGGGACTTTGCCACAATCACCTTTTCCATCATGGCCTTGGAAGTGCCCATAGCATTGACAGGATAGGCTGCCTTGTCCGTAGACAGGCAAACGATATTCTGCACACCGGCTTCAATGGCGGCAGTCAGCACATTTTCGGTGCCCAGTACATTGGTCTTCACCGCCTCAATGGGGAAAAATTCGCAGGAAGGCACCTGCTTCAGGGCGGCTGCGTGGAAGATATAGTCTACGCCGTGCATAGCGTTCTTCACAGACGCAACATCCCGCACGTCACCGATGTAAAATGTAATTTTCTCCGCAACCTCAGGCCACTTTGCCTGGAACTCGTGACGCATATCGTCCTGTTTCTTTTCGTCCCGGGAGAAAATACGGATTTCTCCAATATCGGTTTTCAAAAAGCGGTTCAGCACCGCATTGCCGAAACTGCCGGTGCCACCGGTGATCATTAGCGTCTTATCTTTGAATAAAGACATACTGTAAACCTCTCTTTATTAAAATGTAATCACTTTGCATTTGCCTGCATAATTTTATATTTCATTTCTGCAATATTCCAGTCAGACTGGTCATCAATATCCTGGACCAGTTCTTCCGGCATAATATAGGGCGCTGTGTCATTTCCGGCAACCACTTTTTTCTCTGAAAAGTCCGCTGTTTTCAAGAAATAGAACTGTCCGCAATCGTGGTAAATCGGCTCCAAATCCTGGCTGCGGCACATGGCAAATTCCGGGGTGTTAAACACCGCCCGGCCTTCCCGGATAACGAGGCCCCGTTGGGGCGGGAAACTAAATTTCACCACAGGGATCAAAGTGGCCGCCCCGGAAGCAAGGAATACTTCCCAGGCATCTTTCAGCCTTTCCCCTGTAAGGAAAGGGGCAGTAGGATATAGGCAAGCAAACTGCTCAAATGTTTTTCCCTCCCGGGCATACCTATCCAGCACTTCCAGCAGTACATCTGCAGTAGTAGCGAAATCGTTGCTGGTAGCCTCACTGCGCATAAAAGGCACTGCTGCACCATACTGACGGGCCACCTCTGCGATTTCATCGCTGTCAGTAGAGACCATTACTTCATCGAAAATGTCGCTTTCCAGCGCTGCTTCAATGGTATAGGCAAGCATGGGCTTTCCGCAGAATTCTTTGATGTTCTTCTTGGGAATTCGCTTGGAACCGCCCCTAGCAGTAATAATCGCAAGAGTTGCCATCTTCCTTCTCCTTCACTGTGTAATGCTCTCCCAAAAGCACTCCGCAAAGTAAAATCAGCCGAGCATCAATATTCACCAAATGGACGCGAAAGGTCTTATTCCTCTGAAATATAATCTGTGTAATTTTCCTCAATCCAGTTTTTGGCAATAAACAAATCCAGTTCTTTATGAATATCGATAGATTCGTCAATCTCATAATAGGCAATATTATTGCCCATAAAGCCCCAGGGTTGCTGGCCTTCACCGTTTGTTTCCAGCAATTTCTTCACATTCAGCACCCAGAAGTTGTGGGATAGGAAATAGCAAGGAGGCAGGTCTTGCCGGTTGGTGGAAACCTTACCGGTGATGCCCTTTTCATACATCTGCAGGCGGCCATTGCTATCCACAGTCTTTGCGCGAAGGGGGTGATGGTCATTATCCTGATACACCGGCACTACTGCACTGATGGACATATCTTCCACCATCATTTCTACGCAACGGTCAATCCACTCGGACTTAATCGTTACATTGTTTGCAAGCGTTACTACCAAGATGTCCGGTGTCTCTTCCCCGGTCTCCTGCATTACCTTTAAGGCATGGAAAATGCAATCAATATGCTGGCTGGTGGGCAGTGCCAACTCGTCAGGGCGACGAATGGGCTTATGCTGCAGAGCCTGCGCTGCAGCAAGGATCTTTTCATCATCGCTGCTGCAAAACTTCTTTCCCACATAACGGCTGTTTACTGCCGCACAGGCGGGATAGTATAGCACCGGGTGTCCTAAAATGTTCAGGATATTCTTGTCCTTCAGGGTATTGTTTCCTCTGCCTGTCAATAGCGCGTAGATCTTCATAGTCATCCTCCGTTACATATATTCTTTTGATTTTTCTTTTAGTTCCTGGATATAAGCATTTCTATCAGCCGGATCCAGCAGGCACTTCAGCTGCTCACACAATTCCTGCCCACTTCGGGCCATACGGGTGGAAAAGCCGAAGATCCGTTCTGGATCATTGCCTTCAAAGTAAGTAATGACGGTGGGGGTGTCAAATTCTGCCGCCTCATATAAGGAGGTGGAAGAAACCGTCAGCTGCACAAAACTCTCTGTCAGCAAAGTGTAAAGTTGAGAGGCATTGTCGTAGACCATCGCTCCAGGCAATGCTTTTTCATACATCTCCACCACCCCGTTATTCTCCCGGGGATGGAGTTTGATGCCCAATTGGTAGCCCGCCCAGGCGGGGTCCCTTGTCAGCATATCCTGTACTTGTTTTAGGTAGCCGATCACCGTATCGTAATAACCGGTTGCAATGCCATCCTGCTCATAGGGTTGAGAAGCAAACAGAAGAAGTTTTCTGTCCGTCTCCTTTGCCGCAAAGCATTTTTTGTACATTTTGATCCGGGGATTTCCAATCACCTGCACCTGCTCCGGGACAAAAATGGAGTCTTCTGTCAGTTGCTTTTTCGTCTTTTCGCCATAGACTAACAGTCTGCGCTTAAAGAAATCCGTTTTGCAGTTTTTCACAAAGTCCGGGTACATGTATCCGGTATGGTAGGTGGTGATAATGCCGTGCTGCAGTTCAATAGATTCCGGTTTGCCCGGCAGAACAGGAATGATATTTTCCCGGGCACCACCCCAAAAATCAATGGCATAGCGAACATTTTTATAATTTTTGAACAGTTGTCGGAACAACTCCTGACTGCAGGCCGTATCCGCATAGGTTTGGGGAAGTTCTGCCAAAAGATACTCGATGGCGCGCTTTTCTTCTTCCGATTCTGCCGTTTTGCCTTCAAAGCCTGCTTTTAGCAGGGCGGTACATTCTTCTGCCCACTTTTGATATTTCTTCCGGTTCAACTTCAAATAGAATTTATACAGGAGAATATACCACTCCATAGGACAGTATTTTTCTTTTTGGGGGTCAGCAAAATAGGCCCGGTCATAGGCATCGTTTCGGCTGGGCCACTCGAATACCGCCCCATCCGGGTACTGCTCCAAAAGATACTCTGCTGCCAAATTTCTGCCGCTGTCGCGTCGATACAAAGAGGCAGTAAAAATCAGGGTCTGTTTTTTCTTCAGACGGGAAAGCTTCACAAAACTATCCCAAAGCCGCTTGGGATAGACTTTTCCTTTCACCGTAGGCAGAGCCTGCTGGGATTTCAGGCCTTGTAAGCGAGCAAGAACGCCGTCCCGATGACAGGTATATACCGGAACACCGTTTATGCAAATATCATACAAAAAAGAACATTTCGTTTCGAAGGCAAAAAGCAATTCCTTCGGATTCATAGGCATCTCACTTCTTTCTTTTATCTGTCACTGCGTTACTGGCATCGTATGTAATGCGCAGAGTTTTCGCTGCTAATTTTTCTCGCAGGCACGCCTGCGACAGTAATCCCCGGTTCCAAAATATCTCTTGCAACCACTGCGTTGGCACCAATTACCACATCGTCGGCTACTTTCACATCTCCAATGATCACCGCACCTGCACCGATAAACACACGCTCACCGATGGTGGGCGCACCGTTCCGATCATATCTGGATTCGCCGCCAATAGTAACAAACTGAGCAATTTTACAGTTACTTCCGATTTTTGCGTCTTCGTGGACAATAATGCTGCCGTGCAGAATATGCAGGCCTGGGCCCGCCACATTGGGCAGTAGCTGAATGCCCGTTTTGGTTCTGAGCTTTTGCAATCTCCAAGTATAGTAGTATCGGCTGAATCTTTGATTATTGACGGCATACTCCAGTCTGCGCAGGCATTTTACATACTCCCAATTATTATCAGGAAACAGCTCATTCGCCAAACGCTCACGCAAGGAGCATTTTGCCTCTTTGCCATAGGCTTTCCGATCCTGTTCCATATAGCGCTTCAGATCATCTTTTGTTTGGATCATTTTCCTCTACTCCGTTTTTCTTCCAGCTTTCGCAGGAAGTATTCTTCGTATTTGGGGATTAGGTTTTCCCAGGTATATCCCTGAATAATCTTTACTGCATTTTGGGACATTTTTCGGTAAACATCCTGGTTTTCCAGTAAATAAGTCAGTTTTTCCGTCATTTCCTGCAGGCTATAGGCCTCATAGCCATTGACCCCATCACGAAGAAAATCCACCTTATAGTTTTCCGCCATATAGATGCTGGGCAGGCCGCATTGCGCCGCTTCCTGGATAACTTTGGGCAGGCCCTCAAACTCGGAGGTCATCAGTAAAAGATCGCTTTCCCGCATCTTTTCATAGACCTGCTGATTGGGAATACGGCCGGTTAGGGTCACATTGGTTAGGCCGTACTGCGCGATCATATCGTGGATCTCTTTATCCATATCTCCATCCCCCACCATCGTAAAATGGAGTTGGGGGAATTTTTTTGCGATTTCTATTAAATATTGGGGGCGCTTGTTAGCCTTCACATTGCCGACCCAAACAATGCGGGAAATTGTCTGTTTTTCTTCTGCTTCACAAGGCAGCTTCGCCACGCCAAGGGGAAGCACTTCCATTTCTTTATTCCAAAACTTTTGCACACTGTCAGCAATACAATTGCTGATAGCAAAGGTGCAATCCATCTGCTCTGTAAAATAGTGGATTTCTTCCGGAGAATTGTTTGTACCCTGCGTAACAACGCCTTCTATCGAAGAAACAAAAAGTTTCTTCTTTTTCTTCCAATGTTTTGCCAAAATACGGTCCATACGCTCCATCTTAGGCAAATAGTAAATATCGCAGTTGGTCCGCCACATGGCAAACAATTTGCACCAGAACCAGATATATCTGTGGTGGATTAATTTGTGCAGATGGATACCGGCCTTCTCATAGGCTTCCTTGTCCAAAGGCATAATGGAAGTGTACATTGTGTGGACTTCAAATTTTTCCTTGTCCAAATACTTCGCGATATTGTCGCAATTCACATTTTGGGCATTGGGAAAATTCACATAGGCACCAAGAAAAATTTTCTTTTTCACTGGGCGTCTCCTTTATTTTTTAATTCCTGCTTGATTTGCGTAGTAGAGATTTCCGGAGTTCGGGGTAAATAGACTACTTCGCAATAGTCTTTCAGAAAATCAAACTTTCCCTCCCAGTCATCGCCCATCACGAAGGTATCCACATGATACAGCTGCACATCGGTGACCTTCTGCGCCCAGTTTTCTTCCGGGATCACCAAGTCCACATAGCGAATAGACTCCAAAAGCTGCTTGCGCTGCTCGTAGCTAAAATAGCACTTTTTCTGCTTCTCGTTCCAATTGAATTCATCGGTGGAAAGAGCAACAATCAAATAGTCGCCCTGCTGCTTGGCCCTGCGCAGAAGATTGATATGACCGTAATGCAAAAGGTCAAAAGTGCCGTATGTAATTACTCGTTTCATAGGTAGTTCTCCTTATTATTCCAGTTTTTTGGCCAGGGTTTCGCAAAGGGTTTCACTGCCACCGGCAGGTTTTTGGACTTAGCGTAAATGTTTCCGATATTTGCTTCACCCCATAGGCGGCGCTGCTCCCGCAGGCTGTAGCTGCACATCTTTTCATAGGCCTTTTTGCTTCGCAGGCAGGCGTATGTAAAGGCGCACAAGCCATAGTGGAGTTTTTCTTTCGCCGTCAGCCGGTCATACATATATAGGGCCATATAGGAAAGCTTGTCCCAGAATTTGATATTGGAGAATCTTCTTGCCTTCCGTTTCAATGTAAATACAAACCGGTAGTTCTTTTCGGCAAGGTTTTTTTGCAGAGAAAGGAGTTCTGTCTCCGTAATAGGCCAGTCGATCACATAAAGATCGGTAGGCATTTTTTCTTCTCTCTGTGCATCATTCAAAAGCATTTGCAAGTTTTCCCGGGCTGCCTGCAAATGATCGTATTTGCAGTACCGCTCCAAAAAGGCTGTTCTGTCAGGCTGCTTTTCTGATCTAACCGCCTGCAAAAGTTCCTCATAGGTATATGCTACAGGGAAAGGTAAGCCTTCTGCAGCTTCCGGGTACACGCCTCGGGTACTGTAATATTCTTCCTTGTCGTACTGGTAAAGAACGATTTGTTTTCCGGCACTGGCAAAGTCAAAAAATACGCTGGAATAATCTGTAATCAAAATATCCATCGCATTGAGAAATTCATAAACCTCAATGTTCTTGGGCATATTGTGGCAGTAGCGGAAATCTCCGTCCTGCTTTTTCATGGCCGGGTGGAACTTTACATAGACACGGTAGGATTCTCCCAGATCCTTTGCCAGCTGCTCGATCTGGCTTACCTGATCCACATCCTCTACCCCACCGGAAACGCCTCTCCAGGTGGGCATAAAGAACACCGTCTTCACGCCCTCCATTTGATACGTTGCCCGAACTTGTTTCCGGGCATTTTCATCAAAGAATACAGAATTTCTGGGATAACCTGCCAGCACCACCTTGCCGGGCATCACGCCACCTGCCATATAGTCTTCCAAATAGACCCTTTGGGTAAAGGCATTGGGGGCAATCAGGTAATCGCAAAGCAGAAAATTCCGCTGCGCGTTGTTACATTCAAAAGGATCATATCCAATCTTCCGGCCCAAGCTTTTTAAGGGGGTGCCGTGCCAGGTGTTTAAGTAGACCTGACCAGGCTTTTTGATATAGTCCATATTGAAGGACACATTGTTAACAAGATACTTGGCGTGAGCAAGCGTGTTTCGATAGGCATAGGAGCCTGTTTGGATGATCTCCACCCGGCTGTCTATCAAATGCCGCTCTGTCAGCCAGGCAGTCAGCTCTGGGGGATTCCGGTGAGCAATCACCAGTTTCATATCCCGGCATTGCTCATTTTTCAGGGCTTCTTTGTAGATATAATAAGGGTTCCCCTGAAAGTTAGAGCCACCGAAGGACTCAAAGAGGATGGTATCCTCCCAAAGTTCACCGTCATGATAGAACTCCGCATATTCCCAGTAACGGCTATTACGGTCCTGTAAAATGCCGTTCAAACGCCCTTTGATGCTTCTTAAAATGTTCATACTACATCACTTTCCAGTAAAAAGTCACTGAACACGCCGGTGATTTTCTTCTCCCGGAGGTCTGAAAACTCTTTTTTCTTATTCACTGTATAAGCAAAAATACAGATATTTTTCTGTGCAAACAACTGCCAGCCTTCTCTTTCAGAAATAGCCTTATGGGATACAGACACTGCTCCGATCCCCTGCCGCAGGCAGCGCTCCGCCACAGCAGAATAGTCTGCCGCATACATACAAACATGGAGCATTTTGAAATCATACACTTGACGGATATCCAGAACGTCCTGCTCCCGGAACACCTGAATAACCACATGGTTGATTGCATCTGTGCCTTCAAGATGTTCTTTCAAATAGCGAGCAAAGTTTCCAAGATTTCCGATTTTACAATCAAAAATCACGGTTACATCCGGTTTTTCCCTTACAAACTCCAACAATATGTCCAGTTTCATCGGAGCAAAACGGCCGTCAATTCTGGTCTGCAAAAAGGTTTCTTCTGGCAGTTCTAACGGATCGTGGGACAGGACAAAATGACCGTCCGTGCTTTCCTGTACATCAAATTCAAAGGTTCTGTTTCCTTTGCTATAGTAGTAAGGGAGCGCCTCTCTACAGTTTAAGTAGGCCATTCCCTGCAGGCCACCGCCTGCGTGGGTAATGATCCGGATAGTTTCGAAGAAGGGGTCCGGCAATTCTCTGCCTGCAAGCGGGCAAGTAGCTTGCGCGTTCTCTTTATAAGAGAGAGCCTGCAGTTTATGTTCCAGTTTCTCATTCAGTCGGGAAAGACGACACAGCACAAAATGTGCACTACGATAGAAAAACCGCACTATATTATTCACAGAGGGCACCTTCCTTCTTTATTTCCGACCAAAAATCTTCCCTATGGTCATTTGCTTTTCCCATTTATTCAAGCAAGCAATTATTGCATATACACCAAAGCACAATGTATAAATGCTAATCTTCACAAAGACCCATAGCCAGGACTGGGTTGTAATTACCAAATTCAGTGCCACGCCTACAAGGCAGACAGGGGCCAACCGCAGAAGCAAGCCCAAAATAGACTTCCAAAAGCCCGCAATATCCAAATGGATCTTTTTATGATAATACCAGTTAATAATAATACCTTTGGTCAGTAGCGTAGTAACACCTGTGCAGATCGCGCAGCCCAACGGGCCGTAGGCCAAACCTGCAGGGATACTGGTAAGTACGTTCAGCCCCGCACAAACGGCGTACAGAACGGCCTTGAACTGGTGACGGTTCATCGCTTCAAGCACCTGAACCGGTACTGCCTGCATATTAGGGATCGCCGCCGGCAAAATCAGCACCAGTACAATCCAGTAGGCACTTTCATAACCCGGTCCTGCCCACAAGGAAATGAATTCTTGTCCAAAAAGGCAAAATCCACTGCAAAGCAGGAAAATCACATAGAACTGCAATCTGCCCACCCGTGTCATCAAACCGGACATTTCTTCCATAGGCGCGCCCTTGGTGATCCGGGTAGTGATACGAGGGAATAAAACACCTGCAAGCGCACTGGGCAACTGCTGCACATAGGTATTGAGCTGATAGCCCACAGCATAAATCGCCACTGCAGTCTCACCGGAAATAGAACCCAAAATCAAGGAGTCTGCATTGTCATTAAGCTGGGCAGTAAGCGTCCCTAAGAAAATGAAGAAGGAATAGCCCATAATTTCCTTCAGAAGCCCTCGCTGGGCATTCTCTTTCTTGTAGCTGACTTTAATCTTTAACACCTTTTTCACATAGATCACATTGGAAAGGTTCAAGAGGACAGTCAAAAGCAAGGTAATTACAGAAAGTCCCACCGCCTTGTAGCCCCATAAAAGCAGGGGAATCATTACAAGAGGCTTCAAAACAGTATAGAGTAGATTTGTAACCTTAATAAAGGCAAACCGTTCGTGGGCATTGATGATGGCGCTGTAGGGTGTCATAGCGAAAGTCAGGGTCAAATTCACCACCATAATGGCAATAATGGTCTTTAACTCCATATAGCCCTGTGCGCCGGTAGATACGGTAAAGAATCTGTCAGCAAGCAAGCAGACACCCATACCTATGCTAAGCACGATCGCCGCCAACGCAAAGTAAAGCTTGAAAAAGGTCCCATAAAGTCCGGCGGTTTTCCATTCATTTCCCTCAGCTTTATACTTAGCAACATAGCGCACTACTGCGTTGCCGAAGCCAAATTCTGCAAGGCCTAAGTAGCTGACTGCCGCCTGGCCCATATTGTAGAGGCCATACTGCTGCTGGCCAAGGCTCTGAAGCAGAAAAGGGGTATATGTCAGAGATACTAAAATACCTGCTGCCATAGTTATGTAGGAGAGAATAACACCCCATTGTAAGTTTTTATTGTTGTTCATACCAAATATCCTTTGCTTGTTCTCCCCTGGTTTTCATTAGAAGAAGGATCGAATTCTGTTAAATACCTTTACAATAATTTGAGGAAGGGTGTATCGTTTCATTACATCAACCGTTGTAATTTCTTGATATTCCCGGTGTGTCATTTTGCCCCGTTTTGTAAAATCAATGGAAATATTATTTTCTTGAAAAAACTCTATCAGTTCCGGTTCCGCAAGCCATTTACTGTTAACTACCGCAGAACAATCCTTAATCCACAGATAGTCATATACAGGGGGATTACTTACCACGTATACTTTTTCAGAATAATTCCAACGGCGAGCTCGCTTGGAACCACAATCTTCAAAAGCCCAGATAGACTCCCAGGGGCGAAGCCATTTCAGCAAAACGGATTTCCTCCATATAGTGGGCACAAAGTGGGTTTTCCAACCCTCTTTTCCCATAAGTTCATAAATCATGCCTTCACTTACGGCATAAGATTCCGGCTTGGCATTTCGAATTCTGGTTCCGTACAGTTGGAAGGAGGCGATAGACTTATCTGCTTCCATCATATGAAGGATTTCATCCATCTTGGAGATATCCACCTTGTCGCACAGGAAGAAGTCATCCAGCACAAGGAAAACATACTCTTCCGGGATCGCCTCCAGCACATCCATAAAGCGTCTGCTCCAGGAAAGAGGCTTATCTCCTTTTTGATTGATCGTATTTACCTGAAAGGACAGTTCCTTTCGGGGAATATACTGCTTATGCTCCGTATTCAGATATACCGGCCATTCAATACCTTCCCACATCAAATCCAGACATTCAAAAAAGGGATGCCACAGGTCCTCATATGTATCACACGAAGACATTAGAAATGCACATTTCTTATTCACTTATTTGCCCTCCTTCTTTTTGGGAAAAGACATCTATTTTTTGTACATAAGCCCATAGCCAGGCCAGTAAAAACCAGAAAGTAAAGCCTTCCGTACTGCCAACGGCAAACATAAAGGATTCACTCCAGGCAGAAATTGCCAAGGAAATCAGCATAACGGTGCCTATGCTAAACTCCGGGTGGCTTTTAATGAACTGCGGTTTTCTGAAATAAGTAACAATGTTTAAGATAATGGGAACCATGCCCAGGACAAAAAGCAAAGCACCCCACAGGCCGCATTCGGCAAGAAAAGAAAGGTAACTGTTATGGAATACCAGGTTCTTTACTTCCGTGTTGAATCGTGCAGAAACAGTGTAGCCAACACCGAAAATCTTATGCTCTCGCCATACGTTCAAACCAATTTCCCACAAGTCCTCTCTCGTTGTTCCGCCTTCCTCCGCCAAGCGATCAATGGCAGAAATGCCTAAAAAGTTTAGTTTTCCGCCTATGGCCAGTACAGCCAAAACTGCCACTGCAACCGTCAATGCCCAGAATGCTCTTCTGTGCTTCACTGTCATAAATGCGAGCGCCAAGATATTCATGCCCATAACTACTAAGGCTGTTCTGGAACCGGATGCCAATGTAGTATAAACTGTGGTTGCCAAAAAGAGCATCCACAGAAGTCTTATCCTGCCATCCTTTTGCTGTCTGCGGAAGTAAATGCCCGCCCAGAAAGCCAGGTTGCTGTAAATGCCTAAGGTGTTGGCGTTAGTGGTAATGCCCGTGCCTCGACCGGCTACTATATTTAATCCCAAAACAGCAAAAACGAAGTTGATACATTGGAAAATGACCAGCACCACACAGAGCAGGCTTAGGCTCTGATTTAGGGCATCTTTGGTGCGTAACTGCATAAAAAACACGTAGCATCCGTAGAAAATAAGCACCCAAGAGATGTACTTTACAATGGAAGTTATGGGGTCTGCACCCAACACGGCAGGCACTAAAACTGCCACGGAAAACCACCAAAAGAGCATCGGCGGGACGGCAATACGCCCATTATTCAGAAGAACTGCAATGCCAATGAGCGCAAAGGGGAACACCCAACGCAGGAGGGTAAATGCGGAAAAATTGATGTAGCGGGCATTCAGGCTGTAATACACCCAGATGGTGCAAAACAGGATTATGGCATAAAGTGTGTTTGTGTTCTTTTTTTGCATATAGATTCCACCGCGCATACGAATTGTTCGTAGTATTTTTTATGGTTCCACTGTTGGGCTATGGAAATCTCCGGTTTCCCTAAGGTAAGCGCTTTTTCCATAGCATCCCGCAGTTGCATTTCATCGTTATCTTCAAAAATGTAGCCGTTTTTTCCGGATATTACCAAGTCTTCCCGGCAGCCTACCTTTGAAGATACTACCACAGGCAGGTCAAAAGCCTGGGCTTCATTAATAACCAAGCCCCAGGGTTCATAACCGGATGGCAAAACAAATACATCTGCCATTTTGTAGTAAGCCACCAGCCCGGGGAACACCACATAGCCTGCAAAATACACATCCTGCAAAGCAAGTTTTCCCACCATTTCCCGGAGACTTTCCATCTTCTCTCCATCGCCCACAATCATCAACGCCCCATTGGGATTGGACTTCTTATAGTTGGCAAAAGCCCGGAGCAAAACCGGCACATTCTTCACATCTTCCAACCGCCCAACAAAGAGGAATACATCCTTGCCTGCAAGACCAAATTGTGCTTTTAGTGTCTGCTTATCCGGCAAAGTTTCCCCCTGTGCCAGCAGGCGGCTGCTGTCCACGCACATAGGCATTACGAAACAGCGTTCTTGAGGAATTCCATAGTACACAAGATTTTCTTCCTGCAATGTGCCGCCGGGAAAGCCGTAGCAAAAGCGGTTGTGTAAAAGTGTCCGCAAATACGCCTTTTTGGCTGCCGCCTTCAGCTTGTTCCCGGGGATATGCAAGGGAGTGTCCGTTTCAATGGCATAAGGCACCTTTGCCTTTTTGCAGCAACGGATCAAAGTAGTCTGCTCTACCCCCACATAGCCGTTGACGATTGCCATGTCCGGGCGGAATTGGGCAAATACCTCTTCCATTTGCTTTTTCCGGGTTTTTTTATCTCCGTCGCAGACCACTGTACCGGCAGGAAGGTGTAAATTATCCTTGCCTGTCAGGCGACTATGGCAAAACACATACTGGTAGGTGTAGGGCGTTTTCTCATAAACATTATGAATCAGGTCCATAATGTAAAGCATGGGCTCTACAAACAGCACCAGTATTCTCGGCTTGTTATTTTCCATATTTGCGTAAGATCCTTTCCAGCACAGGGCTGCCATAGATGATCCGTTTCAGTTTGGGTTTCAGCGCAAAAACTGTTTTCGCTTTTCGGTAATCCCAATATTTTCTATAAAGATACAGGGTGTAATTGGTATCCAATTCGCATTCCCAGCGCATCTTGAAGTCGTAATCGCCTCGCATAAAGTCTACCTGTACGTTTCCGGCATCAAAGCCATCTTTTAATACATTGTAGAACAGCAGTTGCCCGGGGAAATAGTCCCGGTACTCCAATTTGAAGGCCACCAGCCAAATATACCGGCGGTTTTCATAGGAAAATGCCACCAAAAAGCCTACCGCTTCTTCGGCGTTTCTTGCCACATACACATCCAGCATTTTTTCCTGCTGAAGAGCCTGTAAAATGGGGAAAGACCAGGAAATATCCGGTGCTTTACCCCGATACTCCTGCCTGTTTTCGTAAATCTCCCGGATTTCCTGCAACAGCGTATCCGTAACAGGCTCCGGCCCAATCTGCAAACCTTTTTTCAGGCCTGCTTTGATGGTTTTATTCCGCATACTTTGGCTCAGATGCTTCATATATCCATCCATATTTTCATATTGCAGTAAATTGGCGTGAACGGTTCTTGTGGTTCTGTGAAGGATGTATCTTTTCTTGGTTTCCAGCAATTTTTGCACCATATGCATTTGGCTGCTTCTTGCCGGCATCTCCTGCAGAGCCAGGGAAAAGCCCTTTTCAAGAAGGGTCTGTACAAATCCCTCAATCACGACCATACTGCGTTCGGCCACCACAAACAGGCCGTAGTCCATATCCCGATTTCCAATAAACTGGGCAGTTCTGTTTTTAACCACAATGGGGGCATAGCCGAAAACCTGCTTGCCCTCAAAGGCTTTTATAATAAACAAACTATCTTCCGGTTCATTGTGTTTCCACCAATAGTAGTTCCACTGCCAGGACTGAAAGGGAGTCTTATCCTCCATACGGGCGCAGATGGCATTCCAATTTTCCTTTTCTGCCAAAAAGCCGGCCTCATCGGTGATAATCTTATAGTCCATCCTTTTCTCCCCTTTCTGCATACACCTGGTACACCTGCAAAAGGGTCTTGGCAGAGTGTTCCCACAAATAGTTTTCCATTACCGCTTCTCTGGCAGCCTTTCCGATTTGCTGGCGGGTAGCCTGGTCCAGCAGGCACTCCATACAGTTCGTTAATTGCTCCAAAGATTTGTTTTCTACCAGATAGCCCGTCTGCCCGTGAATAATCACTTCGTCAATACCATTGCCCCGGCAGCCGATTGCCGGCAATCCGCAGGCCATAGCCTCCAAATATACACAGCCGAAGGCTTCATACCAGGAAGGCAGCACAAACACATCGCTTTCCTGCAGTTTTGCCCTTACATCATCATAAGGCACATAGCCAACAAACTCCACATAGGGCTCAATGCCCAGTTCTTTGGCTAGGTCTTTCAGTTCCTGTTCCAATGGACCTCTGCCCAAAAGTTTCAGGCAGATGTTGGTATGCCCCTTATCCACCAGCGCTTTCATTGCACGAAGGGTATAATCGTGGCCCTTCAAGGCAATCAGGTTGCCAATGGAAATAAAGGTGACCTTATCAGAAGGTGCCTTTTCTGCAGGGTAAAATTTTTCTGCATCCACACCATTGAATGCTATATAGCCCCTTCTGGATATATCCAACCGCGCCTGCACCATATCCAGCACCTTCCGGCTGACACCAATAATACCATCTGCCGTTTCGTACACTTGCTTGCAAGCCTGTGCAATTTGGGTGCAGTTCTTAGCATCCTTGTAACTGCCATCCAAGAACATATCCAGTCCGTGACCGTGAACCAAAAAAGGTTTTCCGAACTTCTTTGCAGCCAGCATGGCTGCCTGACCGGAAGGAAGGGCAGCATCTGCATGAAAAATGTCAAATTGCTTCAAATTCAGCCTGCGCAACCGGCGATATAGCGCCTTGCCGGTTTTGTGGAAATCACCGGAGCCGGGTATTTTGAAAAAGCGAATGTACCGCACCTTCACCCCTTCGTACTCCCAGCGGGATACCTTCACCTGCCGGTCGTAAAAAGGAATGGGTACAACAACCGTCACATCCACACCCAGCGCCTTCAGCGCCTTTACCTGTTCGTGACAGAAAATGCCCTGTTGGGGGTAGGCAGGAATGGGGTACATAGTTGTAATGTACAGTACTTTCATAGAAAACCTCTTAATACTCGTAATTAGTAATTCTTTCTTTTTTCAGGTTTTTAAGAAATAGCCGGAGTCTTTGCAGAGGGCCTTTCCAGTTCCGCTTACCTTCCAGTTTCGCTTCGAAATCGGCAATGGTATCGTCGTTGGAAATGCCAATTCTGGGAAGTACCCGACCTTTATTTTTTTTGCGAAGGTCTCCGTAGTATGAACCTAAAATGTAATCATATCTGCCGTTCTTTTTAAGCCTGCCCACGCTGGCCCGGTCATAGGTGCCAAAGGGAAGGCAGAACGCCTGGGGCAAAAAACCCAATTTTTCCCGGAAGGCTTCATCGGATGCTTTGATTTGCTCGATCAATGCCATTTCATCCAAAGTCCGCACATCCACGTGGTTATGGGTATGGGCCTGCATTTCAAAGTTGCTCTCTTGCAACTTTTTCACCATATCCCAGTCCATAAAATGGGGATCATTTCCGATATAGCCTGTTGGCAAGTACACATTCCCCCGGATGCCGTACTCTTCCATAATAGGGGCGGCATTGTCATAAATAGAACGGAAGCCGTCGTCAAAAGACACGATGACCGCCTTCGGGGGCAAAGGCTTGTCCAAATCGGAAAAATACAAAGTTTCATAGCCCTGAGCCTGCAAGTAGGCCATTTGCCGGGCAAACTTCTCTTTTTCAATTCTCTGGTAGGAAAAGCCTTGCCCTTCCTCTACCACCTCGTGGTAGTAAATGACTTTCAGTTTCTTTGCCATAAATCCTCTCATACTTTGCTTAGCATACTGCAAAGCAAACTTTCCTGCTGGTTATGGTCTCCCATTTGGGTAGGCACATATTCCATTTTGCCTTCAATGACGGACTGCATACAGTCTGCCAGTTTTTCCGGGTTGTCATAGGGGAAAAACCGGGCATTGGGATAGCCATCCAGCGCCTCGTGGGAAAAAGGCATATCCGATGCCAATATGCGGCTGCCGGCCATTTTTGCCTCCAGCATAGGCAGACCGCAAGTTTCCAGATAAGAAGGAAACAGTAATGTTGCCTTACTGTAGTACTGCCAAACCTGTTCATAGGTAAGGGCGCCCAAAATATCAATAGGCAAATCCCCCACTTGTTCAGAAATGCGCTGGGTAAATCCACCGGGTTGCAACGGTAAAATCACCCGGTATCCGGTTATTCCCCGGTTTTGTAAAATCCTGCAGGCATCCAAAATGGCCTGATGATTTTTATATACCTCCGCCCGGGCAGGATAGAAAAACACCTTGGATGTTTCCCCTTCAAAAGGAAGCATCGGCACGTTTTCCGGGAGTTTAACCGGCACAACGGTCACTTCCTCCTCCGGCCGCTTCAGCCAGGCGCAGGTGGCATCCTTGATCCATTGGGTTTGCACAAAAATATGTTCTGCTTTTGGCATGGCGTTTTTGATTAGCCATCCAATGAGCCGCTGGCGGATGGCCAGCGCCCGTTCCTCCTTTTTCAAAAAGGAGAATTTCTTGGGACAGTACTGCAAAGACTGGTGCAAATACACAAACTGCCGCACCTTGCACCGTTTCACAGGCATATTCTGCAGGGAGATCACCAAATCCGGCTGGGTTTGCCGGATGATCTCGGGCATTTTCTTATGCTCAAAGGACAGCCTGTGGAGCCAGGACTGCTTTACTTCCGGATAACGCCGAACTTCAATGGTTTTCGTGGATTCCAATTCTGTCAAGGAAGTAAGAAATATCCACTTTATATGGCTGGGTGCCGTTTTCGCCGCCTCATGAAATTCTTTCAGCAGAAGCAGACCGCCGCCATCCTCCGCAGCCACATCATATACCAGTATTTTCATTTCATCATTCCTTCAAGGGTTTCTATAAAGCCTTGCTTGTTGAAACGGGTTTCGTAATACTTCCGGGCATTTTGACCCATTTGGGACTTATCTGCCTGGGCAAATGCCAAAATATTCTCCGCCAATTGGTCTGCATCTTCTGCAGGGCCGCAGTAACCGCACTCTGCTTCAGCAATAACGCGGGCGGTTTCCCCATTCACAGCACCAATAATGGCTTTTCCGGCAGCCATGCAAGACTGCACTTTTCCCGGCAAAGTCAAAGACAGTACGGGATCTGCCTTCAATGTCACAAGCAGTGCATCCGTCTTGGCATAGAATTCCGGCATTTCGGATACGGGTCTTCTGCCATAAAAAATCACATTTGCAAGATTCCACTGTGTTGCCAGTTTTTGCAGCCGCTCCAAATCTGAGCCGCCACCTACAATATGGAACGTGATGCTCTCTTCCTGCAGTTTCTTTGCTGCTCGCAAAATGGTTTCTACACTCTGCACTTCCCCAATGTTTCCGGCAAAGGTCAGATGCAAGCCCTTCTGCGGAGGTGCTTCCGGAAGGGAAGCAAACAGTTCTTCTGCATACTGGGGAAGGTAGTGGATCTTTTCTTCCCGAATACCGAACTGCGCCTGCAGATATCCGGTAAATTCCCGGGATGTCACCAGGATTTCATCTACTTTTGTGTAGATTTTCCGGCTTACCCGGTGGAAGACCTTATAAATCACCGAGTTCCTGCCGATGCCGCCGGCGATCAGACTTTCCGGCCACAAATCCAGGCAGTACATCACTACCTTCTTTTTGTGCTTTCGGCCATAGAGGATGCCCGCCTTTGCCATCATCACCGGGGACAGTTGGTTTACAAAAACCACATCGTAATCCCCAGGCAATTTCTTCACAAAACGGCAGGAAGAAAACATATAGCTGTAATAGTTCAAAAAACGATGCAGTATACCGGTCTTACGGGGCATGGTAAAGCACCGGTAAACCTCCACCCCGTCAAGGACTTCGTGACGGCGGTTCTTTTTTTCATAGCCGGGATAAATCTCTCCTTCCGGATAGTTGGGCTGGCCCGTCACAACCGTAACCTGGTGGCCCCTCTGGTGCAGTGACCGGCAAATATCCCCAATCCGGAACGGTTCCGGGTCATAATGTTGGCAAACAACAAGGATCTTCATAAAAGGCTCCCTTAATTCTTCACAGTTTCTTTTTCCTTTTCTTCCTGCTTGTGGAGTTCTCCTGTGCCACCTTCTACCACGCCGTCGGAGCGAAGCACAGAAGCAATCGTGCCAAAGAAACACTTGCAATCAAAGAAAAATCCTATGCGGGCTATGTACTCACCGTCCAATTTCGCTTTTACGGGAATTTCCAGTTCGTCACGGCCGTTAATCTGGGCCCATCCGGTCAGTCCCGGACGCACATCGTTTGCGCCGTATTTATCCCGCTCCTCAATCAGGTCAAACTGATTCCAAAGGGCAGGCCGAGGGCCGATAATAGACATCTGGCCGGCAAAGATATTGAAAATCTGGGGAAGTTCATCCAGGCTGGTTTTCCGCAGAAACTTGCCCACCTTAGTAATCCACTGCTCCGGGTTTTCCAGCATATGGGTAGGCATATCCCGGGGCGTGTCAATTCGCATAGTGCGGAACTTCAAAATATTGAAGTGGGACTTGCGGATACCCACCCGCTTCTGCTTAAACAAAACCGGGCCGGGAGAGTCCAGTTTAATCGCCACCACCAAGATCAGCATGGGAAGTGCCAGCACCAAAATACCAATAAAAGAAATGATTAAATCCAAGGCTCGCTTCACAAAAATTTTATACATATTTGCTCCTTCCGGCCATCGGTCGCGGCATATTTTGTGATTAAAAATCGCAATTTGCAGTTTTTTCTTGCGCT
Organism: Faecousia sp.; assembly: GCA_045594945.1. GTDB lineage: Bacteria > Bacillota > Clostridia > Oscillospirales > Oscillospiraceae > Faecousia. The sequence continues at coordinate 35,484 of JAZNZO010000079.1, forward strand.
TGTTCCCTTTTCCACTTTTTTCTCTCTGCTTTGAACAGTCAAAAGTGGCACGGGCAGGCATTTTATGGCAAAATGTAATAAAAAGCCACAATATCTCTCATAGATTATACCTCATAACGCCCTATAAAGTCAAGCATAGGAAGTCGCTCAGACGGTCAGAGGGCCAATGAAAATTTCGCACATTTTCTCCTCCACTTGTGTGGGAATGGGTGCAGCAACAAAAAATCAGCCATCCCGGATGGGATGACTGCGTAAAACCTATGTATAAGGTGGCCGCCAAAGGCGGCTTATGCCGCTATCTCGTTGCGGTGAGCGGCTTTAGGAACAGAAAGGTTGTTTCCAAGAGGCACGCACAGCTTGCCGGAGCTGCCTAGCCAGATTTGTTTGCATTTTGCTCCCATAAGGAGCAAAATTAATGTTCGGCTCCATCCAGCTGTCGCCGGCAACGCTCGTCCGCGTTGCAACTGATCTTTCAAATCTGGCAGCGGCAAACAAAAAATCAGCCACCCCGGATGGGATGACTGATTTTTGGAGCTGCTAGCCAGATTTGAACTGGCGACCTCATCCTTACCAAGGATGCGCTCTACCGGCTGAGCTATAGCAGCATATTCTTATGGACAGCTTTGCCATTATATCGCACACATATAAAAAAGTCAAGAGCTTTTTCGAGAAAATATCCGTTTTTTTAGGAACACTTGTCATAATTGTTTTCCTGTGATAATATGAAATAAATACTACCCGGGAGGCAATTTATGAAAGACAGAAAACAAGAAGCAAATGCGCTTCACGAAAAAGGATTTAACTGCGCCCAATCGGTGGCCCTTCCCTTCTGTGAAGAATTGGGCATGCCCCGGGAGGCGGCTATGAAGGCTTTGGAAGGTTTCGGTGCCGGCATGGGCGACCGTATGCAAACCTGCGGCGCATTGTCCGGCGCAATCTTTGTTGCCGGGCTGAAGCATAGCGACGGCAATCTGGAAGCCCCTGCATCCAAGGCTGCCACCTATCAGTATGCTAGCCGGATTTGTCGGGCCTTTGAAGCAAAATGCGGCAGCACCGTCTGCCGGGAGATCAAAGAGAAAAATCACGTTTCCTGCGGTGAATGCATTGCCTTAGGCGTGGAACTTGCAGAGAATATCTAATGAATATACAAAAAGGCCACACCGAATGGTGTGGCCTTTTTCTGGCAGGGGCACAAGGACTTGTTTGCATTTTCTGCAAAGCAAAAAATAGAGGGTCGCCTCGGTCCAGCCCTCGGCGGCAACAGTCCACCGGACTGTTGCGATTTGATCTTTCAAGTCCTTGTTTATACTCCTGACGAGAAAACACCCGACCACAAAAGTGGTCGGG
>JAZNZO010000080.1:0-2878 GCA_045594945.1 Faecousia sp.
CAATCGCCTTCGAGCTGACCAGCGAATACTATGGCATCGGCTTCCGCAAGGGCTCTGATATGACCGAATTCGTCAATGAGCTGATGGCAAAGTGGATGGCTGACGGCACTTTGGATGCACTGGCCGCCAAGTATCCCGTAACCCTTGTTAAGTGATCTATGGAACTGTTTTTATCTGTTAACCGGGCGCTGATGGAGGGCTTCGGGGAGACCTTGAAGGTCTTTGCCCTGACCCTTCTCATCGCTCTCCCCCTGGGACTTCTCATTTGCTTTGGCAGTATGAGCAAAGTGCGGCTTGTGCGTATGCCCATCCGGTTTCTCATTTGGGTTATCCGGGGAACGCCTCTGATGCTCCAACTGATTTTGGTGTTCTACGGTCCTGGCCTGCTCTTTGGACTGCCTTCCATCGGTCGATTCCGGGCGGTGATAGTGGCTTTTGCCCTGAACTATGCCTGCTATTTTTCTGAAATCTACCGAGGCGGCATTGAAGCAATCCCCCAGGGGCAAAAAGAAGCCGGCCAGGTTTTGGGGCTGACGAATACCCAAATCTTCTTCAAAATCACCCTGATGCAGGTCATCAAGCGGATTATGGCCCCTATGAGCAACGAATGTATGACCCTTGTAAAGGACACCGCCCTTGCCCGTGTGATTGCCATTTATGAAGTGACCTGGGCCGGTGAGAGTTTTATCAAGCAAGGCCTGATTTGGCCCCTTTTTTACACCGGCGTGTTCTATTTGCTGTTCTGCGGCATTCTGACCCTGCTTTTCGGCTATTTGGAAAAGAAATTAAACTATTACCGAGGTTAAGTTATGGCTCTTTTGGAAGTGAAAAATCTGAGAAAAAGCTTTGGCGGCACGGTCGTGCTGAAAGATGCCAGTTTCTCCCTGGAAAAGGGGCAGGTGCTGGCCATCATCGGCTCCTCCGGCAGTGGCAAAACCACCCTTCTTCGCTGCCTGAATTTCTTGGAAAAGCCGGATAGCGGTGATATCTGCATTGAGGGCAAGTCCTTGCTGGAGGGCCAGCAGACAGAAAACCGCATCCGGGAAAACCGGCTGTATTTTGGACTGGTTTTTCAGAATTTTAACCTTTTTCCCCAATATTCTGTGCTGAAAAATGTGACATTAGCCCCGGACCTACAAAACCCGGATAAGAAAAAGGAAAACGAAAAGAATGCTTTGGCTCTTTTAGAGCAGGTAGGCCTTTCCCAAAAAGTGGATGCCTACCCCTATCAACTTTCCGGCGGTCAGCAGCAACGGGTAGCCATCGCCCGGGCTTTGGCGCTGCAACCGAAAGTTCTCTGCTTTGATGAGCCCACTTCTGCCCTGGACCCGGAACTGACAGGAGAAGTTTTACGGGTTATCCGGGGACTGAAAAGTGAAAATATCACAATGATTGTGGTTACCCACGAAATGGCATTTGCAAAAAGTGTGGCAGATGTGGTACTATATATGGCAGATGGAGAAATTGTGGAATCCGGCACCCCGGAGCAGGTCTTTGATAATCCTCAAATGGAGAAAACAAAGGCATTTCTGCAAAGCACCATCGAATCTTATTAGGGGGTCCCATTATGACACAGAAAGAAAAACTGCAGGACCTGTGCAAGGTGCTTTGCTCTATTACAAACGAAAAGGACTGTATGGATTTTTTGCAGGACCTTTGTACCCAAAAGGAAATGGAAAATATGGCGGAGCGGGTCTACGCCGCCAAACGCCTTTTAGAAGGTAATACCTATGCCCAGGTAATGGAGTCTTCCTCCATCTCCTCTGCCACATTGAGCCGGGTTTCGCGGAGTGTTCAATACGGCAAAGGCTATAAGAAAGTGCTGAAATAAAATTGGCGGTGTATTTCTGAGTTGCTCAGAAATACACCGCTTTTTTCGTTGATTATTGCTATGCTTCGTGTTATAATGGAGAAAATTTACAAAAGGAGAAACACTATGGATTACAGCAAACTGCAAAACGGCAGTGATATTCGTGGCGTTGCCCTGGAGGGCATCGAAGGCCAGCACATAAATCTGACGGAGTCTGCCTGCCGGGATATCGGCAGAGGCTTTGCTCTGTGGCTGATGGAAAAGACCGGCAGGAAAGACCTGCGGGTTGCCGTTGGCCGGGATTCCCGTCTTTCCGGCCCTACCCTTTCTTCCTGGCTCTGTGATGCGATGGTGGAAGCAGGCTTGCAGGTTACCGATTTTGGTATGGCAAGTACCCCTGCTATGTTTATGGCCACCGTCACCGAAGGTTACACTTTTGACGGCACTGTAATGATTACTGCCAGCCACCTGCCCTTCAACCGGAACGGTTTTAAGTTCTTCACCTGCTCCGGCGGCTTGGAAAAGGAAGACATTAAGAAGATCCTTGCCTATGCAGGTGCTGATACCGCCACAGGTCTGCCCAAGGGCAGCCTGACCCAGGGCGCATTTATGGATACATACGCAAAACTGTTATCTGATAAAATCCGCGCCGCCACCGGTGAGGATAAGCCTTTGGATGGCTTCCGCATCGTAGTGGACGCAGGCAACGGCGCAGGCGGTTTCTATGCCGATAAAGTGCTAAAGCCCCTGGGCGCCAATACCGACGGCAGCCGTTACCTTGACCCTGACGGCAGTTTCCCCAACCATATTCCCAACCCGGAAGACAAAACCGCAATGGCAAGCATTACCGAAATGGTGATGCAGTCTAAGGCAGACCTGGGTATTATCTTTGATACCGATGTGGACCGGGCAGGCGCTGTGCTTTCCGATGGCAGTGAACTGAACAGAAACCGCATTATTGCAATGCTGGCTGCGATTTTGCTCCGTGAGCATCCCGGTACTACTATCGTCACCGACTCTATCACCTCTACCGGTCTTGCTAAGTTCATCGAAGCAAAGGGTGGCATC
>JAZNZO010000081.1:0-5872 GCA_045594945.1 Faecousia sp.
CACCTGCCAGACCTGCCGGCAATCTTACACAGAGTCCATCCCCAAAACCAGTTTTAACCCCGATGAACTGGGCAATCCTCACCGGGTGATCAGTTCTGTGAATCCCCGTAACTATATTGAACTCTCCATTCATGCAGATACGTTACAGGTATGCGGCGAGATTGACAAAGAGGGGCTGCAAAAACTACTGATTATTTGCGGTGAAGAAAGAAAAGCGATTTCTGCAGGGCCCGGAGACTACTTCTCTGGGGAACTTTCCCTGAAGGGACTTACCGAGCAAACCAACGTTAAAGTCTACACAAAGATAAATAAGGACAACTCATTTTGGAGTTATTTCTATCTGCCCATCGCCCCCGATGGGGATGGATATGTATTTACAACCACTTCTGTTGTGGAGCACAATGGGGCTATGATGGCCTATTGGGTGGACCCCCAGGATTGCTTGAATGGAACCGTTTCCGAAAGAATGCAGGAATTGTCCGATTCCATTGTGGCAGGCGAAACAGACCCCTATAAGAAGATGTATCTTCTGGAAAAATGGGTGGCAGAAAATATCTATTATGATTACGACTACTATGAGGGAAGAAGCGATGAACTTTTCTACGATGCGGAAAGCGTTTTGACCCACAAGCGCACCGTTTGCGGCGGCTATGCCAACCTGCTTTATGAACTGCTGCAGGCTCAGGGCATTCCCTGTCTGTATATCAGCACCTATTCCACAGGCACCTTAACGCCAATCACCCCAAATGATGCCCAAATCCAAGATGCCAATCACGCCCAGGTCCAGGCCTACTTGGAAAGGGAAAACCGGTGGGTGATTTTGGATGCCACCTGGGATTCCGGAAATAAATATAAAAATGGCGTATTTACACAAGGGGACTACAGAGGTTTGTGCTTTGATATGACTTTGGATTTGTTCTCCCGGTATCACAAGATTATCACCCGCACCCCTTAACGGCAATATCCCACACGCTCCCTCCTGTGAGGGGGCGTGTTTTTTGCTTGTGGGAAACTGCCGGAGTTATCCACAGGTTATCCACAGGTTTTCCCCAGAGTTTTCCACATTTTCAGAAACCTAATAAATGGGAATTTTTTGGGAAGATTTTTCTCTTTGGATGTGATAGGATGGTACTGTCAGAAATGACAAATTACATTACAAAAGGAGAATAAACAATGCGCAGAAAACAATTTACTTTTTACCGGTCTTTTTTTGAAAGTATCCAAACTTTACGGACAAAAAAAGAAAAAGCAGATGCCTATAGCCTGATTTGCGACTACGCCCTCAACGGAAACGAGCCGGACCTTAGCGCCGTAAGTAGGCAGATTGCAACGATTTTTGAGATTATGCGGCCTGTGCTGGATACGGCAAACAAGCGGGCGGAACTGGCCAGCAAACTCAGCCAACGTAGACAAATGGAGGATGATATCGTGTAAAAAAAGCGGCTGTTAGATATAGACATAGATAAAGATAAAGATATAGTTATAGTCATAGATAAAGTCATAGATGAATAAGAGGACCATTTTGGGCTTGGACGGGCGGTAAACGAAAAGCAATCTTTTCGTCGAAGCCTGTTTTTTTGTCCCTGTGGGAAGTGTATGTTAATCTGTTAACATACATAAAAGGGAGAAAGGGCTGAAATTGGCCTTTCGGGGTAAAAATCTGCAGTTTGTAAGATGGGAATTTTTTGGGAAGATTTTTCCTAAAAAGTGTGGTATAATGCTATCGTGGAAAAAGGGACGCAGAGAAAAATGCGTTCCTTGTTTTGTTTAAGAATGCTCCCGGGTGACATGGCTGCCGGTGGGAGCAAGGATAGGAAAGGGGGATGCGGTTGGAAGAAAGTATGGAAAGCCCTTCTTCCCAGGATGTGCTGAAGGAACTTTTGTCCATTGGGCTAAGCCGGGCCTCCGACTGCCTGCAAATGGTGGACGGAAAGGTGGAGCTGAACCCGGAAGTTTTGCAAGGGCAGATGGGAGCAGCCATTGTTTCTATGGAATGTACGGACAAGGGCTGGAAACTGAAATTCTGCGACAAACTGAAGGCCCTTCAGATGCTGGGTGAGCATCTTGGCTTATTCAGGGAACGGTCTGCCGCGCAGGAAGAAGGCTGCAATTTGCTGGAAGCCATCCTGGATACCACAAAGGAGGATTTGGACTGCAGTGATTTATCAGAACTTCAGTAAGCGGCAACTGCTGGCCATGACCTGGTGGAACAGGCCACAATTTAAGGATTTGGATGCCATCATTTGCGATGGAGCAGTCCGGTCGGGGAAAACCGTCTGTATGGCAGACGGCTTTTTTATTTGGAGTATGTCTTCCTTTCACGGGTGCAATTTTGCCCTGTGCGGCAGGAGCATCTCCTCCTTACGGCGAAATGTGGTGAGCAATTTATCTTCCTGGCTGGGCGGGCTGTTTACCGTTCGGGAGCACCGGGGGGACAACCGGCTGGTGGTTTCCTATGGGAACAGGGAGAACACCTACTATCTGTTTGGAGGCTTGGATGAAAGTTCCTACAAGCAAATTCAGGGTGTTACTCTGGCAGGGGCGTTTTTGGATGAAGTGGTGCTGATGCCCCGGTCCTTCGTGGAGCAGACCTGCGCCCGGTGTTCCGTTGCAGGGAGCAAACTTTGGTTTAACTGCAACCCCGCCGGGCCGGAACATTGGTTTTACAAGGAATGGGTGTGCAAGGCCAAAGAAAAAAGCGCCCTTCGTCTGCACTTTACGATGGCAGACAATCCGGGATTAGCCCCCAGTATCCGTCAGCGGTATGAGACCCTCTACACCGGGGTGTTCCACCAGAGGTATGTGCTGGGGCAGTGGTGCATGGCAGAGGGACTGATTTATCCCTTTTCACCGGAAAAGCATTTACAAAGCCAAATTCCCGGTAGCGGCAGGTACTACCTTTCTGTGGACTATGGCACTATGAACCCCTTTTCGGCAGGCCTTTGGTGTGTATCGGAGGGGGTGGCCTATCGGATCAAAGAGTACTATTACGATGGAAGGCAGGCAGGAAAAACCAAAACCGACGAAGAATATTATGAGGCCCTTACAAAGCTGGCGGCGGATTTGCCCATCACCTGTGTGGTGGTGGATCCGTCGGCGGCTTCTTTTATTGCCCTTATTCGTCGCAAGGGACAGTTTTCCGTGCGGAAAGCCAAAAATGCGGTACTGGATGGCATTCGTCAGGTGGCCTCTTTTCTACAGGCCGGGGTGCTGAAAATCCACCCGGACTGCGCCGATACCATCCGGGAATTCTCCCTGTACAGTTGGGAGCAGGGGGGCGCAAAGGATCAGCCCCTGAAAGAAAACGATCACGCAATGGATGATATCCGCTACTTTTGCACCACTGTGCTCAGCAGGGACATAGAAACAATGAAAAAAACAGGAGGAAGAAATGAGAAAATGGCTGATTGACCGCTTTTTGCCCATGTGGGCAAAGCAGACGGTGCTCCGGGAAAACGGTGAACTGAAACGGCAGAATGAACACTTACAGCAGGAGATTGAACGGCTGGATGCCTATATTGCCGGTTTACACAAGGGCCTGCGGGCAACCAAGAAAACAGGAGGAACAAAATGAGTATTTATGCCTATGAAGGGGCGTTCGGGGCTTGGGATCAGACTTCCAAGCCTATGAGAAATGCCATTGACAGTTGGTTTTCTCTCTATTACGGCAAGGGGGGCAAGGATATGGACCCTGCCCAGCGGATTGCCTACACAGTGGTGACCAAACTGACGAAAACCATTTTTGGAGAGTACAAGGCCTTTGCCCAGGATCTTAGCGCCCAGCAGGTGCTGCAGGAACTGGACCAGGTGCGAAAGCAGGCGGTTGCGCTTGCCCTGATTGGGGGCGAGTGCTACATAAAGCCCTGCATACAGGATGGAAAATTCCGCTTTTCCCTCATTCCCCGGAACAATGTTCTGATTTTTGCCAGAGATGGGTGGGGCGTGCCTACAGATGTGGGTACGGTGGAAAAAACCACCCAGGGCAAGTGCTATTACACCCTTTTGGAGCGGCGGAAGGTGGACGAAAAGGGCTATCTTACCATTGAAAACCGGCTCTACAAAGCCTACAACCGGGAAAGCCTGGGAATGGAAGTGCCGTTGCAGGAAGTGGCGGTCTATGCGCAGTTGCCCCCAAGTTACACCTATGCCCAGCCCGTTGGCTCGGTGGGGCTGGTGCAACTGAAAACCCCTATGTTTAACTGTGTGGACGGAAGCGCCGAGGGGGTTAGCGTATATGCTTCGGCGGCAGAACTGATTGGGGCCATCGACGAAAATGAGGCCCAACTCCGGGGAGAATTCCGCCGGGGACAGAGCCGGATTTTGGCATCCCGGGATTTACTTCGGGATGGGGCGCTGGAAGACACCCTGTTTGTGGGTCTGGATGAGGACCCGGAGCAGGTGGGCATTACCATTTTTTCTCCCAATTTGCGGGAGCAGTCCTATCTTGCCCGGAAGCAGGAGTATTTGCGGAATGTGGAAAGCATTTTGGGGCTGAAGCGGGGTATGCTCAGCGATGCCAATGCCCAGGACCGGACGGCCACAGAAATTGCCTCCAGCGCCGCCGAGTATAACCTGACGGTGATTGATTTTCAGGCTATGTGGCAGGAAGGACTGGCAAAGGCGCTGGAACTTTGCGCCATCCTCTGCCGGCTTTATCAGTTGCCGCCCATCCGGGACACCGCCTTCAGTGTGGACTGGGGCAACGGCGTACTGTATGACGAGGAGCAGACCTGGGCCGCCTATCAGCAGATGGTGGAAAAGGGAATGCTGAAGCCGGAAATTGCCCTGGGCTGGCGGTTTGATTTGCCCTGGGAGACGGAGGAAGAAAGAGCCTACATAAGAGGGCTCTATATGCCGGATGAAACAAGCCAATAAGGCTTTTTCATATACTTCCTATTCTATCTGGGGAGCAGATAAATTATCAAATGCTATCCGTTCTTTGAACGGATGATATACCCATCGGGTATGATATCTGCTTTGCAGATGATATACGCTTACGCGTATGAGAAGGAGGCTTTTGACCGGCCCGGTCGTAAAAGGGGCAAAAAAGCGGGATGCAACCCCGGAAAAAGCGTAGAAAGGAAGGAGGAAGGGGAAACAGTACACCTCATCCGTCAAAAATCTGTGTTTTTGACACCTTCTCCCCAAGGAGAAGGCTTTGGTGGGGCGGCGTTTTCCCGAAAAACACAATGAAACGAGAATTCCTATTGGGCTTGCAGGAGGAAAATCCTCTGAGCAAGCAGACCATTGATGCCATTATGGCAGAAAATGGAAAAGACATTCAGGCCACCCGGGCGCTGTTTTCAGACTATGAAAGTCTGAAAGAGCAGTTGCAGACTTCCCGGAAGACCATTGAAGAAATGGAGGAAACTTCTAAAAAAGCCCTGGAAGAAAAAATCCGGCAGGTGGAGTTTTCCTATCTTCTGCGGCAGGCGGTGGCAGAATGTGGGGGCAGAAATCAAAAGGCGGTGGAAGCAATGCTGAACCTGCAGGCTTTGCAGGAAGCAGAAAATCCGGAAATCGCCACCCGGGAGGCCCTTTGGGCTTTACAAAGGGAAAATCCCTGGCTGTTCCAAACCCCTGTGCCGCCCCCTTATGCCCCGGGCACCGGGGTGCAAGGCCCCAAAACCCCGGAGCCTGACACCCTGGCAGGCGCCCTGCGGGAAAAGTTTGATTTACGGGCAAGATGATGTTTGCTCGGCAAACAGACAGAGCAAACCGGGAAGACGTGCGAAAGGCAAGCAAGTTTTTCCGGCACGCAAGTACAGGACCCTGCCGGGGGCCTTCCTTTCTTGTCCCGTCAAGAAAGGAAGCAAAGAAACGGCCGGGGACCTCCCGTATGGTCCCCGGACTCCCCAGACGGCTAAAGGGG
>JAZNZO010000082.1:0-2028 GCA_045594945.1 Faecousia sp.
CCTTCCACAGTAACGCAGGCGGCTTGAATTTCAAAAGGCTGCTTGGCATCGGGAGTGGCAACCAAGGTGCCGGGAACGATCAGCGCTGCGCCCACATTGGTCTTGCTGATTTCCTGGAAGTTTTCCAGTGCATCGCCGTACACCACCTGCACAGGGGTAAAATAGGTGCCATCATTGAGCACGATAAAGCCAAACTGCTTACCGGCGCGGATAGAACGCACCCAACCACCAACGCATACTTCCTTGCCGATATACGCATCGGTCTTCTTAAATAAATCGCGAACAGAAATGAGTTCCATAGTAATAACCTCTCTTGGGTATGACATAATATTAAAGTATACGGCAAACGGGCAGATTTTACAAGAGGGAAAGTAAAAATTCCCAAAGATTAGGGAATAATTTTTTGCATATACAACAAAAAATATGTTGCAAAATCATTTTCACCGTGTTATAATGCTCCGTGTGTCCGTCAGCGGGCAACATTTCATTGGGATGTCGCCAAGCGGTAAGGCACCAGACTTTGACTCTGGCATTCGTAGGTTCAAATCCTGCCATCCCAGCCAACGACCCGCTAGCTCAGTTGGCAGAGCAATTGCCTTTTAAGCAATGGGTCCGGAGTTCGAATCTCCGGCGGGTCACCAGAAAGAGGGAGATACCTTTTGGTATCTCCCTCTTTCTGCGTTACAAGACGGGGATTCGAATGATAAAATGCAACGCGGATGAGCGTTGCCGCCGCCCGCTGGATGGCGGCGAACCTTAATTTTGCCCTTGGGCAAAATGCAAACGAATCTCCGGCGGGTCACCGCCACCGACAGGTGGCGCTATCCGCTTCGTTTCAGGTGTTGTTTCCCTGACGCATTATCAAACCCTAATTCTGCCCCAGGCAAAATGCAAACGAATCTCCGGCGGATCACTGCCACCGGCAGGCGACGCCGCTTTTTTTGCATAAAATCCACTTCTGTTGCCACCCTATTTATTAAAGAGGTGTGGTCAATGAGGCGGATTTATAGTATAGCAATTCTTATTGTTTTTTTACTCACCGGCTGTTATGTTCCCAAGCAAGAACCCTACTATTCCCGGCAAGTGGAAAAAATGGAAATCCGCCGAATGGAAGATGCCATCACCTTGACAGAGCCTTCCCAAATAGAAGCCATTTTATCCTATCTTCGCCTTCTTCCCCGCCTAAATATAACCATTCCGGACCCGGAGCATATGGCCAGCCAGGGCATCGAAATCATAATAACCTATATAGGCGGTCAGCAAAAGCATATTTTGCAAAAGGGGGCCTATTACCTTTCTGAAAATCACCTCCCCTTCCATCCGATTGATGATGAATTGGGCGCACAACTGAGTGATCTTCTGAAAAATATTTCCTGATATTGTGCATACTTTACTATGCTAAAGTGCTAAAGCATCCCCATCTTTGTGCAACGCTACAAAGATGGGAATTTCCGCGTTTTTTCTCTTTACTTCGCTAAATCGATGAAGTATAATGCACCTATCAAAACATTTGGGGCTCCCCCATGAAAGAGAGGAAACTGTTATGAAAAAACTGATTGCTTTGACCCTTTGCCTGATTCTTGCTTTATCCCTGTTTGCAGGCTGCAACAAATCCAATGGCTCCGATATGGAATACATAAAGAATAAGGGCACTATGGTTGTTGGCGTTACGATCTATGAACCTATGGACTATAAGGACGAAAACGGCGAGTGGATTGGTTTTGATGCAGAGTTTGCCAAGCTGGTTGCCAAGGAACTGGGCGTTGAAGCTGAGTTCGTCATTATCGACTGGACCAAGAAGTTCACGGAGCTGGAGATCAAAGAGATTGATGCCATTTGGAACGGTATGACCATCACCGACGACGTGAAGAAAAACACCAGCTACACCAATCCCTATGTGATCAATGCACAAGTCGTCGTCACCAAAGCTGATGTGGCCGCCAACTACAAAACGGCGGACAGCATTAAGGACATTTCCATTGCTGTGGAAAACAACTCTGCCGGTATGGAAGCCCTGGATGCCGTAGG
>JAZNZO010000083.1:0-19682 GCA_045594945.1 Faecousia sp.
AACCTTGACGTAGCAGATATGGAGAAAGACATTATGAAAATGAATAAGTTAGACAAAAGCGTACTCAAATTATGGTATATTCGTGCGGCAATATTTGCTTTGGCGCTTGTTGGATCGGCGGTCAGCGTATTGGCGATTCTGATTGCGACGGAAACTGCAAGCAACGTGCTGCTCGCAGTCTCTTTAAGTGTGGGAATCCCCGTTATTTTGCTTCTTTGCATTACTTTGATAATGCCTGTTCTGCGCTACAAAATGTATGCTTGGGGTTATGATGACAAGCGAATTGTGGTAAAGCAGGGCGTGATCTTCAGACAGAGAGTGGTCATCCCCGTATGCCAGATACAGGACCTGCACAGAACGCAGGGACCGATTATGATGATGCTTAAGCTTAGCGGAGTGACCATTTCCACCGCGGGATCAAACTTCGATATATCCACCCTCACGACCGAGGAGGCGGATCACCTGATCGATGATCTTGAGCGCAATCTTGAGGCAAGAGTCGAGGAGCTGAAAGATGAAGAGATTTGACAAAGGATATATTTATTCCTGTTTGCTGTCGGATCTGTTCGGCAGTCTTGTGGTCGTACTTGTTTTTATTCAGGATCTTTTCCTGGACGACGAAGCTGGCATAGAGGAAATGATTGGGATTCTCCCCATCCTTGCCATTGCATTTGCGGTCATTTATCTGGGCTTTATTGCCTACAGAATTCTCTATTACAAGAACTCCGGATATGAACTGACAGAAAAGGAGATCAAATGCAGCAGAGGCGTGCTGTTCAGAAAACGCTCTGTTTTGGACTATAAGAAGATCCATGCGATCAACAAAAGACAAACCCTGTTTCACAGGATTTTCGGCATTGCGATCCTGACTGTTGACAGTGGCTCTACCAACACCTCCCATCAGGCGGAGATAATCATCATCGAGAAGGCAAAGACGGTCGATGCCTTGCTGGACGAATTGAATGCACTGAAAGAAAGGGGCACACGAACGCCCGGCGATGTGAAAGAAGAAGTGTTGCTGTCTGATAAAGACAGTCTGTATCACTTTACTTCCAAAAAGAAAATGCTGTATACACTCATTAACATAGCATCCACGTCGTTTTTTACGGCTTTGTTTGGTGTGTTGGCCATGATTGTTATCGGCGTTTGCAAACTGGCGCTCCGGCTGGATGCCCTCGGCACATGGGGGCAGTATTTTCTGTTTGCCATCTTGATTACGGTGGGTGCGATGCTGCTGTTTTCGGCTTTCTCCTTTATCGGGTGTATGATTTATTCCTTCGTTGGCTACCACAATTTTACCATTACCAAACGGGGCAACGATATCCAGATCTCCTTTGGCCTTTTGGAGCGGCATACCAACACCTTCAGCTATGACAGAATCAAGGCGGTCAAGATCTCCCAGGGACTTGTGCAGCGTATGTTGGGGTTTGCGACAATCAAGCTTGAGGTTATCGGATACACCCATGAAACGGCAAACGACAATGCTGCAGAAGTTGGGATACTTGTTCCTTTCTGCAAGTACGATGAGATCGGTGAGATTTTAGGCAAAGTACTGCCGGATTATATACCGGACCCAAAACAGACAAAGGCGGTTTCCTGTTTCCCGTTCCTGTCCTGGTTTGCCTTAATCCTTGGCATCGTAGCAGGCGTGGTACTGCTGCAGGCAGTGATACCTATGCGGATATTCCGTGTACCCACACCGGCAATTGTGGCGGTTATTCTTGGGGTCATGGGCACAGCAGTAATCATACTGGCTGTAAAAGCACTGAGCGCGGCTTTGAGTTATCAAAACAACGGCCTTGCCATCAGAAACGGCAAAATAACAGCCTGCTATGGCGGATTTACGAAGTATATTACAGTATTTCTTTCCAAGAATCTTATTGCGGCAGAAAATGTAACCACACCGCTGCGCCAAAAAGCGGGAATTACAAGCCTGGTCATGCACCTGAAAACCAATGCCCAGTCCAATGAAATTAAGGTGCATATCCAAAAAGATGGACTTTCAAAAGAATTGGAAGAATTGCTGATTTTGTGACGACCGGACAGAAAAAGGCGGCAGCAAGAATGCAATTTGCCGTGCGGAGGTGAAGGCTTGAATTTCTCTGTATACATACCGATAATCTTCCTCTGGATTATCCTGTTCATTACATTTAGCAGACGAAAAAACGTAATTATTAGGAAAATAATTGAGAAAAGAAAAAAGGGAGGAAATGTGGAAATGAAAGAACTTGCAGTAAGGTTTATCGGCAAGGAATGCCTTATCTATGCATTTGACAGCAGTCACCAGTTTGAAGGAACGATCAAAGAGGTGACCGATGGGGCGATCCTGCTGGAAACCAACAATACTGTTGAGGCGATCAATCTGGATTTTGTTATCCGGATCAGAGAATATCCGAAGAAAAAGAACGGAAAGAAAAAATCCGTTGTTCTTGATTAAAAGAAAACAGAGGCACTGCAGTGCCTCTGTTTTTGCGTTTATGCCATTTCGATAGAAAGGGGTTTGCCGCCCAAGATGTGGAAGTGCAGGTGAAAAACTGTCTGGCCGGCATCCGGGCCGCAGTTGGAAACCACCCGGTAGCCACCGGTGAGGTTTTCGGAAGCGGCAATCTTGGGAATCACAGAAAAAATGTGGGAGACCACAGCGCTGTTTTCTTCCGTGATGCCATCCACACTGGGAATGTGGGCCTTGGGAATGACCAGAATGTGGGTAGGGGCTTGGGGAGCAATATCCCGGAAAGCCAGAATTTGATCGTCTTCGTATACCTTTGTGCTGGGAATATCCCCATTTATAATCTTGCAGAATAAGCAGTCCATAGTCTACCTCCTTGGTTTTTCTATACTATACCACAGTCGCCCCGAAAAAGAAACACTTTCTTTTCTTGCAAGGGTGTGGTATACTAACAAAGATATTGACGAAACAGGGAGAAGTTATGAATAAAAGATACTTATTTCCCATATTGCTGGCGATTTTTGCGTTGGTGGCACTGGTCGCATTTTTCCCGCCTCCGGCAGGAACACCCGATGCACCGGAACCTACCCCCACGATTACGCAAACACCGGTGCAAACCCCACCGGTTACAACCATACCGCCCACAACGGCGCCTCTGCCGAAGCCGGAAGAGGGCGTATTGGAGTCGCCCTATGTATTTGTGTATAACTCCGGCACAGAAACCATGTATTATACTTCCGGGGGAGAAGATACCCGGATTGCCCCTGCCAGCCTTACCAAAATGCTGACGGCCCTTGTGGCCCTGGAAGTGCTGGAAGAGGACCGGGTTATTACCGTAGGCGAGGAAGTGAGTCTGATCGCCCCCAATTCCTCTGTGGCCTACATCAGCAAAGGCCAGAAATTGCGGGTGGATATGCTGGTGGAAGGCTTGCTTCTTCAAAGCGGCAACGATACCGCCTACACGTTGGCTGTGGCTGCAGGCCGGGAACTGGCAAACAATCCCAAATTGTCTGTAAAGGGCGCATTACGGCGGTTTATGGAATATATGAACCACCGGGCAATGGAAATGGGCCTTACAGGCACCCACTATGAAAACCCCGACGGCATTGACGGAGAAGACCATTACACCTGTCTGAAAGACTTGGTCACCGTCTCAGTGCTGGCGATGGAAAATCCCGTTATCCGCAAATATGTGGCGAAGGCTACGGAGTTTGTCACTTACGAGAGCGGGCAGACCATTACCTGGAGCAATACCAATGAACTGCTCCATGCGCAAAGCAAGTATTACTGCGCTGATGCGGTGGGACTGAAAACCGGAACGACTGACAAAGCCGGAAACTGTCTGATTTCCGCATTCCCCAAAGACGGCGGGTATCTGTTTATCGGTGTGCTGGGCGGCGAAAGTTACTACGGCCGTTATAAAGACACCCTGCATCTATATTCTCTATATAAAGATTACAAGCCTTATAACTAAAGAAAACCCCCAAAGGCCACAGCCTTTGGGGGAATTATTATGCTTCCTGCACAATGACAAATCCGTCCACCAGGTTGGCAGACAGAAGTTTGCCCTGGATGGCGACGGTGCGTTCCATCAGATCGGTGAGGATGACGGTGTCTTCCTCGCAGGTGATGGACATCACATTACGCATCACAATGTTTTCTTCCGTCTTTGCGTTTTTATATACAGTAGAAAGGCACATAGGCTACTCCTTATACGTTGAGGCTTGCCAGCACAGCAGTCAGTCGCAGGTTGCCCTTTTCAAAATCGGAGACGGCGGCCATTACTTGCTCGTAAGCGGGGTGATTGCCTGCCTTATCCAGTTGTACGGCCAATTCCGCCAGTTCCCGGGCGTGGGCGGCATTGTGGTTTGCCATATACTTCATAAGGGCAGTCAGTTCTTCCATAGGGGTGTGGCTGCAGGTGGAGGCGCAGCCGCTGCAGTTGCCACTGCAATCGTGGCTGTGGTGATGGGCGTGGTCTGCTTCGTGCAGATGTTCGTGCTCGTGAGGATGGGTATGGTCATGCTCATGGGAGTGGGCGTGTTCGTGGGTATGGGTCACACCGTCGTGGGTATGTTCATGGGTGTGGGTGTGGCTATGATCGTGGGCGTGATGGTCGCCGATGTGATTATGATCCAAATGCATATAGGTTCTCCTTTATATATTATTCTTGATTTCGTTTCTTCATTAATTCCCGCATACGCAGGCCGTGATCCAGTTCCCGTTTGCGGATACGCAGGGTTTTGGGGGTGCATTCCAGCAGTTCGTCGTCGGCCAAAAATTCCAGGCACTGCTCCAAAGAGAAAACCTTGGGACTTACAAGCCGGAGGGCTTCGTCAGAGCCGGAAGCACGCATATTGGTCAGCTGCTTCTTCTTGCAGACGTTAACGGTCATATCTTCGTTCCGGCTGCAGATACCAACCACCATACCGGCATAAACCGGCGTGCCGGCGCCGATAAACAGAGCGCCGCGCTCCTGGGCATTGAAAAGACCGTAGGTGCAGGCTTCGCCGGATTCAAAGGCAATCAAACTGCCGGTGAGCCGCCGCACGATTTCTCCCTTCATGGGGGCATAGGTTTCCAAAACGGAAGACATAATGCCTTCGCCCCGGGTGTCGGTGAGGAACTCGTTTCGGTAGCCGAACAGACCCCGGGAGGGAACTAAGAATTCCAGCCGGTAGCGGCCGCCCATAGGCGCCATAGAAAGAAGGTCGCCCTTCCGACGGCCCATTTTTTCAATCACAGAGCCCATGCTCTCTTCCGGCACATCTGCCACCATCCGCTCGATAGGTTCGCAGAGTTTGCCGTCAATTTCCTTAGTCAGCACACGGGGGGTGGATACGGAGAATTCGTACCCTTCCCGGCGCATGGTTTCCATCAGAATGGAAAGGTGCATTTCGCCGCGACCGGCCACATTGAAGGCGTCCGTTCCCTGCTCTGTAACATGCAGGGAAACATCCTTGAGAAGTTCCTTTTCCAGCCGGTCACGCAGGTTTCTGGAAGTAACAAACTTGCCTTCTCTGCCTGCAAAGGGAGAGTCGTTGACCGCAAAGGTCATTTCAATGGTGGGGTCGGAAATCTTTACGAAAGGCAGAGGCTCGATGCAGTCGGGCGTGCAAAGGGTACGGCCAATGGTGATATCTGCCATGCCGGAAAGGGCCACGATGTGACCTGCGGAGGCCTCCTGGATGGGAGTTTTGCCCAGGCCATCGTATTCGTAGAGGGCAACCACTTTGCCCTTTTGCTTCACATCCGGGTTATGGTAGTCGCAAATCATAACTTCCTGGTTTACTTTGATAGTACCCCGCTCTACACGTCCAACCGCAATTCTGCCCACATATTCATTGTAGTCAATGGAAGAAACCAGCAGTTGCAGAGGGGCATCCTTGTCTCCCTGGGGCGCGTCGATATAGCGGACAATGGTTTCAAAGAGGGGCTCTAAGTTTACACCTGCTTCATCAGGGCCGTAGGAGGCAGTGCCATGACGGCCGGAGCAGAAAATGGTGGGAGAATTAAACTGATCGTCGGTGGCGTTCAAGTCTAAAAGAAGTTCCAGAACTTCGTCCATTACCTCGTGAATACGGGCATCGGGCTTATCCACCTTATTCACTGCTACGATGACTTTATGACCCAGTTCCAAAGCCTTCTGCAAAACGAAACGGGTTTGGGGCATAGGGCCTTCTGCGGCATCAACCAGCAAAATAACGCCGTTAACCATCTTCAGAATGCGCTCCACCTCGCCGCCGAAGTCGGCGTGGCCGGGGGTGTCAACAATGTTGATTTTATAGTCTTTATACCGGACGGCGGTGTTCTTTGCCAAAATGGTAATGCCCCGTTCCCGTTCCAGGTCGCCGGAGTCCATCACCCGGTCCTGGGTGGCCTGATTTTCCCGGTAGATACCGCCCTGCTTCAGCATTTCGTCAACCAGGGTGGTTTTGCCGTGATCAACGTGGGCGATGATGGCAATATTACGAATGTTTTCCTGCGAAATCATAGAGATCGCTCCTTCAAGTTATAACATATTTTCCAACACTAAAATATACCATAGTATGTTTCTAAATGCAAGAAAATTCCCGGTTTTTCTTGACAATATACTATTATGGGGTATAATAAACGTAACCGCAAAACAAATAAGTCTTCGGGGAGCCGGAAATGCCCGGCTGAGAGTGGACCGCCCGGTCCAGACCCGCGAACCTGATACGGTCAATACCGTCGTAGGGAAAGATGCATAAATGGATACCTTCCTATCGCATTGCACCAAGACGGACTTGCAATGCGGTATTTTTATTAGGAGGTGTCTTTATGACAACAAAAACAAGAAAATTGACGGAAAGCGCCATGTTAATGGCGGTGGCAGTGGTGCTGGAATTGGTTTCCAAAATGTTCATTCCGGAACTGCCTTTTGGCGGACAAATTACCCTTTGCAGTATGCTCCCTGTGGTGCTGATTTCTTACCGGCACGGTGTGAAGTGGGGCCTGTTTAGCGGTTTTTGCTACAGTTTCCTGCAAATGGCTTTGGGCGCAAGAACGGTGACAGCAGCATTTCAGCCCGGGTATTTTGGAGAAGGCACCATGCTTTTGAATGCCTTTATTATGTGCGCGGCAGACTATGTGGCGGCTTTTACCTGCCTGGGCTTGGGCGGCATTTTCCGGGATAAATTGCAATCCCGGGGCGCAGCGCTCTGCCTTGGCGCAGTGGTGGCCCTTTTTGCCCGGTATCTTTGCCACATTCTGTCCGGCTATATTCTGTTTGCCGGGTATGCAGAATGGTTCTTTACCCAGGACGGTTTCCCTGCCTGGGGCGCACAACTGGTAAATTCTCTCAGCCCGGAAGACTTGGGTTTTGTGTATAGTGTTGTTTATAACGGCATGTATATGCTCCCGGAAATGGCAATTACTGCCGTAGGAGCGATTGTGATTTCAAAAGTGCCCTCTGTGGCAAGAAAGGTTTCGTAATGCTTACTTTGCGCCAAGCGAAAACAGAAGACCTGGAACTGTGTGTGGAAATTCTGCGCAGCGGCAGAGAATTTCAGCGGCAACAGGGCTTTACCCAGTGGGCGGATAACTTCCCTGACCCTACTGTAATTGCAGAAGATATTCAAAAAGGTTACGGCTTTTTGCTTTTGCAGGAGGATGCAGTTGCAGGTTATCAGTATATCAGTCTGGATGGGGACCCCTCCTATCCCAAGTTGGAAGGAACTTGGCAAAAAGAGGGGCGCTATGGCGTTGTTCACCGGATTGCGATTGCCCCCAACTTTCGGGGGCAGGGCCTTTCCACGCAAGTCTTTGACATCATCGGGCAGTATTGCAAAGAAAAAGGGGCAAAGAGTTTGCGCCTGGATACGCACCCGGATAACAAACGGATGCAGCACGTGCTGGAAAAAGCAGGCTTCTCCTATCGGGGCATTGTGATGCTGCCTGTAGGCCTCCGCTGGGCATACGATAAAGTCTTGTAGAGGGCCAAAAACCGCCAACCGTCAAAAAGCAAGGCATTTTGCCTTACTGCACAAAACAGACCCTCACGTACCTTTGTACGCTACGGGTCTGTTTTGCTTGTCTTGGCGGCTTTATGCCCTCTACAAGGCGATATACCGATAAACTGGCAGAAAACTAAAAGTGGTCGTCACTCACAGTGACGACCACTTTTCTTTTGTAATGGCATAAACACGGGTCAGGCCGTAGTCGCTATCTTCATAAGTTCCGATTTGCTCCATGCCGATGGCGGCGGCCAAGCGCCAGGAGGCGGTGTTACTTTCAGTCATATAACTGTAAAGGGTGTCATAGTCTAAATGGGTGAAGGCCCAGTCCCGTACGGCGGTGGCGGCTTCTTTGCCGTAGCCTTGCTGCCAGTAGGGGTGGTGGATGTGGTAGCCGATTTCCGGCAGCAATTTGCCGTCGATCGGCTGCAAAGTAACGCCGCAATCTCCTAAAAGCGCCCCTGTTTCTTTATGCACCAGCGCCCACCAGCCGAAGCCCAATTTTTCATAATTTTCAAGACTCCAGTCAATCCACCGGCGGGTGCCTTTTTCATCATAAGGCTTGGGATAGTGAGCCATCGTGACAGGACTGGACAGAATTTCATAGAGCGAGGAGAAGTCTTCAGGGGTATATTCCCGCAAAACAAGCCGTTCTGTTTCCAAAATTACCATATAGAGGGCCTCCATTGAATGAAAATATGGCAAACATGATAAAGTGACAATTATTGACAAGAAAAATGCACTATGGTACAATTATATCAATCATTTTCCCCTTGTAAAGAGAGAAAAAATGACCAAATATGAAGAAAACGGAGGAAAAGAAAATGAATGCTTATGTAGAGCGCGTAATTGACTATGTTAAGAAAAAGCACGGCGATGAGCCGGAGTTTGTGCAGACTGTGGAAGAAGTGTTTACTTCCATTGCGCCTATGATCGACAAGCACCCCGAATACGAAAAGGCTGACCTGTTGACCAGAATGGTAGAGCCCGAGCGTATGTTTACCTTCCGTGTTGTCTGGACCGACGACAACGGTCAGACCCATACGAATATTGGCTACCGCTGCCAGTTCAACGGCGCTATCGGCCCCTACAAGGGCGGCCTGCGCTTCCAGTCCAACGTAAACCCCAGTGTTATCAAGTTCCTGGGCTTCGAGCAGACCTTCAAGAACAGCCTTACCGGCCTGCCTATGGGCGGCGGCAAGGGCGGCTCCGACTTTGACCCTGCAGGCAAGTCCGATGCAGAAGTGATGCGGTTCTGCCAGAGCTTTATGACTGCTCTGTACCGCTACATTGGGCCGGATATCGACGTTCCCGCCGGCGATATGGGGGTGGGCGGCCGTGAAATCGGCTACCTGTTCGGCCAGTACCGCCGCCTGAAGGGTGTTTGGGAAAACGGCGTACTCACCGGCAAGGGCTTCTCCTACGGCGGCAGTCTGATCCGTCCCGAAGCCACCGGCTACGGCGCAGTTTACTACCTGCAGGAAGTTTTGAAGCACGAAAACGATACCATCGAGGGCAAGCGCATCGCCATTTCCGGCTACGGCAACGTGGGCTGGGGCATTATGAAGAAGGCTGCCGAATTGGGCGCAAAGGTTACTTACTTCGCAGGCCCCGATGGCTACATCCACGATCCCGATGGCGTTACCGGCGAAAAGCTGGACTTCATCCTGGAAATGCGTGCCAAGGATCCCATGCACTGCAAGCCCTATGCGGATAAGTACGGCGTAGAGTTCGTGCCCGGCGAAAAGTGCTGGGGCGTGAAGGATGTAGATATCTATATGCCTGCTGCCACTCAGAACGATGTCCGGATGGAATCTGCAGAAAAGATTGCCGCTTCCGGTGTAAAGTACTACATCGAAGTTGCCAATATGCCCACCACCAACGATGCGCTGGACTTCCTGCGTAAGCAGCCCCACATGATCGTTGCGCCCTCCAAGGCTGTTAACGCCGGCGGCGTTGCCGTTTCCGGTCTGGAAATGAGCCAGAACTCCGAGCGCCTGGTTTGGACGGCTGAAGAAGTAGACGAGAAACTGAAGGGCATTATGAAGGTCATTCATGCAATGAGCGTGGAAGCCGCTGAGGAATACGGCCTGGGTTACGACTTGGTGGCCGGCGCAAACCTGGCAGGCTTTAAGAAAGTTGCCACTGCTATGATGGAGCAGGGCGCATTCTAAATTACATAGCAAACCGCCCGGGACTCCCGGGCGGTTTTTACATCAATGCAACTATGAAATATCGATTGTAGGGGCGGATAGTATCCGCCCGCGGGCGACTAATAGTCGCCCCTACAGAGCCTAACGAAACGTATTTGCATCAAATAGCATGCCTTATTAACTTTTCTATTTACATACTGCAAAAAAGCAGATAAAATGAATGACAGAAAACACATGGGCGGTGAGGAGAATGGTTGAAGTTGTGGCGGCGCTGATTTGGGACGGAGATCGGTTTTTAGCCTGTCAGCGACCTGCAAACAAAGCAAGAGCCCTTCTTTGGGAATTTGTGGGCGGCAAGGTAGAGCCGGGAGAGACCAAGGCACAGGCGCTCATTCGGGAGTGCCGGGAAGAATTGGACATTCTCCTTTGTGTGGAGGATGTGTATATGGACGTTGTCCATCAGTACCCGGATATTCAGGTCCACCTGACCCTTTTCAATGCAAAAATCGCAGAAGGCACGCCAAAAATGCTGGAGCATAACGACATTCGTTGGGTGCTGCCTTCAGAAATTCCCCAGTATGCCTTTTGTCCTGCGGACAGGGAGATCTTGGAAAAAATGATGGCAGATTACGGAGAAAAACAATGAAACTATTTCTTTCAGCCATAACAAAATATTTGCTTGGCCTTGGGCTGGTAGGCGCTTTGCTGTTTTTACCCGCAGGCAGCCTTTCCTATGTTGGGGGTTGGCGGCTTATGGGCCTTTTGTTTGGCCCCATGCTGATTGCAGGTTTTGTGATGCTATCTAAATCTCCGGCCTTCTTGGAAAAGCGTCTGGATGCTAAGGAAAAGCAGGCAAAGCAAAAGGGCGTTGTGGCTTTTTCCGGGCTGATGTTCATAGGAAGTTTTGTGCTTGCCGGTCTTGACTGGCGCTTTGGCTGGTCAAAAGTATCCTTGCCCGTGACCATCATAGCATCTGTGCTTTTCTTGGCGGCCTATGGCCTTTATGCAGAAGTGATGCGGGAAAATGCCTACCTCAGCCGCACCATCAAAGTGGAAGAGGGGCAAAAGGTGGTAGATACGGGCCTTTACAGCATTGTGCGCCATCCTATGTATTCGGCTACTTTACTGCTGTTTTTGGCCATGCCCCTGGTGCTGGGGTCTTGGTATGCCTTGATTCCTATGATGTTTTATCCCGTGATTATCACGGTTCGACTTCTGGAGGAAGAAAAACTGCTGACCCGGGAACTTGACGGCTATGAAGCCTACAAGCAAAAGGTGAAATACCGCCTGATACCCTTTATTTGGTGAGGAAAGAAAAATGAAAGTTCGCAATACAGTTAAAGAATTTGCAATCATTACGGTTGGCACTGTCATTGTAGCCGCCGCCGTATTCTTCTTTATGCTGCCCAGCCACGTGTCTGTGGGCAGCGGCGCAGCACTTGCTATGGTGCTGAGCAATTTTATCCCTCTGTCTGTTTCCACCATTACGCTAATTATGAATGTGGGCCTGCTCGTTATCGGTTTTTTGCTGGTAGGCCCGGAGTTCGGCGTAAAGACGGTTTACTGCTCCGTCCTGATGCCCCTTGTGATGGGCCTTTTTGAGCTTTTATTCCCCAATTTCCAGTCCATCACCCAGGACCCCTTCCTGGATGTGGTTTGCTATATTTTAGTGGTGGGCGTGGGCCTTGCCATTTTGTTCCCCCGGAATGCTTCTTCCGGCGGCCTGGATATTGTGGCAAAGATTATGAATAAGTATCTGCGAATGGACTTGGGAAAGGCTATGTCCCTTTCCGGGATGCTGGTGGCGCTTTCTTCTGCTCTGTGTTATGACAGCAAAACGGTGGTGTTAAGCCTTTTAGGTACTTACTTTGGTGGCATCATCGTGGACCACTTTATTTTTGATAACAATATCAAGCGCCGGGTTTGCGTAATTTCTCCAAAGCTGGATGAAATTGTGGAGTTTGTTCTGAAAGAACTTCACAGCGGCGCAACACTCAATGAAATTATCGGCGCTTACGACCACACGCCCCGGACGGAAATGATCACCATCGTGGACAAGCAGGAGTTTAAGCGCCTGATGGACCACGTTCGCAAGGTAGATCCGGATGCATTCGTTACTGTTTATGCAGTCAGCGAAATGCGCTACAAGCCTAAAAAGTAAATTTTATGCACCCAACTGCTGTTGGGTGCAAATTTTTACAAAATATACTGGAAACCGGGCTGCGGATAGAGTATACTTGGGGTGAAAACAGAAAACAGGTGAGCATATGGAACACATTTTTGACAGCACGGAATTTGAAAATGCCTATCACACAGATGCGCCTTTGGGGGCGTTTTGCACCCGGGAAGGAACGCTGTTTCATCTGTGGGCGCCTACGGCAGAACGGGTAGAATTGCGCCTGTATGGAGAGGGAAACGGAACACCCGTATGGAGAACCCACCCGATGGCGGCAAAGGCCCAAGGCCTTTGGGCGTACGAAGCCCCGGAAAATCTGGATGGGGTGTACTATGATTATGCCGTATGTGTGGACGGAAAAACCTATGAAACGCCCGACCCCTATGGGACGGCCTGCGGTGTGAACGGCTTGCGGAGCATGGCCCTGGATCTTTCCCGTACCGATCCGGAAAACTGGGAAGAGGACCGGGCCCCGGAAAGGCAGGCCGAGCAGATTATCTATGAACTACATATCAAGGACTTTTCCTGGGATTTATCCGGCGGTTTTGATGCCAAAGACCGGGGCAAATACACAGCCTTTACCAAGAATGGTACAACACTGCACAAAGAGGGCGGTTTTTCGACGGGCCTTGACTATTTGAAGCGGTTGGGTGTCACCCACATTCAAATTCTTCCTATGTATGATTACGGCTCTGTAGACGAAGCCTGCCCGGACGAGGGATATAACTGGGGCTACGACCCGGTGAACTACAATGTGCCGGAGGGCAGTTATGCCACAGATTCTTACCGGGGGGAAGTGCGCATCCGGGAATTAAAGGAAATGATTGCCGCTTTGCACGCAAACGGTTTCCGGGTGATTATGGATGTGGTGTATAATCACACCTATTCTTTGGATAGCCCTCTGTTTAAGGCCGCTCCCTGGTATTTTTACCGGCAAAATCCCGATGGCACTGCTTCTAACGGCTCCGGCTGTGGCAACGATGTGGCATCGGAGCGGAGTATGTGCGCCCGGTATATCCTGGACTCTGCCCTGTACTGGGTAGAGCAGTACCACATAGATGGCTTCCGCTTTGACCTGATGGGCCTTTTGGATACGGATTTGATGGAAAAACTCCAAAGGGCGCTGGATGAACGGTACGGCGTTGGCGAAAAATTGGTCTACGGCGAGCCCTGGCGGGCAGCGGATACGGCGGCGAAGGGCGTTACGTTGTGCGATAAAAATGCCCTGAAGCAGATAGATGGCAAAATTGGCGCATTTTGCGACGATACCCGGGATGCGGTAAAGGGCAGCGTGATGGATGAAAGAAGCGTGGGCTTTGTCAACGGAGGCGTGATGACAGCCGATGTGCTGAAAAAATGCGTAGCAGGTTGGGCAGGAGAATTTGGAGCATTCCAAACGCCGGCCCAAACCATCACCTATCTATCCTGCCACGACGACTGGACCTTGTGGGACAAGTTGGTGTATACCCTGGATCCCAACAAGGATTTTTTGGAGGGCAACGAAGCCGTTTTGCGGGCAAATCGCCTGGCCGCAGCCATTTACTTCTCCTGCCAGGGCAGGCTCTTTATTCACGCCGGTGAAGAATTCGGCAGAACAAAGGGCGGCATTAAGAACAGCTACTGTTCCAGCCCGGAAGTGAACTGCCTGGACTGGGAACGAGCCCGGGAAAAGGAAAACCTGGTCAATTATTACCGGGGACTGATCGCACTTCGCAAGCAGCTTCCCGGCTTGCAGGACAAAACGGAAAAGGCCAAAGAACGGATTTTGGAGGCCTTTGATATTGCGCCCAACTGCGCCGGGGTCCTTCTTGATAACAGAGGAAAAGACTGTAAATGGGAAACGCTTTTCTTGTGTTTCAACTGCAGCCCGGAGCCGGCAGAACTTCTTTTGCCCCAGGGCAGATGGCAAGTCCTTGCCGATGGCGAAAACGCCTTTGCCTGGGAAGAAGAAAACTGCGTGGAAAGTAAAACAAAAATACCGCCCCAAAGCGCCTTGCTTTTAGGGAGATAAAGAAAAGCGGAAGTGAACACCATTCACTTCCGCTTGTTTTATTTTTTGTTAGGGCCGCAGGAGGCTCTTTCAATCAGTTCTGCGTGAAGAAGCAGGGAACTGACCCGCACATTGTTCATTTGGCTGGTGAGGGCGTGGAAGGCACTTCTGCCCAAACTCTCCCGATCCTGCCGGATGGTGGTTAAGGGCGGGATGGTATACCGGCAAAGGGGAACATCGTCGAAGCCCAGAATGCTGATGTCTTCCGGCACCCGCAGGCCCAATTCCCGGCAGTGGACCATAACGCTGTGGGCCAAAACATCGTGACTGCAAACAATGGCGGTACACCCTTGTTCCAAAAGCCGGGGCAGGTGCAAGGTGAGGCATTCGCTGACGTGGTGTGCGCTGCCGCATATGGAAGGATCTGTAGGCAGGCCGCATTCCATCATAGCCTGAATAAAGGCGTAATACCGGCGCTGGTAAACATAGGCAGTCAGTTCGCTGCTAAGGTAACCGATTTTTCTGTGACCCAGGGACTTTAGATAGGCAACGGAAAAGTCCATACCTTCCTGGTTGTTAGTGCCGATATAGGTGACCTTGGGGTTGGAACTGACATGGTTGTCATAGAGGACGGTAGGGGTTTTGCAGGTTTCAAAGTCTTTCATCCAGGGGTCGTCCACCATAGAAAGGCCCAAAAGGAAACCGCCGCAGTAACCCTTTTCGGCAATATAGGTATCGTAAGGGGTCTCTAACTGCATAGGAATTGTCAGCGGGATGGTATCTACGGCAAAACCGGCAGTTTCTGCTGTCCGGCGGAAACCGGTTACAAGGTCGTAGCCGAAATCGTCGGGGTGGAGATATTCGATGTTGGTAATAAACAGGGCAATTCTGGGGGCATTGGCTTTCCGCAGCGCCCGGGAGTACCCCATTTCCAAAGCCTTTTCCATCACCGCTTGCCGGGTGGCTTCGCCTACATCCTTTGCGCCGCTGAGGGCTTTGGACACCGTGCCTTTGGAAACACCCAGTGCTTTTGCAATTTCTTCCATTGTTGCCATAGAGGCACCTCCTTTGGAGAACTGCTTTGATTGTAGCACAGTGGCAGCACAAAAGCAATGAAAAATGCGAAACTTCCGAAATTTTTACGAAACTTAGCGGAATGCAGAGATTTTGTAATAGTAAAACATACAAAATTAAGGGGAAAAAGTTGTGTAATCTTACAGAAATCAAAGGGAACAGGATTATTTCTTGACGGGAAAAGGGGAACACAATATACTAAAGGCGAACAAATTTCTGCGAAATTTAACGCAACAATCCCCGAAACCAGGAGGAAAGCAGGATGGACCTATCCAATAAGGATGCTATGGAGCAGAATAGGCAAAATGCCCGGTCCCGGTGCTTTCTTCTTTGGAACGGCCTGGGCGGCTACAGCAGTCTGTGCGGAGATTTTTCTGTCAACAGAGCAGATGCGGGCGTTCTTGTGGCGGCGGTAAAAGCGCCAAATGAACGGATTACTTTGGTGCATCTGCTGGCAGAACAGATACACTCTGGCGGCAAGGAAAGGACACTGCCCTTGAAGGAATATACTTTAGAGGGTGTCCCCTCCTGGAAATACGCAGTAGAGGGCCTGTCTGTAGAACGGACCTGCGCAATGGCCTATGGGGAAAACACGACGGCGGTGGCTTATCATCTGCATAACGAAACGGATATTCCCTGTACCTTCACGGTTATTCCCTATCTGAAGTTTGCCCCCAAAGAAAAGGCACTTACAGAAAAAAAGGCTTTTTCCTTAACGGGCAACCGGGTTGCGGCAGACGGATATACCTTATATATGCATACGCAAGGGAAGATTTCTCCTTTTGAGGACTGGCAGAAGATAGCCTATAGTGCCGATGAAGAAGATGGCCGCCCCGGCTGGGGTCTTACAGGCAGTTGCTGTAAGATAAGCATTACTGTCCCCGCCAAGGCAAAGGGCAGTTTGGAAATTGTCTTTTCTACGGAAGAAAGGCCCTCTTCTGCCCGGCAGATTTTGGAAGGGGAAAGAAAGCGGCTTGCGCAGCTGAAAGAGGACTGCCCCTTTTCAGACCCGGTGGCAAAGCAGCTTGCCGTCAGCGCTGACAGTTACATCGCAAGAAGAGACTCCACAAAGGGAAAAACCATTTTGGCGGGTTACCCCCTTTTCAGCGACTGGGGCAGAGATACTATGATTGCCCTTCCCGGTTGCTGCCTTTCCACAGGCCGCTATGCCGATGCAAAGAACATTCTGCGTACTTTTCTGCTTTACGAAAAGGATGGCCTTGTGCCAAACCTCTTCCCGGAGGGGGGACAAGAGCCTATGTACAATACGGTGGATGCTGCCCTTTTGCTGATAGATGCCATTTGGCTCTATTACGAAAGAACAAAGGATTTACCTTTTATCAAAGAGGCCTGGCCGGTGTTGGAGCGAATGATTGCAGCCTACCGCCGGGGCACTCACCACAATATTGGAATGGATGAGGATTTCCTGATCCACGCAGGGGAAGGGCTTGACCAAGTGACCTGGATGGATGTGCGGATTGATGATGTTTTGCCTACCCCCCGTCACGGCAAACCGGTGGAGATCAATGCCTACTGGTATAACGCATTGATGATTATGGCTAATTTGGCACCTCTGGTGCAAAAAGAGGGGAAGGAATATGAAAGCCTTGCCCAAAAGGTAAAGGCATCTTTTTTGGAAAAATTCTATATCCCGGAAAAGGGGTACTTAAAAGATGTGCTTTCCGGTACGCAGGCGGATACCCAAATCCGGTGCAATCAAATTTGGGCGGTTGCAATGTCCTTTACCATGCTTCCCCACCGGTGGGAAGAACAGGTACTGGAAACGGTAAGAACCCATTTATTAACACCCTGTGGCCTGCGGACCCTTTCTCCCCAGGACCCCCAGTACCGGGGATTTTATGGGGGAAGCCAATTCAAACGGGATATGGCCTATCACCAGGGAACAACCTGGGTATTTCCTATGGGCGCATATTTGCGGGCTTTACTGAAGGTTTACGGAAAAAAAGGTATCCCACAGGTGAAAAAGGCCCTTTCCAATATGGAAGCAATGCTCTATGAGGGCTGTGCCGGCCAGTTGCCGGAAATATATGACGGAGATTTCCCCCAAAAGGGCAAGGGTTGCTATGCCCAGGCCTGGAGTGTAGGCGAGATCCTCCGGGTGTACGAACAAACAGAGGACCTTATTAAATAAGGAAAGGAAGTTAAGAAATGGAAAGAAATTCGGGCATTTTGCTTGCGGTATCCAGTTTGCCTTCCAAGTATGGCATTGGCTGCTTTGATAAGAATGCTTATGATTTTGTGGACTGGCTTCAGAAGTCCGGGCAGAAGTACTGGCAAATCCTGCCTTTGGGTGCCACCAGTCACGGCGGCGCCTATGACTCCCCCTATCAGGCCTGTTCTGCCTTTGCAGGCAACCCCTATTTTATCAGCATTGACCAACTGAAAAAAGAAGGGGTTTTGACGGCTGCCGAGTGTAAGGCCGCCCAGGTGGAGTCCGGTGCTGCAGTGGATTACCGGTGGCTGAACGAAACCCGCCTGCCCCTTTTGCGAAAAGCCTATGAAAGAAGCAACATAAACAGCGACCCTGCTTTCCTTGAATTTTGCCGGGAAAACAGTTGGTGGCTGGAGGACTATGCGCTGTATATGGCAGTTCGGGCCTATTTTAAGGAGTGCAGCCGCACCCAGTGGCCGGAAGATATCCGCAAGCACTATGGTCCTGCGATGGATTACTACCGGGAGAAACTGTATTTTGAGGTGGAGTTCCACAAATATTTGCAGTATAAGTTTGCCCAGCAGTGGTTTGCACTGAAAGCCTATGCCAACGAAAAGCACATTCAGATTGTGGGCGATATTCCCATTTATGTATCTTTCGATGGGGCGGATGTGTGGGCAAACCCGGAACTTTTTGAACTGGACGAAGAGAATGTGCCAACCCGGATTGCAGGCGTGCCACCCGATGGGTTCAATGCGGACGGGCAGGTGTGGGGCAACCCTCTGTATCGCTGGGATTACCATGCAAAAACCGGTTATCAATGGTGGGTCACCAGAATGTGGTACAGTTACAAGCTCTATGATGTGGTGCGGATTGACCATTTCCGGGGCTTTGACGAGTATTTTGCCATTCCGGCAGACACCGGCCTTGCCAAAGAGGGCGTATGGGAAAAGGGCCCCGGCATCGACCTGTTTAATGCACTGAAAGCCAACCTGGGAGAGCGGGGCGTGATTGCAGAGGATCTGGGTTATATGACAGAGTCTGTCCGCCGATTGGTAAGGGACAGCGGCTATCCCAATATGAAGGTGCTGCAGTTTGCGTTTGATCCTGCCGATGTGGGCGGCGCCAGTGAGTACGCCCCTCATAATTTTAACAATAACTGCTTCATGTATACCGGCACCCACGATAATGAAACGGTGCACGGCTGGTTTATGGGTATGCCCAAGGCACAGAAAAAGGCAATTCGGGAGTATCTGTCCGATGCCTTTACCCCCGATGAGCAAATGTGGCGGAAACTGGTTGATGTAGCGATGATGTGCGTGGCAAAGACCTGCATCATTCCTTTGCAGGACTGGCTGGGCCTGCCCAACAGCGCCAGAATGAACACCCCGGGTACAGTAGAGAATAACTGGACCTGGCGCTTGCTTCCCGGCGCACTTACCCCGAAATTGAGTAAAGAAGTGCTAACGGTTACGAAACGTTTCGGAAGAGCGAATTGGGATGGGCTGGATGCCTTGAAAGAAAAGAAGAATGGGCAAAAGATTGCTAAAGAAGTGCCAACCGATGAAAAAATTGTATGAAACATACAAAAACTGCCAGTCATTTTTTGTACTTTCGATTGTTGACGAAGTTCTACTATAAATGATATAATCTTTGTGATGCTTGCATTTGCGAAATTACGAAACAAAGTTTCGCAGGTTTCGCAAGCACTGATAACCGGCATCAACGGAAACATCCGTGATAGCATATATGTACAATATTTTAGGAGGAAACTAAAATGAAAAAAATTGTTGCATTGCTGCTGGCATGCATGATGATCGTCGGCCTGTTTGCAGGTTGCGGCGAGAAGCCTGCTACCGGTAACGAAGGCACTTCCGGCGGCGAAGTCGCTAAGCCCGAAGCCATCACCCTGAAGGTCTGGGGCCCCTCTGAGGACCAGGCTAATGAAAACAGCTTCCTGCAGACCGCTTGCAAGAAGTTCGCTGAAGCCAACAAGGACAAGTGGACCATCACCTTTGAGTTCGGCGTTTGCTCCGAAGGCGACGCTGGCAACAACGTGACCCAGGACCCCTCTGCTGCTGCTGACGTTTACATGTTCGCAAACGACCAGCTGGGCACTCTGATCCAGGCTGGCGCTATCGCCAAGCTGGGCGGCGCTGCTCTGGAGCAGGTTAAGAACAACAACTCCGA
>JAZNZO010000084.1:0-4692 GCA_045594945.1 Faecousia sp.
ATTTTGATGCATTCCTTTCCCTCATCAAGGAAAGCGGCCGCAGTTCCTATATGTATCTGCAAAATGTCATTCCTGCCGGCTACACCGCCCACCAGGATGTGGCGCTCAGCCTGTGCCTGTGCCAGGAACTGCTTGGTGACCGGGGTGGTTACCGTGTTCACGGCGGTGGCTTCGCCGGCACTGTACAAGCCTTTGTGCCTATGGATATGTTGGAAGACTTCCGTCAGGGCATTGACCGTGTGCTGGGTGAAGGCAGTTGCCACGTGCTGAGCATCCGTCCCCAGGGTGGCGTACCCGTTGAAGTTAGTAAGTAAAGGAGACCCCCATGACTATCGAAACCTGCATTGACAGCCTGGTAAGTTATGCCATGAATACAGGCCTTGCCCAGCCGGAAGACCACACTGTTCTGGTAAATCGTCTGCTGGAGGCTCTGAAATTAGACAGTTACACCCCTTCCGAAGAACTCCTTTCCGAGGACCTGGAAGAAATCCTGGCAGGCGTTTTGGACTATGCCTGCAAAAATGGCCTGTGTGAAGACAACATCACCGCCCGAGATCTGTTTGATACCAAGATTATGGGCCTGCTGACACCTATGCCCCGGGAAGTGATTGCCACTTTCCGCAGCCTTTACGAAGAAGATCCCCAAAAGGCTACTGACTGGTACTACCGGTTCAGTTGTGATACGGACTACATTCGCCGCTACCGCATACAAAAGGATATGCGCTGGAAGTATCAAAGCCCCTATGGCGAAATGGATATTACCATTAACCTGAGCAAGCCCGAGAAGGATCCCAAAGCCATTGCTGCGGCAAAACTGGCGCCCCAGTCTGGTTACCCCAAGTGCGCTCTTTGCACCGAAAACGAAGGCTATGCAGGCCGTATGAACCATCCTGCCCGGCAAAACCACCGAGTCATTCCCATTGAGGTAGCCGGCGCCCAGTGGCGGCTACAGTACTCCCCCTATGTGTACTACAATGAGCATTGCATCGTTTTCAACGCCCAGCACATTCCCATGAAGATTGATAAAAGCGCCTTCTGTAAGCTTTTGGACTTTGTAAAGGTGTTCCCCCACTATTTTGTGGGCTCTAATGCAGACCTGCCCATCGTTGGCGGATCCATTCTGAGCCACGAGCATTTCCAGGGCGGTCACTACACCTTTGCTATGGAAACTGCCCCTGTGGAAAAAGAAATCTCCTTCGTCGGCTTTGAAGATGTGGCTGCCGGTATTGTCAAGTGGCCCATGAGCGTTATTCGCCTGCGTGCTTCCAACCCCGCCCGTCTTGCTGACCTGGCAGATAAAATTCTCACCTGTTGGCGCGGTTACACCGACGAAGAGGCCCTTATTCTGGCTGAAACCGACGGTGAGCCCCACAATACCATCACCCCCATTGCCCGTCGCAGAGGGGAAGATTATGAATTGGATCTGGTACTGCGTAATAACCTGACCACCCCGGAGCATCCTTTGGGCGTGTATCACCCCCACGCAGACAAGCATCACATCAAGAAGGAAAACATCGGTCTGATTGAAGTTATGGGCCTGGCTGTCCTTCCCAGCCGTCTGAAGAAGGAGCTGGCCGCTTTGGCAGATGCCATTGTGGCAGGCCAGGATCTCTCTGCTGACCCTGCTCTATCCTCCCACGCAGACTGGGTTGCAGAAATCAAGACCCGGAAGACCTTTGCCCCAGAAAATGCAATGGATATCCTGCTGGAGGAAACCGGCAAGGTATTTTCTCAAGTTCTGGAGGATGCAGGTGTCTACAAGTGTGATGAAGCCGGCCGCACCGCCTTTATGCGCTTTGTTAATGCTGTAAATACTTAATAAGAATGCCGACCCGAGTGTATCATCGGGTCGGCTGTTTTAATTTTCAAACACAACACTGGCCAGCGTATCGGGGAGAAGTTCGATGTACCACCACTTGCCGCCGTAGAAGTACTGGACCTGGGCCTTTGCTTCATTGGGGTTAACCAACTGAAGAATGTGACTGCCATCAGGATTGGTGGCAGCGCAACACTCTACCGGACGGCCGGTACCGGGGTAACCAAACAAGCCGGGGACATTATTGGAAAGTTTGCATTGGTGTATCTTTGCGCCGGGCTGGATCAGGCCGGAAAAATGCTTAAATGCGCGATACTGTCCACTATAGGACAGCTCCCCGGTGCGGCTATCTTTGGTCACCAAGCCACCGCAGAAGAAAGGTCCCACATTGGGCCTACCCAGTTCGTCCAGCATCAAATTCCAACCGATAAAGGTTTCGCAGCCTGCATTGAGGGCTCTTGATATGACAATTCCCCACTTGCACCAGTCGGTATCGTAATGGTCATACATACGGGGGCCACCTTCTGTGAAATGGAACTTCAGAGTAGGATAGGCTTCCTTTAAACTTTCGATCTGAGCAGCATCGCCCTTATAGTAGTGGAGCGCCACCTCATCACAGGCTTCCAACAGACCGGGATGGTCCTTAAACTGACAAAGCACCCGATTCCATAGGCTGAAATTATGGTCTAACATCCAAATACGGGTATTGCGCCCGGCTCTCGTTAGTTTCTCCCGCAGCACCATAATGAACTTTGCTTCTATGTCCGGATGCCAAATGCAGGCAGGTGACACACCACCCTGGTCGGTCAGTACTTCGTTTTGCGGGGTAACCGCATCTACCCGGATGCCCTCCTCTTCAAATGCCTCCAAGTATTTCAGGAAATACTCTGCATAGCAGTCTAAGAATTCTTCCCGCATAAAACCACCGCAGATACAACCGCCGGTTTTCATCCAGCCGGGTGGACTCCACGGTGAGCCCAGCAGGAACAGGTCCGGCTGTTTATCCTTAATTTCTTTCAGCATTGGAAGTACATAGGCTTTTTCCCTTTCAACAGAAAAATGCTTCAGCTCCCTGTCATCAGGTATATCATCATAGGTATACAGTTCAGGAGAATAGTCACTGGCACCAATGCTGACTCGGCCTACAGTCAGGTGCAGTCCTTTTTCTCCATAGATGTCCTCTAAAAAAGCTTCCCGTTCTTGCTGCTGCATTTGATTAAGCAAGTAGCAGGAACTACCGGTAATGGCAACGCCAAATCCGTTAATGGCCGGGCCTTCTTTCTCTTCTACGGTTAAGGTGCGTGCGCCACCCATCGGGCCACCCATAGGCAGCATAGGTTCCTCTACATAAAAATGGCCCTTTGTTGTAATAAATTTTCTTACCTGCATATTTATCACCTCAACCTTATTTTATTATACAATCGTAAAATAGCAATGGAGTTTTCGTTCTCTTTATTGTATTTTTCGATTTATATGCTATACTAAAAAGGGTGATATTATGGAGTTAATTGGTTTATCAGATTTAGTAAAAGGAAAATATGCATTTCATAGAATTGTAGTTTTCGAGCAGCAATGGAAAAATAACGAATTCTACCGATACATAGATAACCCCCGCCCCAACAACGGACTGATTTATATTGCCTGTCAGAAAGCGGCATTCGTCCCTGTGCATGGCCCCGCTGTTGTTGCCCATCAAGGGGATGCAGTGCTGTTGCCAAAAGGCAGCCATTACACAGCCACCTTCTACACAGATGAAAGCGCGGATTACACAAGCATTCTTATCAATTTTGATATTCGATCGGAAAAAGGAGAATTATGCACCCTTGAGTCTGCGCCTCAATTACTCTCGATAGATCCGGAATGTGGTCTTCTTTTTTCCCGTATGGCCCACATTTACTGTAGCCGCACCTATCCGCATTTGGAATTAACGGAGAGTTTGTGCCACATTCTCCTAAAGCTCCAGCTTCAAAGGCCGGATGCGGAACACTCCCCCATTTTCTCTGTCTTATCCTATATGGGTTGCCATTTGCACAACGAATTGTATATTCCGGACCTTGCCAAATCTGCAGGTATGTCCGAAAGTGTTTTTCGCAAAGAATTTCGCCAATATACTGGGCAAAGTCCTACCGCTTATATCACCGCTATGAAGATCCGGAAAGCAAAGGAGTTGCTCAGTACGCAGGATATCGCCCTTGATCGTGTCAGCGCCCTACTGGGGTTTTACGATACAGCCTACTTCTGTAAGGTATTCAAAAAACAAACTGGCATAACACCCACCCAATTCAGAGCCCAGAAATAAAAATACGGAGTGTTCCGTAACGGAACACGCCGATTCTTTTATATACCGACTGGAATTACACCAGTTCGATTACTGCCATTTCAGCAGCATCACCACGACGGGGGCCGGTGCGGGTCACTCTGGTGTAGCCGCCGTTACGGTCAGCATACTTGGGAGCGATCTCCTTGAACAACTTCTGCACCACATCTTCCTTGGTGACAAAAGCCATTGCCCGACGGTAAGCGGCCAGATTGCCCTTCTTACCCAGGGTGATCATCTTCTCAACCACAGGCTGTACTTCCTTAGCGCGGTAGAAGGTGGTCTCGATCTTGCCGTTCTCCAGCAGATCGGTAACCTGCTGACGCAGCAGTGCTCTTCTCTGCGCACTGGTCTTGCCCAGTTTACGAGTACCGAACATGAACGTTTCCTCCTATATTAAGGTTAGTTGTTACTGCCAGAATCCTCGCTGGCCAGGGACAGACCCATCATCTCCAGCTTCTTCTGAACCTCATCCAGGGACTTCTTACCCATATTACGAACCTTCATCATATCTTCACCGGTCTTGCTGATCAGATCAGCAACGGTATTGATATTGGCA
>JAZNZO010000085.1:0-25696 GCA_045594945.1 Faecousia sp.
AGGAAGAAATCGACCAGGAAGTGGATGACCAGCTCCAGCAGGAGCAGGAAGAGCAGGAACGTCAGGAACAGGAGGAGCAGCAACAGCAGCAGCAGAATCCACCCCCTTCGACGCCGACTCCCACACCGACGCCTGAACCTACGCCTCCTCCGGAGCCTACCCCGGAACCCACTCCGGAACCTACGCCGGAGCCTACCCCCGAAGCTACACCGGAACCCACGCCTGAGCCCACCCCGGACCCCAGCATACCCAGTGGTGGCCCCTTTACCTTCAGCAAATCCGGTTTGTCTATTGTAAAGAGTTTGGAAGGGTTTACACTCTACCCTAAATGGGACTATGCTCAGTGGACGGTTGGCTACGGCACCAAGTGCCCCTCTGATAAACTTAGCCAATACAGAGAACACGGCATTCCCAGAGAGGAAGCGGAAGCCCTTTTAAGTAAGGAAATTGAAAGTTTCTCTTACGCAGTAAATAAGTTCATTTCCAGAAACAATCTGTTGCTGACCCAAAACCAGTTCGATGCCCTGGTCAGTTTTTCCTACAACGTTGGCACTGCCTGGCTGTATGACAGCAGCGGTATGATGTGGCAAGCGGTTGTAAACGGATATACCGGCAGTGAAATGATCCGGGCCTTCGGCCGCTGGAGTCTTGCCGGCGGTGATGTGCTTGTTGGCCTTTTGCGCCGCCGTTTGGTGGAAGCCAATATGTACATAAATGGCGTTTATTCCTCCAGCGCACCGTCTAATTACTGCTATGTGCTTTATAATGCGAACGGTGGCACAGTCAGCCCCAAATCCCAAACCTATGATGCCCACGAACCTGCAGAAATCAAGGTTACGAAGATTGAAAAAACCGGAATGACCTTTGTCGGCTGGTTTACTGCTACCGTAGGTGGCGAACAGGTGACAATCCTGGATGCTAATGTGCGAAACAAAACCCTCTATGCCCGTTGGGCATTGGATGGGGTAGTGGAAGACGGCAAACTGGAAAACCCGGTAACGGTTACCGTTACGGCAAGCAGTGTGAATTTGCGCAATGGCCCCGGAACCAACTATGGAATTGTTGGCGGTACCCGTGAGGGCAAAACCCTTGTTATTACCCATGTGGTGAAGGGCGGAGATTACCTGTGGGGCATGTGCGGGGACAGTTGGATTGCTCTGCAATTTACTAACTATGAAGAGGTTGTTAAACCTACACCTCCTGAGACAGAGACTACCCCGGAACCTACACCCGAACCTACTCCGGAGCCTACCCCTGAACCGACTCCGGAACCTACACCTGAACCGACTCCCGAACCTACACCCGAACCTACCCCGGAACCCACTCCGGAGCCTACCCCTACACCTACTCCGAAGCCTTCTGAAACAAATCCCCCTGTTGAGCAGCCCCCTGTTGCCAATAAGGTGATGGGAACGGTAAAGGCACCGGCGGGCCTGATGATTCGTACCGGTCCCGGTACGGGCTATCCTTCTGTAGGCAGCTTGAGCAACAATGCCCGGGTGGAAATCCTGGAGCAGAAAACGGTTGGATCGATGATTTGGGGTCGTATTGACCGGGGCTGGATCAGCATGACCTTTGTGGAACTGGATGAAGTAGAGCAGCCGGAAGGGGAGAAGGTGCTCTTTACTGGCAGGGTAAATTGCTACTGCCTGATTGTCCGCAAGGGCGCCGGTTCTTCCAATAGTGCAGTGGACTACCTGTATAAGGGCGATAAGGTAGAAGTCTTTGAAAAGAAGACGGTCTCCGGTATCGCTTGGGGACGTATTGCAAATGGTTGGGTATGCCTGGATTTTATTGATGTAGACGAAGAAACTACCCCCAACCCTCCTGCGCCGCCTGTTACAGATCCCCCTGTGACCGAACCCCCGGTAACCGAGCCTCCCGTAACCGAGCCTCCCGTAGAGGAGAATAACAAAGCTACCGGTACGATTACCGCAGACCCCAATTTGTGCATTCGCAAGGGCCCCGGTACTTCTTATGATGTGGTTGGTGCCTACTACAGCGGAACAAAAGTCACCATTCTGGAGCAGACCACTGTTGGCGGCGTGACTTGGGGCAGAACCGACAAAGGCTGGATTAGCCTTAGTTTCGTGAAACTGGATGAAACAGAACAACCGGAAGAAGAAAAAGTGCTCTTTACCGGCACGGTTAATTGCCACAGCCTTACAATTCGGAAGGGCGCCGGTACTTCCAACAGTGTAGTAGGCTACCTGTATAAGGGCGATAAGGTAGAAGTCTTTGAAAAGAAGACGGTCTCCGGTATGCCCTGGGGCCGCATTGCAAACGGTTGGGTATGCCTGGATTTCATTGACGTAGACGAAGAAACGACTCCCAATCCTCCTGCACCGCCTGTTACAGATCCTCCTGTGACCGAACCCCCGGTAACGGAGCCTCCCGTAACCGAGCCTCCCGTAGAGGAGAATAACAAAGTTACCGGTACGATTACCGCAGACCCCAATTTGTGCATTCGCAAGG
This sequence comes from Faecousia sp., assembly GCA_045594945.1. Taxonomy (GTDB): domain Bacteria; phylum Bacillota; class Clostridia; order Oscillospirales; family Oscillospiraceae; genus Faecousia. The sequence goes on from JAZNZO010000085.1 coordinate 2,476, forward strand.
GCCCCGGCACCTCTTACGCTGTGGTTGGTGCCTACTATAGCGGAACAAAGGTCACCATTTTGGAGCAGACCACTGTTGGCGGCGTGACTTGGGGCAGAACCGACAAAGGCTGGATTAGCCTTAGCTTTGTGGTACTGGATGGCAAGGTAACAAAAACGGTGGATACCAATTGCCTTATCGTCCGTAAAGGCCCCGGTACCAACTATGGAATTGCCAGTTACCTCTATTACGGCACACAGGTAGAAGTGCTGGAACAGAAAACAGTTTCCGGCGTTCCCTGGGGCAGAATCAGCAGCGGCTGGATTTGCCTTACCTTTACGAAATAATCGCAATTTACTCCGTTGCCAATGGGCAGCGGAGTAAATTTTTACGCCGGTTTTCCCACAGACACACAACTGTACACCCCGTAAAGACAGGCGTTTTCCCTAATTTTCCGGGAAAATCCTACTTTTTTGTACATTTTGCACTTATATGCCTAAAAGCCCTATGCCTGTTTTTGCGAAAATCACAAATTAGGCATTGAAATCCTTGATTTGTTCGTGTATAATAAGCCTATGTTGGTGTAATTGCACCAAAGCAGTGGAAGGGCGTCCCTTCCTGAAAGGAGATTGAACATACTATGATCACAGCAAACGCAATTCGTAATGTCTGCCTTCTGGGCCACAGCGGCAGCGGCAAGACCGCCCTGGCGGAAAGCCTGCTCTATATGACCGGTGCCATTGACCGAATCGGTAAAAATGCCGACGGCAACACGGTTTGTGACTATGACCCCGAGGAGATTCGCCGTAATATTTCTATTTCCACCTCTCTGGTGCCCATCGAATACAAGGGCGCAAAGATTAACCTGCTGGATACCCCCGGTGCTTTTGACTTCTCCGGTGCTGTAGTGGAAGCCCTCCGTGCTGCAGATGCTGCTATTATCGTCTGTTCCGCCAAGGATGGCATTACTGTGGGTTTGGAAAAAGCCTGGAAGTACTGCCAGGATCGGAATATGCCCTGCTTTATCTACATTTCCAAGGTAGATGAAGACAACTCCGATTACAATGCCACTTTCAATGCTCTGCGTGAGCGTTACGGCAATAAGATTGCCCCTGTGGTTGTTCCCATTTGGGATAGCGCAAAGAAGGTTACCGGCATCATTGATGTGCTTAACAAGCGCGCTTACGAGATGCAGAACCTGAAGCGGGTGGAAATTGACGTTCCCGAAGGCAAGGAAGACGTTATTACAGAATTTAACGATGCTTTGAAGGAATCCGTTGCTGAAACCAGCGAAGAATTTATGGATAAGTTCTTTGGCGGTGAAGACTTCACTTATGCCGAAATGATTAAGGGTATGCATAAGGGCGTGCTGGACCGCACTTTGTTCCCTGTTCTGTGTGGCTCCGGTGTAAACTGCCTGGGCAGCCTGATGCTGATGGACCACATCATCGACCTGCTCCCCAACCCCATTGAAGGCAACTATCATAAGGCTACCAAGGCTGACGGCACTACAGAAGAGTTCGTCGTATCTCCCGGTGGCGTTCCCTCCGCCTTCGTATTTAAGACTGTTTCTGATCAGTACGGCAAGTATTCTTTCATCAAGGTACTGTCCGGTGACATCACTTCTGACACTACTTTGGTCAACGCCCGTACCGGTGAGACCGAAAAGTTGGGCCGTATGTACGCAATGTGCGGCAAGAAGGCTACCGAAGTGAAGAGCCTGACCTGCGGTGACATTGGCGCCATCGGCAAGATGGATAAGGTAAAGACCGGCGATACTTTGTGTGATCCCCGTAAGGTGGTCAGCCTGAAGGGCCTGCCCTATGCCCCCACCTGCTATTCTATGGCTATTTCTCCCAAGACCAAGGGTCAGGAAGAAAAGGTTGCTGCAGGCCTTGCCCGTCTGAACGAAGAAGATCCTTCCTTCAGCCTGGTTAACAACGCCGAGACCCACCAGATGGTTCTGTCCGGTGCCGGCGATCAGCAGTTGGATGTGCTGGTTTCCAAGTTGAAGACCCGCTTTGGTGTGGATGCTGTTCTGTCCCCGGCTAAGATTGCTTACCGCGAAAAGATCAAGAAGACCGTCCAGGCGCATGGCCGTCACAAGAAGCAGACCGGTGGTTCCGGCCAGTTCGGTGATGTTTGGGTCCGTTTCGAGCCCCATGAAGAGGGTGACGATCTGATCTTCGACGTAGAAGTTGTTGGCGGCGCTGTTCCCAAGAACTTCAACCCCGCCGTTGAAAAGGGTATCCAGGAAGCGATTTTGAAGGGCCCCCTGGCCGGCTATCCTATGGTTGGTCTGAAGGCCGTTCTGTACGATGGTTCTTACCACCCTGTTGACTCCAACGAAATGGCATTTAAGCTGGCTGCTATTCTGGCATTCAAGGAAGCAATGCCCAACGCAATGCCCACTCTCCTGGAGCCTGTTGGTGCACTGGCCGTCACCGTTCCTGAAAGTTATGTGGGCGACGTAATGGGTGATCTTTCCAAGCGTCGTGGCCGTCCGATGGGCATGACTCCCGATGCCGATGGCAACACCGTTGTAGAAGCCGAAGTTCCTATGGCTGAAATGAGCAGTTATGCCATCGACCTGCGCGCAATGACCCAGGCTCGCGGCAGCTTCACCCTGGAATTTGTTCGTTACGAAGAAGTTCCCAAGGCAAACCAGGCCAAGATTATCGAAGAAGCCAAGGCTGATGAATAATTAAATATTACGAAAGCCGCCAACCGTCAAAATGCAGGTTTTGACAGTTGGCGGTTTTTCTTTGGGTAAATAGGGAAAAACCAATAGAAAAAGGAAAGAAAGTCTTGCAATTATGGCGTTTTTCTAATATAATAAACTGATTGAATTTTTGCTTTTGAGAGGGAATTGCGGTGTATTTAAAATCATTAGAAGTGCAGGGCTTTAAGTCCTTCCCGGATAAGACCTTGATCCGCTTTGGCGACGACATTACAGCCATTGTCGGCCCCAACGGCTCCGGCAAATCCAATATTTCCGATGCCATTTTGTGGGTAATGGGCGAGCAGAGCAGCAAAACCCTTCGTGGTGCCAAAATGGAAGACGTTATTTTCGGCGGCACTCAGAAGCGGTCTGCGGTGGGCTTTGCAGAAGCCACTTTGACCTTGGATAATACCGACAGAGCGCTTCCTTACGATGCAGACGAAGTGATGATCACCCGTCGGTACTATCGCAGCGGTGACAGTGAGTATTACATCAACCGCCAGTCTGCCCGCCTGCGTGACATCAATGAAATGTTTATGGATACCGGTCTGGGCAGAGAAGGCTATTCCAACATCGGCCAGGGCCGTATTGATGAAATCTTGTCTCTGAAGAGCGCCGACCGCCGGGAAATCTTTGAGGAAGCTGCGGGCATTTCCAAGTATCGCCACCGCAAGGAAGAAACCGAGCGGAAGCTTATGCACACAGAAGAAAACCTTACCCGTATCGGCGATAAGATCTCTGAATTGGAACTGCAGTTAGAGCCTTTGCGTGTACAGTCTGAAAAGGCAAAAAAATATTTGACATACCGGGATGAACTGCAAGGCGTGGAAGTGGCTGTTTGGCTGGACAAGCTGGATAAACTTTCTGCCGACGCCAAGAAAGCAGCGGAAGACTATGTTTCTGCATCCTTTGTGCTGGGTCAGGCCCACGAAGAACTGAATAAACTCTATTCCGATACAGAAACCCTGTCTGCAACCTTGCGGCAGAAGAGCGAGCAGGTGGAAAGCCTGCGGGTGCAGGTAAGTATGCTGGAAGGCGCCCGTCAGCAGTTGGAAGGCCAAATTACTGTTTTGCAGGGCAGCATTCGCAATAATGAAGAGATTATCTACAGAAATCAGCAGGACCTGGACGGCCAGGAAGACCGCAGCAGCGGGATTGTTGCCCAGTTGGAGCAGAATGACCGCCGTATGGAAGAGATTGCAGCTTCTCTCAAGGAAAAACAGGCAGTTTTGGATACATACCAGCAAGAATTGGCTACAATGACTGCCAATGCCCAGGGTATGACCCGGCAGTTTATGCAGCTGCGGAGCGAGGAAGTGCAGTATACCGGCGATTTATCTGCCCGGGAAGCGGACTTGCGTGCCTTAGAAGAAAGCACTGCTTTGGCTTCCAACCGGCAGGCCGAACTGGATAATGATCTGGCTTCCGGCAGAGAACGCCTGGATAGCGCCCGCCAGGAGCAGACTGCTTGCCAGGGCCTTTTGAAGAAGGCCAGAGAAGAAGTCCTTGCTGCCAACAATGCCATTTCCGGCTATACACTGCGTCAGCAGACCCGGGAACAAAGAGTGGGGGAAACTGCCCACAAGGTAGAAGAGAATAAAAGAAAATTAGATGCCGTTCAAGCCAAAGTCAATGTTTACAAGGCTATGGAAAAGGACTACGAAGGGTATCATAAATCCGTAAGGATTGTGATGCAGGAAGCCAAAAAGGGTGTTCTGCGGAACATTCATGGCCCGGTATCCCAACTGATCCGCACAGAAGATGCCTATACTGTGGCAATAGAGATTGCCCTGGGCGGCGCTTTGCAGCAGATCGTTGTAGACAATGAAGAAGCAGGCAAGGCTGCTATCCGCCACCTGAAGCGGATCGACGGCGGCCGCGCAACTTTCCTGCCCCTTTCCGTAATCGAAGGCAGAAAACTCAATGAAAAGGGCCTGGAAAACTGCGCTGGTTTCGTGGGAATTGCATCTGAACTGGTTACCTGCGAAAAGGCCTATAAGCAGATCGTTGAAAATCTCTTGGGCCGTATTGTGATTACCCGGGATTTGGATAGCGCAGTTGCCATTGCGGGCCGTTACGGCAACCGTTTTAAGGCTGTTTCTTTGGATGGTCAGATGGTAAACCCCGGCGGTTCTATGACCGGTGGCTCCGGCAGCAAAGAAGCCGGTATGCTCAGCCGGGCCAATGAATTGGAAAAACTCCTTGGTCAGCAGAAAGTTCTGCAAGAAAAGCAGGATGAACTGGAAACGGCTTATCAGGAAGCCAAGCGCAGCGCTGATGAGGTGCAGTTCCAGATGGAAGCCGCCAAGGATCAGTTGGCAGAAGCAGAAAAGCAGGTGCTGACCCTGGAGGGCAGAGAAAAACAACACGAAATTTGGGTCCAGGCCATCGAACAGGCTGTTCAGTCTGCCACCCGGGAGAAGGACTCCCTGGCCGAGCGTCTTATGGCAGATCGGGAGCGCAGCGGTGCCTTGCAGGCTCAACTGCAAATGCTTACTTCCCAACTTGCCAAAACCCGGCAGGCGCTTTCCAACCTGCAAGGCAGCCAGGAAGAGGCGGAGCAGGCTGTTTCCGTCCTTTCCGATAAAATGCAGGCACTTCGCACCGATATGGCGGCTATGGAGGCAGAACGGATTACCGTGCAAGCCCATAGTGCGGACCTGCGGGGACTGCTTGCTGCAGCGCAAGGAGATAAGGAAAAGAAACTGCGGGATATGGATGCCATTCGGCAGGATATTTGCCGCATTGAGGAGGAAATCGCTGCCCTTCGTCAAAAGCACCAGGAAAACGATGCGGAAATTGGCCGGGTGCGGAGCGAAATGGAAAAGACCCAGTCCCAGTACGCTCAAAACGAGGCAGAAAAGACCCGTGCCGAAGGGGAAATTCAGGAAAAGAACAAGTCCATTGTCAATATGGAGCGGGCCTGCGCTCTGCTTGAAAACAAGAAAGAAACCACCGCTTTGGAAGAGCGGAACACCATCGACCGCCTGTGGGAAACCTACGGTCTTACGCCCTCTACTGCCCAGGAAAAGCGGGCGCCTATCGAGTCTGTTACTGCCGGCACTCGCCGGATTGGGGAACTGAAACGGGCTATTTCCGCTTTGGGTACGCCTAACCTGGGTGCCATTGAAGAATTTGCCCGTGTCAATGAGCGCTACAGTTATCTGACGGAGCAACGGGATGATGTGCTTACTTCCAAGCGGTACTTAGAAGGCATCATCAAGGATATCACCGGACAGATGACGGAAATCTTCGTGGAAGAATTCAAGAAGATTGATACCTACTTCGGCCAGACATTCCAGGAAATGTTTGGCGGCGGCAAGGGCCAGCTGGTGCTGGAGAACCCTGAGGAGCCTTTGACCTGCGGCATTGAAATTCGGGTACAGCCTCCCGGAAAACAGCTGAAAACCATCACCCTTCTTTCCGGTGGCGAAAAGGCATTTGTGGCAATTGCTTTGTACTTTGCGATTTTGAAAGTCCGACCCACACCGTTCTGTATGCTGGACGAAATTGATGCGGCATTGGATGACCGGAATGTGGAGCGGTTTGCTACGTATCTGCGGAATTTGGCAGAAAAAACCCAGTTTATCGTCATTACTCACCGACGCGGCACAATGGAAGCATCCGATGTGCTTTACGGTGTAACGATGCAGGAGCAGGGCATTTCCAAGCTCTTGCGTCTGGACTTGAATCAGATGGAAGAACAACTGGGCATTATGGAGTAATTAGGTATGGGATTTTTCGAAAAAATCAAGAAGGGCCTGACAAAGACCCGGGAAGCTTTGGGTTCTACCTTGGGCAGCGTCTTTACCGGCTTTTCTCAAATTGACGAGGATTTCTATGAAGAACTGGAAGAAAGCCTCATTCTGGCAGATATGGGTGTGGAAACCACCCTGTCTGCGGTAGAACGTTTGCGTAAAGCCGTGAAGGAGCAGCACCTGAAGACCCCGGAGGAGGCAAAGACTGCCTTAAAGGAAATTCTGACCGGTATGCTTCAGGTGGAAGACCGGGCCGTCAATCCCGGCGGTAATCCCTCTGTGGTGCTTGTGATCGGTGTCAACGGCGTTGGTAAGACCACCACTATTGGCAAACTGGCTACCCGTTATCAAAAAGAAGGCAAGCAGGTACTTTTGGTGGCGGCGGATACCTTCCGTGCTGCTGCGGCAGACCAACTGGAAATTTGGGCAGGCCGTGCCGGGGTATCCATTGTCCGGCAAAAGGAAGGGGCTGACCCGGCTTCTGTGGTTTTTGACGGCATCCGTGCTGCCAAGGCAAGAGGCACCGATGTCATTCTTATTGACACGGCAGGCCGTCTGCATAACAAGCAGAACCTTATGAACGAACTGAATAAAATCAGCCGCATCGTGGAGCGGGAATTGCCGGAAGCACGCAGAGAAGTCCTTTTGGTGCTTGACGGCACCACCGGACAAAATGGCCTTGTACAGGCAAAGCAGTTTAAGGAAATTGCTGGTGTTACGGCCATCGCCCTTACCAAACTGGATGGCACTGCCAAAGGCGGCATCGTCATCGGTGTGGCAGATAGTCTGCAAATCCCTGTGAAGTTCATTGGTGTGGGTGAACAGGCGGAAGACTTGATGCCATTTGAAGCAAAAGAATTTGTGGAGGCGCTACTGTAAATGAAAGTTGTACTTGCCAGTAAAAATCCCCATAAGTTAAAGGAAATCAGCCGGATTACCGAGAAATTCGGCATTGAACTGGTACTCCAGTCCCAGTTAGGCATTGATATGGACGTGGAGGAAAACGGTTCCACCTTTGAAGAGAATTCTTATATTAAGGCAAAGGCTGTGATGGAAGCCACCGGCCTGCCTGCATTGGCAGATGATTCCGGCATTGCGGTGGATGCCCTGGGCGGCGAGCCGGGTATTTACTCCGCCCGCTATGGTTTTGACGAAAGTTTGGACGATTGGGGCAGACTGTTACTGCTGCTGAAAAACACAGAAAATGTACCGGACGGCAGCCGGCAGGCACAATTCGTCTGCGTGATCACCCTGGTGATGCCTGACGGTCAGGTGATCCAGGCCCGGGGCGAAGCACACGGGCAGTTGCTCCGCGCGCCTATAGGAGAAGGGGGATTCGGCTATGATCCCATCTTCTATTATCCGCCTTTGGGCAAAGCCTTTGCGCAACTTAGTGCGGAGGAGAAAAACCGGGTGTCCCACAGAGCTGTGGCCCTGTGTTTGTTTAATGAGAAACTAAAGGAGGCAGGTTATGCTGACAAGTAAAGAACGGGCCGAGTTGCGGGCCCAGGCCAACACCTTGGATACCACTTTGATTGTGGGCAAGGGTGGCGTTACGGAAGCGGTAATTGCCGAAGCAGAGAACCAGCTGCTTGCCCGGGAATTGGTGAAAGGCAAAGTGCTGGAGGGGGCAATGATGACTCCCCGGGAAGTTTGCGATGCTATTTGCGAAGAAACCGGTGCTGACGGTGTCAGCGTGATTGGCACAAAGTTTGTGATTTACCGTTTCAGCGAAAAGCTCCAGGCGGAGCGCAACCAGGTAGGCCGCGCCAAACGGAAAGAAGTGAAAGCAAATCCTGTTCGAAAGGGCGCTCAGGCCCGTCGGCAGGCGGCAAAGAAAGTGCGGGAGCAGAGAAACGAGTATTTCCGCCAGATGGCTATTGAAAAGTCTATCGAAAAATCCAGAGAAAAGAAACTGCGGGGCGAGGAATAAGACCCCGATAGGGGGGAGAGTATGAAACTGGGTATCTATGGCGGCGCGTTTAATCCGCCCCATTCAGGACATATCCGGGCGGCGGCCTACGGCGCAAAAGCCCTTGGATTGGAAAAAGTTTTCCTTATTCCCACCAACATTTCCCCCCATAAACAGTCTCCTCAAAATACGGCCACCCCTGCCCAGCGGCTCAAAATGCTGGAAATTGCCATAAAAGGGCAGGAAAACTTGCAAGTCAGCGATGTGGAAGTGGCCCGGGGCGGACAGAGTTATACCTTTGAAACCATTTTGCAGCTCCGGAAGGAAAACCCGGAAACCCGACTGGTGCTATTTATGGGAACAGATATGTTCCTTACCCTTTTGCAGTGGAGAAAACCGGAAATTATCCTGGAAAATGCGGATATTGGCGTGTTTTACCGGGGGGATCGAGAGGAAAAGGCGCAAATTGCCCGGCAGGCAGAGATTGTCCGTGCGCAGGGCGCTACCGTTCATCTGATTGAAAATCCTGTTACCCCAATTAGTTCCACCATTCTTCGCAGTTTGCTTGTTTTCGGATCTGCCGGAGACTATTTGCCGGAAGGCGTGGAAGACTATATAAGAAAAGAGGGTCTTTACGGCACCGGGGAAACCTACAAAAACCTTTCTTTGGAAGAACTGGAAAGGGTAGTATCTGCTTTTATTAAGCCGGAACGGATGGCCCACGTGTTGGGCTGTCGGGACATGGCGTTGAAACTGGCCAAAAAATGGGGCGCTGACCCGGAAAAAGCCCAGCGAGCGGCCCTTCTTCACGATATTACAAAGGCCTTGGACGGGCCGGCCCAGTTGACATTGTGTGAAGGCTGGGGTATACTGTTAGACGATTTTTCCAAAAACCATCCGAAGACGCTCCACGCGTTTACCGGCAGTTTGGCAGCCCAGCGGATTTTTGGAGAAAGCCCGGAAGTGGTTCAGGCCATTGCATCACACACAACCGGGAAACCGGGCATGAACACCTTGGACCAAATTATTTATATTGCAGATAATATGGAGCCTACCCGCACGCACCCTGGGGTAGAGAAGGTAAGAGCCCTTGCCTTTGAAAACCTGGAGGCGGCGGTAAAATTAGGGCTTTCCAATACTATAGAAAACTTAAAAACCAGGGGAGAGGGCATTCACCCGGAAGGGCTGTCTACCCTCACCTGGTTTGAGGAAAGGACGAAAGAATAATGTTAAGTGCAAAAGAAGTTGCTTATGAGGTAACCAAAGCCCTGGATAGCAAAAAGGGTATGGATATCCAGTTGCTGAAAATTGATAAAGTTTCCAGTTTGGCAGACTATTTTCTCATTTGCACTGGTACTTCCAACACCCACGTAAAAACCCTTTGCGATTATGCAGAGTATACGATGGAGCAGTTGGGTGAACCTATGCTGGGCCGGGAAGGTCACCGGGGGAATTCCTGGGAACTTTTGGATTTTGGCTCCCTGGTAGTCCACGTTTTTACCCAGGAAGCCAGAGAGTTTTACTCTTTAGAGCGGCTGTGGGCTGATGCCGAAAAGGTAGACCTGAAGGATATCATTACGGAGGAATAAGAAATGCATTACGATTTTACAGCCATTGAAGACAAATGGCAAAAATATTGGGAAGAAAATCAGACTTTCCATACAGATGTGTGGGATTTCTCCAAACCCAAGTACTATGTACTTGATATGTTCCCTTACCCCTCCGGAGTAGGTTTGCATGCAGGTCACCCGGAAGGCTATACGGCTACGGATATTATGTCCCGTATGAAGCGGATGCAGGGCTACAATGTTCTGCACCCTATGGGCTATGACTCTTTCGGCCTGCCTGCGGAGCAGTATGCTGTAGATACCGGCAATCATCCCAACGGTTTTACCCAAAAGAATATTGAGACTTTCTCCGGTCAGTTGAAGGAACTGGGCTTTGACTATGACTGGTCCAAGCAGGTTGCCACTTCCGATCCCCAGTTTTACAAGTGGACCCAGTGGATTTTTAAGAAGCTCTATGAAAAGGGTTATGCCAAGCGGATCGAAATGCCCGTTAACTGGTGTGAAGCACTGGGCACTGTTCTTGCCAACGACGAAGTCATCGACGGCAAGAGTGAGCGTGGCGGCTATCCCGTTGTGAAGAAAATGATGATGCAGTGGGTCATTGACCAGCCTGCATTCGCAGAAAAACTGCTGGAAGGCCTGGACGAAATTGATTGGCCCGAATCCACTAAGGAAATCCAGCGCAACTGGATTGGCAAGAGTACGGGCGTAGAGGTGGACTTTAAGCTGGTTGGCGGGGGAGAGTTCTCCATCTACACCACTTGTATCGAAACTATCTACGGCATTACCTTTATGGTACTGGCCCCTGATGGCAAGATTACAGAAAGACTCTTGGACCGGGTGGAAAACCTGGACGAAGTAAAGGCGTACATCGACGAGGCTGCCAAGAAGAGCGAGATTGATCGTACTGATGCCAGCAAAACAAAGACCGGCTGCCCCTTGAAGGGCGTTTACGCCATCAATCCCGTGAACGGCAAGGAAGTGCCTGTATTTATTGGTGACTTCGTTTTGGGTAACTATGGCACAGGCGCGGTTATGGCCGTTCCCAGCCACGACCAGCGTGACTTTGAGTATGCCGTTGCCCACAATATTCCTATGATCCAGGTTATCGAAGGCCGGGAGACTGCCGAGTGCGCCTTTGAAAAGCAGGATTACTTAGGTAAGGGTTGCAAACTCACTAACTCTGAGGAATTCACCGGTCTTACGGTAGAAGAAGCCAAGGAAGCCATCACCTGCAAGCTGGAAAATATGGGCGTTGCCAGAAGAAAGAACAACTACCACTTCAGAGAGTGGATTTTTGCCCGCCAGAGATACTGGGGCGAGCCTGTTCCCTGTGTGTACACCGAAGACGGCGAAACCCACTTCCTGTCTGACGAAGAACTGCCTCTGGTGCTGCCTGTACTGGAAGACTATAAGGGTCGTGGCGGCAAAGCTCCTCTGGAAAACGCGGAGGAGTGGAAGCACTATGAGCGGGATGGTATCAAAGGTCTGCGGGAAACCTCCACAATGCCCGGTTCTGCCGGTTCTTCCTGGTACTATATGCGTTATATTGATCCCAAGAACGAAAATGCCTTCTGCGATCCCAAACTTTTGGAACATTGGATGCCTGTTGACTTGTACATCGGCGGTCCGGAACACGCAGTTGGTCATTTGATTTATTCCCGGATTTGGAACCGCTTCCTCTACGATAACGGCCTTTCCCCTGTGAAAGAGCCTTTCAAGAAACTGGTCCACCAGGGTATGATTTTGGGTGAAAACGGCATCAAGATGGGCAAGCGGTTCCCGGAATTTGTGGTTAACCCCAGTGATGTAGTCCGGGATTACGGCGCAGACACCCTGCGGCTTTATGAAATGTTTATGGGTCCCCTGGAAGTTTCCAAGCCCTGGAGCACCACCGCTGTGGCAGGCGCCAAGAAGTTTATTAACCGTGTATGGAACTTCTTTACCGAGAAGGAAAATATTACGGAGACCGACGACGGTAAACTGACAAAACTGTATCACCAGACAGTCAAGAAGGTCACCGGCGACTTTGAAAACCTGGCATTTAATACTGCCATTGCCCAAATGATGGTCTTTGTGAACGAGGCATATAAGGTTGGCACTTGCCCCAAAGAATATGCAGAGGGCTTTATCAAGATGCTCTCCTGCATCACCCCCCATGTGGGCGAAGAGATTTGGCAGATCATGGGTCACGACAATACCATTGCCTATGAACCCTGGCCCACCTACGATGAAGCAAAGTGCAAGGATACCCAAATTACGATGGCTGTTCAGGTTAACGGCAAGATGCGCGGCACGGTGGAAATGGATGCTGACCTCCCCAATGAGCAGGTCATTGCCAACGTTCTGGCGGACGAAAAGATTGCCCGCTTCCTGGAAAAGCAGGGTGGCAGTATCGTTAAGACCATTGTGGTAAAGAATAAACTTACCAATCTGATTGTGAAATAAAGGGAAAAATCCGAAAAAGGGAAGAATTTACCCTTGACAATTGGAAAAAACAGAATTATAATATTTAAGCCTGCATAGCAGGTCTGTATGCATCCTGGATGTAGCCGGATGCCATCGGAGGGAGGGAAAACCATGTCTGAAATTCGCCTGAAGGAAAACGAATCTCTGGAAAGCGCTCTGCGCCGTTTTAAGCGTAGCTGTGCCAAGGAGGGCGTTATTGCCGAAGTGAAGAAGCGCGAGCACTACGTCAGCCCCAGCCTGAAGCGTAAGCAGAAGTCTGAAGCTGCCCGTAAGAACAAGAGAAAGTTCTATTAATTTCTCCCTCATATTACGTGCATGAAAGCCGCCAATCGTTAACCGATTGGCGGCTTCTTTTTGCCTTTACAGAAATGCCCGGATTTGGTGGGTCAGTTCTTCTTCTAAGTTGATGAGCCGTTTTGTGATATCTTTCGATACCTCGTCGGCGGCTTCATATTGGTTCAAATACTTGTTGAGAGACTTAACCCCCATATTGCACCCGTCGGTCATCAGATTTGCAATGGTTGCGTCGCTGTAGTCCATTGCCATCTTCATACCGGTCTTCATTTTAGACATGGCTGATGCCATCGGGTTGGGACTTTTTCCTTCGTCGTGGTATTTTCCCAGCAGACTTTGAATCTCTCCTTGGAGCTTTTCGTGCTGACCTTTATTCTTTTCCAAGATGGTGTAAAGTTTTTGGCTTTCCACCTTATTCAGCACATCGTAGATGGAGGATATGCCCATTTTAATGCCAGCATCGCATTCCCGCAAAAGCCGGATGGTATCTTGTTCAATCATAGTAAAACCTCCCTGGTTTTTCTGTTAGTATGTCCTGTTATTTTTGATATATTCTGTTGCAAGACGAAAAAAAATGTGATATAGTTATACAGTATTAGTGAAGATATGGGCTTTTTACGGAAAGTCTGCGGAAAGGAAGGCTGGGTTTATGAAAAATCTGCTTGCTTTTGACCTTGGTGCCAGTAACGGCCGGGCCATTTTAGGCCAGTTGGAAAACGGCAAACTGACTATGCGGGAACTGCACCGCTTTGAAAATAACTTCATTGAAATGAACGGTGTTTACTACTGGGATCTTCCTTATCTTTTCAATCAGTTAAAGCAGGGCCTTCTTGCTTTCAAACAAGCCAATGTAGGAGAACTTGATTGCTTCGGCATTGATACTTGGGGCGTGGACTATGGCCTGCTGGATAAGAACGGCCATCTGTTGGGCAACCCCCGGGCTTACCGCTACAGCGTGGATGAAGACTTTGAGGAAGCCTGGAAGGTTGTGGATTTTCCCACGCTTTTTGCCCGTACAGGCATTGCCAATATGAACTTCAACACGGTCTATCAGCTTTATCGCAGAAAGCGGCAGGAGGATGTGGCTCTTCCCAATGCAAAGACCCTTTTGCTTATGCCCGACCTCTTGGGATATTTCCTGACAGGGGAGGTAAAGAGCGAATATACCATCACAACCACCACTATGCTCTATAACCCCACAACCAAGGATTGGGACTGGGAAACCATCGAGGCACTGGGTCTGCCCAAAGAAATCTTCCCACCCATTGACCAGGCAGGTACCCTTCGTGGCACCTTACGCCCGGAATTGGCTGAAGAACTGGGGCTGAACCGGGCACCTTTCGCCGCAGTCGGCACCCACGATACCGCTTCTGCGGTGGCGGCTATCCCCGGTAGCGGAAGCTTTGCCTTCTGCTCTTCCGGTACATGGTCCCTCTTCGGCGTGGAAACGGATAAGCCGATTTTGGAAGATAAGGTTCGGGATGCCAACTTCTCCAACGAAGGTACTGTCCAGGGCGGCTTCCGACCCCTCAAGAATATTATGGGCCTGTGGCTCATTCAGGAATGCCGCAGAGAATGGCTGAAAGAAGGCCACAACTTCAGTTGGAATGATATCGTTGCTTTGGCAAGAGAGGCCCAGCCCCTGCGGAGCATCATTGACCCGGATTACGGCGAATTCTTTGCCGGCGGCAATATGGTGGCTAAAATCAAAGCCTTCTGCGAAAAGACTGGTCAGCCCGTTCCCGAAACGCCGGGTCAGATTGCCCGTTGTATCTATGAATCCCTGGCGCTTAAGTACCGTTGGGCTTTGGAACGGTTGGAAGAAATCAAAGGCCAGCGGCTTGACTCTTTGAATATCGTAGGCGGCGGCATTCAGAATAAACTGCTGAATCAAATGGTGGCGGATTCTTTGGACCGCCCGGTAATCACCGGTCCTATCGAAGGCGCGGCTATGGGCAACCTCTTGTCTCAGGCTATGGCCTTAGGCGAAATTAAGAATATTGACGAACTTCGTCAGGTGGTTCGCAACAGCGAGGCTGTAGAAACCTACACCCCTAACCACACTGCGGCTTGGGAACAGGCCTACGAGAAACTGTTAAAACTGCTCTAAGAAATAAGGAGATGGAATTATGAGCATTGATATGACAAAATGGGAACAAATTGCCCGGGAAAATGTAAATAACCGTCCTGCGGGTCAAGGCCGCTTGGCTGGCAAGATTACCATCGTGACCGGCGCAGCCCAGGGCTTCGGCAAGGGTATTGCGGAAGAACTGTATAAAGAGGGCGCAACAGTGGTGATTGCAGATATGAATCTTGCCCTTGCTCAGCAGGTAGCTTCCGAAATGGGTGAAAGAGCCTATGCTATTGGTGTAAATGTATCCGATGAGCAGAGTGTGGCAGATATGGTTGCCGAAACCGTAGAAAAGTTTGGCGGTCTGGATCTGATGCTGGCCAACGCAGGCGTTGTCCGCTCCGGCCCCATTGCCACTTTTGAAAAGAAGGATATGGATTTTGTTACCGCCGTTAACTACACCGGCCTGTTCCTTACCTGTAAGTATGCCGCCATTATTATGGAGGCTCAGCACGAAGCCGCTCCGGAAAAAACGTTCGACATTATTGCTATGTCCTCCAAGTCCGGACTGGAAGGCTCCAATAAGAATTTTGCCTATGCCGGCTCTAAGTTCGGTACTATCGGCTTGGTGCAGAGCTGGGCTTTGGAACTGTGTGCCTATAACATCAAGGTAAATGCAATCTGCCCCGGTAACTACTTGGACGGCCCTCTGTGGAGTGACCCGGAAAGAGGCCTGTTTGTACAGTACCTTCAGGCCGGCAAAGTTCCCGGTGCCAAGACTGTGGAAGATGTCCGTCGATTCTATGAGGCCAAGGTTCCTATGAATCGTGGATGCCTGCCTGTGGACGTGGCCCGTGCAGTTATGTACTGCGTGGAGCAGGTTTATGAAACCGGCCAGGCCATCCCCGTAACCGGCGGCCAGGTTATGCTGAACTAAGGGAATTACTATGATTGACATTTCTGTTTTGAATTTACTGAATGCGCCTACCAAGGAAGAACGGCTTGCCAATCTGGCAAGCATTCTGCCGGATTCCAAGTTCCCTCCTCAGGTAAGCCAGTACATCAACAATCACATTCACACCACTTATTCCTTTTCTCCCTATTCTCCTACTGCTGCTGTTTATGCGGCTCGAATGGAAGGCCTTTGCACTGCCGGTATTATTGACCACGATTCTATTTCCGGTGCGCAGGAGTTTTTGGAGGCTGCCAAATTAGTGGAAATGCCGGTTACTATAGGTATGGAATGCCGGGTATCTATGGCAGGTACGCCCTTGGCAGAACGCCGCACCAACAACCCGGACCAGGAAGGCGTCAGTTATATGACCATCCAGGGTGTACCCCACGATCAGATTGACACACTGACAGAGTTCTTCCGTCCTTACCGCCAGGCCCGTCACGAGAGAAATCGAAAGATGATCGAAAAGATCAATCACATTTTGCCGGAGATTGCCCTGGATTACGACAAAGACGTACTTCCCCTTTCTATGGCAGAGGAAGAAGGCGGCGTAACCGAACGCCACCTGATGTATGCCCTTGCTAAGAAACTAACTGCTATGGTGGGCAGGGGAGAAACTATGGTACGCAAGCTTCAGGAAATGGGGCTGATTCTTTCCGCCAAGCAGGAAGCCCAAATGCTTGACGAAGCATATCCTTTCTATGAGTATGATTTGTTGGGCATCCTGAAAAGTGCTTTTGTACCCCAGATTTTTATTCCCGCTACCACCGAATGCCCCACACTTCCCCAAATGGTGGAACTGTGCAAAAAGGTGGATGCTTATCTGTGCTATGCCTATTTGGGGGATGTGGGGGATAGCGTTACCGGCGACAAGAAAGCCCAGAAGTTTGAAGATGATTATCTGGATGAATTGTTTGTCTGCCTGCAGGAACAGGGCGTAAAGGCAGTTACCTATATGCCTACCCGAAACACCGAAGCCCAGTTGACTCGCTTGCGCAAACTGTGCCAGGATTACGGTATGTTCCAAATTTCCGGTGAGGATATCAATTCTCCCCGGCAGAGTTTCGTAATCAAGGCAATGGAAAACCCCATGTTTGCCAATTTGATAGATGCCACGTGGACACTGATCGCCCACGAAAATCGCTAATTTAGGAGGAAAAAGTATGAATACCAAAGCAGTAAGAATTCACGGCAAAATGGACCTGCGGCTGGATGATGTAACCCTGCCCGAAATTGGTCCTGATGATGTTCGTGTCCGTGTTGTGTCCGACAGCATTTGTATGTCCACCTATAAGGCTGCCGTTGAGGGCGGTGATCACAAGCGTGTTCCTGATAACTGTGACGAGAACCCCACCGTTGTAGGCCACGAGTTCTGCGGTGACATTGTAGAAGTTGGCGAAAACTGGAAGCATAAGTACAAGGTTGGCGACAAGTTTGTTATTCAGCCTGCCCACTATTACAAGGGCTCCCAGATGGCTCCCGGCTATTCCTATAGTTTCTGCGGCGGCAACAGCCAGTATGGCAATGTGCCTATTGAGACTCTGCTGATGAACTGCCTGCTGCCCTACGATTCTGATACGTATTATTATGGCTCTTTGGCAGAACCTCTGAGCTGTGTTATCGGAACTTTCCACGCTATGTACCACACCAAGGCCGGTTCCTATGTCCACGAAATGGGCATTAAGGAAGGCGGCAAGATGGCACTGCTGGCTTCCGTCGGTCCTATGGGCCTGGCAGCAATCGACTACGCCATTCACTGCGACCGCCGCCCCAGCCTGCTGGTGGTTACTGACATTGACGAAGCAAGATTGGAGCGGGCTGCTTCCATTTATACGGTAGAAGAAGCTGCCAAGAACGGCATTGAACTGCACTATGTAAACACCCGTATGGAAAATGCTACCGAGTATCTGCGCAGCCTCACCGGCGGCACCGGCTACGATGATGTGGTTTGTTTTGCCCCTGTTAAGCCCGTTATTGAGCAGGCTGACGATATTCTGGGCTTTGATGGCTGCCTGAACTTCTTTGCAGGCCCCACCGACAGCCAGTTTAAGGCACCCTTCAACTGGTACAATGTTCACTACCTGTACACCCACGTGGTGGGAACTTCCGGCGGCAACACCAACGATATGCAGGAAGCTATTCAGATGATGCACGCCGGCAAACTGAATCCTTCCGCACTGGTTACCCATATTGGCGGCCTGAACGCAGTTATCGACACCACCTTGAATCTGCCTAAGATTCCCGGCGGCAAGAAGCTGATCTACAACCACATCGACCTGCCTCTGACTGCTATTACGGACTTTGAGGAGAAGGGCAAGACCGATCCCATGTTTGCAGAACTGGACCGCATGTGCAAAGCTAACAACGGCCTGTGGAACCCCGAAGCAGAAAAGTATCTGCTCGCCCACGCAAAATCCATCTAACACAGCAAAACCCGACAGGGGAGTGCCCCTGTCGGGTTTCTTATAGAACGAAATGAAATAACCCCTGACAGATTTCTTTACATCCGTCAGGGGTTATTTCATTTCGTTCTTGGGTTCAATCATTGGGTAACCTCTCTTTCTGCAGTTTGGACAAGTCCATACTTCCTGTGAAATCCATTCGCTGCACATTCATCATCTTTCTGACTCTTAAGCGAGTCGCTCTTGTGTGGGAACATTTCCTGAAGTTTACTTGTCCTGCCAGGTAAGCTCTTACATTTACTCGTTGTTGGATTGGTTTCTTTCCTTACTGATTTGCTTTCTTTGCTTGAGTATTCTCTTGCGTGTTTGCAAGTCCGTTTGGTTTCATCCTACCTTACTGAGTTTTGCTTATTCAGTTCGATCTTACCTTGCTGAAATGAGATTTTGTTTTTCTCATTTCTTAGGATTTACCTTAGTACATTGGTATCACCCTTTCTGACTATAATATAGCACAAAGAAAGGGGGATTACAAGTAGCAAAGTTGTACAAAATGCACATAAAACACTTGTGCAAACCACTGAAATTCTCTTTAATCCGTTGACGGCAGGAAGAATTTGTAATATAATGAAACTGTTGTGGGGCAAATCGCAGCCAAAGAAGCGGCCATCTCCGGGGGAGATGACCGCTTCTGTATTTTTGGAGCGTTATTTCTTTCTTTGGAAAAGAGCGCCAATCGCCATAATGATCGCAAATACAATCAGGTACCAGAGGCAACCCATCTTGTGACCGATAATGCAGGCAATGACCATAAACACAGAGCCGCACAGCGCCAGAATGGGCATTACAAATCGGCGCAGAGCATTCTGATCCTTTTCCTTCCGCATCCACTGGATGAACATAGGCAGATACATCAGATAAATTGTGATAATGGGAAGCTCAGAGGAGTCAAACACGAAAGGCCCGGTCCAGGTGCCGGCAAGGTTGGAAAGATAGAAATAAACAAACCAGGCGGCAATGATCACCAGGGACAGAACAGATGCGTTGTTGGGCATATTGGTCCGGTCGTCGATTTGACCGTAAACATCAGGGGCGGGGCCTTGCCGACGGGCTGCCAATGCGTAAAGGCTCCGGGAACTTGCCATCATCAGGCCGTTGGTAGTGCCCAGGCAGGAGATGGCCACAAATAACTTCAGAATGTTGCCGATGACGGGGCCGAAGACATTATTGAAAGCGACAGTTGTACCTACAAAGGTAAGATCTGCGGTGGTTGCACCGCCTGCCACACCTACGAAGTACAAAACATAAGTAGCCACGATCACGATGCCGCCAAGAATCAATGCTTTGGGCAGGTTTTTCTTGGAGTCTTTAATCTCTGCATTCATAGCGGTGGCAATGATCCAGCCTTCATAAGCAAAGGCGGTGGCACATACAGCGCCGAACAGGGGATTGGCACCGTCTACTGCAGGAACTTGAGCAGGTGCAGAGAAGTTTTCGGTGAGCAGACCGGAGGAAATACCCACGATCACACCCACAACAGACATAAGACCCAGAGGGATCATCTTGATGACAGTGGTGCTGACCTGAAGTTTACCGGCCATCTTGGGGGAAAGAACATTCACAGCATAGCAACCGCACAGGAAGAAGAGGGTCAGCGCCAGGCATTCAGGGCCGATCACGCAGCCGCCTTGGGCGGCAGGGATGATCAGATTAAAACCGGGGAATGCGCTGGTGATGAATTCCAAGGTGTACCGGGCGGTCAGCCATGCCAGCACGGAAGTCATAGCAGGATAGTAAATAGTGGAGGAGAACCACCCCATATAGTAGCCATACTTGGGACCAACGGTGGCTTCTGCGTAATCCACAAGGCCGTTCACCTTTTCGTATTTCTGGCCCATAAAGGAAAAGGCCAGCAGACATACCAGCATAATGGCACCGCCAATGAGCCAGGCGATGATGCCGGAAGTCAGGTCAATGCCGGGTTTTTGCAGAATGTTTTGGGCTTTGAAGAAAACGCCGGAACCAATTACAATGCCTACCACCATACAAATGGCCGTGAAAAGTCCGTATTTTCGATGTAATTTGTTATCCATAAGAAACCTCCTTCTCTTTTTGCCGGATAATTGGAAACAGTATACCATAGGCATAAACAAAATGCAATAAAAAGAAATGAGATTATGTTATTACATTAATATATATACGATGGTATTTTTGAAAAGAAAAACGGCATTTTCCATTGACAAGAGAAAATGAAAGTCTTATACTTCATAGGAATAAATTGCTTTGGAGGTGGGTGTCGTGAAAAGATTTCATAAAGATATGCTTCACGGCCCGTTACTGGGAAGTATCATTTCCTATACCATCCCGATCATTCTTGCCAGTATTTTGCAACTGCTGTTCAATGCTGCAGACCTTGTGGTGGTAGGCCGCTTTAGGGGAAGCCTTTCTGTAGGCGCAGTGGGTGCAACAGGGTCCATCACCACCTTGATTATCAGTTTGTTTATTGGCCTTTCTACCGGCGCCGGTTTGAACGTGGCCCATGCCATTGGCAGCCGGGATGAGAAAATGCAGCACCGTATGGTCCATACGGCTCTGCTGGTAGCGATTATCGGCGGTTTGGCACTGAGTGTGATAGGTGTATGTTTTGCCGGAGATTTCCTGGTGCTGATGGGCACACCGGCGGACATTCTGCCTTTATCTACCATCTATATGCGTGTATACTTTAGCGGTATGACGTTTACTATGGTTTATAACTTCTGCTCTGCTATTTTGCGGGCAGCAGGGGACACGAAAAGCCCCCTTGTTTTCTTAGCCATTGCAGGTGTGCTGAATGTAGCGCTGAATTTGGTGTTTGTGGTATGCTTTGGAATGAATGTGGAAGGTGTTGCTCTGGCAACCATCATTTCCCAGGCGCTCTCCGCTTTCTTGGTGGTGCGGGCTTTGTGCCGCCGGACAGACAGCTGCCGGCTGGAACTGAAGAAAATCAGAATTCACAAAAAAGCACTTGTTAAGATTTTGACCTTTGGCATCCCGGCAGGTTTGCAAAGTTCTGTGTTCAGCATTTCCAATGTGCTGATTCAGTCTTCTATCAATTCCTTCGGTCCTGTTTTTATGTCCGGCAATGCGGCAGGGAGCAACATTGAAGGTTTTGTGTATACTTCTATGAACGCCTTTTCTCAAACATCTCTGAACTATACCGGGCAGAATGTGGGCGCCCGGCAGTATGACCGGGTAAAAAAGATTCTTTGGATCTGCGTTGTTTGTGCAGGGGTTACAGGGATACTCCTTGGCGGCGCGGCCTATCTGTTTGCACCTTGGTTGCTGCAGATTTATATTACGGACTCCGCCCAGGCAATTGCAGACGGCATTTTACGAATGACCTTTGTGTGCCTTCCTTATTTCCTTTGCGGTATGATGGATGCCACCACCGGCTCACTGCGTGGCTTGGGATCGTCTGTGCTGCCCATGATCATTTCTATTATGGGTGCCTGCGTGCTGCGGGTAGTTTGGATCTATACAGTGTTTCAGATTCCTCAATTCCATACACCTCAGGGATTGCTGATCTCTTATCCTATATCCTGGGTGCTAACCTTTACTGCCCAATTGCTGGCATTTACGATCGTGCTTCGCAAGCATGTAAAAAAGCACCAACTTCAACTTGCAAAACAACAATAAAGAAGGCCGTGCCGCAAATGTTTGCGGCACGGCCTTTTGCTACTGCGGAAAGGGGAAAGGACTAAAAAAATACCCGGAAGAAAATGGATTTTCTGTTGACAAAAAAAGAAGAGTATGCTACAATGGTACTCCATACTGTGATAGTATGCCCATTTGCGCATTCTCTCCAACATGGCTATATTACCACAGGATGCCGGGTCTGTCAAGAGGGAAATATTCAAATTCTCCAAACGGAACCGGGCGTATTAAATGTGCATAACACAAGATTCCGGCTTCGGCCGAAAGAAAGGCGTGATGATCCATATGTCTATGGTCAAAGACCAACTGTTTGGCAAGACCATGCGTAAGAGCTACGCAAAGTACAACGAGATCTTGGAAATGCCCAACATGCTGAAAATCCAGAAGGACTCCTATCAGTGGTTCCTGGATGAAGGCCTCCGAGAGGTCTTTAAGGATGTTGGCGTAATTACCGACTTCTCCGGCAAACTGGAGCTGAGCTTCCTGGATTATTCTATGGAAGATAAGCCCAAGTACACCATCGAGCAGTGCAGAGAGCGGGATGCCACCTATGCACGGCCCATCAAGGTGCGTGTGCGTCTGCGCAACACCGAGACCGAGGAAATCAAGGAACAGGACATCTTCATGGGTGACTTCCCCATCATGACCAATGGTGGCACTTTCGTCATCAACGGCGCAGAGCGTGTCATTGTTTCTCAGATTGTCCGTAGCCCCGGTATGTATTACACCCATGATGTGGACAAGGCAGAGCAGCACACTTATACTGCCACTGTCATTCCTTATCGTGGCGCTTGGCTCGAGTACGAAACAGACCTTAACAATGTGTTCTGGGTTCGGATTGACAAGAACCGCAAACTGCCCATTACCAGCCTGATTCGCGCTTTGGGTGTGGATACCGATGATAAGATTAAGGCAATGTTCGGTGAGGATGCCAGAATTCTCGCCACTCTGGAAAAGGATCCCTGCAAGACCAGAGAAGAAGGACTGCTGGAAATCTACCGTCGTCTCCGCCCCGGTGAACCTCCTACGGTGGAGACCGCTATTGCTCACTTGGAAGGCCTGCTCTTTGATGCCCACCGTTATGATGTAAGCGCCGTAGGCCGTTATAAGTTCAATAAAAAGATGGGTATTGCTACCCGTCTGTCCGGCCAAGAAGTTGTTGAACCCATTGCCGATCCTATGACCGGTGAAATTCTGGTTATGCCCGGTGAAATTATTTCCCGCGCCCAGGCAAAGGAACTGGAAGCCAAGGGTGTAAACGAAGCCGTTGTCCGCGTTGGCGACAACAAGGTAAAAGTTCTGTCCAACAATATGGTGGATATGGCAGGCTTTGTGGACTTTGATCCCAAGCAGTACGGCATTAAGGAGAAGGTCTGCTTCTCGGTTCTGAAGGAAATGCTG
>JAZNZO010000086.1:0-2305 GCA_045594945.1 Faecousia sp.
CTTCTTGGCAGCCAGTTGTGCCTTCAGGGCAACCAGTTCTGCGCTCAGTGCGTCCTTTTCGGCAGCCAGTTCCAGAACGGCGGCGTCAATAGCGGGCAGAGCGGTTTCGGTGTAGTATGTATAACGAGCCTTAGCGGTTTCGATCAGGTCGTTGATGGAAGTCTTAACAGCATCCACATAGCCCTGCTCTTCCCACTGTGCCCATACCTGGGCGGCAACTTCGGGACCGTAGGTCTGCAACAGGTCGTACAGTTCTTCCAGAACGATCTTTGCGTTCTTGATGGTTTCATCCTTAGCGGTGTACTTGTCTTCATAGGCAGCGATCACAGCTTTTGCAATGTTATCGTGACCGGCGGGAGTGGGGTGAACACTCATACCGTTACCAACCTTGAACATAGCAAAGACTTTAACCATTGCCTTAGCGGTATCCGTACCGGTAAACCAACCAACAAGAGCATTCTTGATAGTGTTGGGTCCGGGACCATTTGCAGGATCCAGTTCATCAGGCATTTCGCCCAAAGCACCAAAAATATCACCGGCGATGCCCATCAGGCCATCCAGGGTAATATTGCTGATGTCCACACACTCAACAACAGCTTCTTCCAGAGCCAGGTAAATAGCAATGGAGATTTCCTTGTTGATTTCCGGGGTGAGATATGCCTGTGCATTGGCAAAGCCGTCATTGCCGTACTGTGCAAGATAGCCACTTGTCAGAGGGCCGGGGGCTCCGCCGCCCTGCAGCACGCCAATTTCCTGTTGAAAGCGGACGGAAACATTATACTTATCGTTTGCATCGAACTGATAATTTGCAACATCGTTCAGAGAAACTGCAGGCAGTGCAAAGCCCAGTGCGCTGCCAATCATGCCCCGCAGGTCATCATTGTAGGCAGTAATGGTACGGGAACGAACGATCTGACCGGACAGACGATCCACCACGCCCCAGTTTGCTTCGCTCAGCTTTGCAAACTGCTGGCTGATAAACAAGGGATTGGGCTGTTCAGCATAGTAGAATTCTGCTTCCTCTGCCTTGCCCAGGCCCTGCATAACAGCAGGCAGACCAGCCACGTAAGCATTCAGGATGCCAAAGAAGCCGTCCATAATGTCGCCTACGGGAATGGGATCCATGCCCTCAGCGGTGATGACCATGCCGTAAGTAGTGTTCATCAGTCCAACCAGAACAATCTCTACATCGGGGTTCAGAGCCAAAATCTGCTCCACAGAGCCCTTGTAGTTCAGCACAAAGCCGGCAACTGTGTATGCCAGCAGGCCGCAGATTTTTTCCAAATTGTACTCCTGGGCCAGCTCTGCAGGAATATAAGCATTCAGCTTGGAGAGCAAATAGTCATAGGCCTTCATAACCATCTGCTTCTGCTCTTCATCTTCCAGCAAAATCAGTGCATCTTCCAGAGTAACAGTTTCTTCTTCATCCAGTACCGCGTCGAAAACACCCAGCGCGTCCGTCAGGCGGTGCAGCAAATATGCGCCAAAGGATGCATTACCAACACCCAAAGTAATGATGTCAGCATCGGTGACGGCTTCCTGGTAGAAAGCTGCCAGTTCTTCGTAGTTATCCACTCTGGTATAACCCTTGACCTGATTCTGCCAGCCGTCAGTGGTCATTTCACGGCCACCCAGCAGGAAGTACAGATCTTCCGCACGCAGAGCGGAAACAGCCAGGCGGGTATGGTCTACTGTGTAGCCCTTGCCCTCCAGGTATTCTGCAAACTGTTCGGGGTAAGCGTCTTCACCATAAACGCCTACGCCATTGTAAAAGTCAATGCCAGCTTCGCCCTGCTTATAACCGTCAAAGCAGTAGCCGTTGGCCATAGAGTCGCCGATGGATACATAATTGATTTCACCGGCTTCCGTATTTGCTTTTGCTGCAAATACTGCTGTAGGAACAAAACCTGCTACCATGCATACAACCAGCAGCATAGCAAGACTTGCCCGCAGCATTTTGGAAAGATTTGTTTTCATGATTACCTCCTATAAATTCAAGACAGGCCGGCTTGCTGCTGCCGGCGCATCTTTAAATTACACTATTGTGTTATGTGACATTATACATCAAATTTCCTCGTAAAACAAGCCCTACTTCATTAATATTTTGCGTTTTTTTCTTTGTTTTTTTGCCTAAAACACGCTTTTGTCTATATGTAAATATTAGAACAAACGACAGGTGGCGAACCACCTGCCGTTTGTTTTATAGGAAAGGTAATTATTTCTTCTTATTCTTCAGGTAGAAGTAGACTGCTACAGCAGCTGCCAGTACCAGCAGAATGATCAGGATAATCCACCAGGGGAAGCC
>JAZNZO010000087.1:0-19194 GCA_045594945.1 Faecousia sp.
ATATATTTACTTCTACAATAATGAGCGCATACAGATAAAAACTGGAGTGGCGCCGCTGACGCTGCGCCACTCCGCATAAAACTAAATATTCCTACATAGGGACTCTTTTTTGTGCTGTCCGCACAAACTGGAGCAGTTCACTTGATGCCCACTTTTATATTCTTGGAAGAGAAAGTATTTCCCGGGAAATGGTGCGGTATTCTTCCAAATCTGTGGTTTTACGCAACCTTTTCCCCAATTTTTCGCTATCTTCAAAGCAAGGTAAAAGATAGTGCCAATGCTCCTTCAGCCGGAACATAGCATTACGGCCTCCACCGAAGGCAGTAAGGTAGGCATCTAACAGTTCGTCATAGAAAGTAATCAATTTTTTGCTGTCAGCCTTTTCCTGCTGCAGCATATCCGGACGGGCAATCAGCCCTCTGCCAATCATAATGGATTCTACTTTTGGATAAGCATTTTCCACTCTTTCTGCCTGGAGGCGTGTTTGCACATCCCCGTTATAGCACAGAGGGTTTTTGCTGTTTGCCACAGCATAGCGAAAGCATTCTTCCTCTACGTTTCCTGCATAAAATGCCTTCCGCACCCGGCTATGAACGGTCAATTCCTGAATGGGATAGCGGTTGTATACATCCAATATGGCGGGCCATTCTTCTGCGGACGTCACACCGATGCGGGTTTTGATGGAAATGGGCAGGGGAGAATTGGCGAAAATCTGCTCCAAAAATCGGTCCAGTTCTTCCGTATCAGCAAGCATTCCTGCGCCCTTGCCTTTGGCTGTGACAGTGCCGGAAGGGCAACCGGCATTCAGATTGATCTCGGTATATCCCCGGTCAGCACAGAGATTTGCCATCCAAAGAAAATCCTGGGGATTTTTCGTCAGAATCTGGGGGATGGTGCATACCGGGGTCTGGGTAGCCAGGGGCAGTTCCCGGGCCTCCTTATTTGTCAGACTGTGGTGCATGGTGGGAGAAAAGAAGGGGGTATAGTACCGATCAAGGCCGGGGAAAAAGCGGTGGTGGGTATCCCGGTAGATCCGGTCGGTCAATCCCTCCAAAGGCGCAAAGTAATACTTCATATGTACCTCTTTACCGTATAAGGGCGTGCCGTCGGCACGCCCTAAAATATTAGATTTCAGTGATTACGGGAAGGATCATGGGATTGCGCTTGGTAGTCTTGTAAAGGTAGCCACTCAAATCATTTTTGATGGCGGTCTTTACGGCGGTGTAATCCCGCATACGCTTCCTGCTGCTGCGTTCGATGGCTTCCAAAGTGACGCTTCGCAGTTCTTCCATCAGATCTTCCGATTCCTTCACATACACAAAGCCCCGGGTGATGATATCCGGGCCGGAGAGAAGGCCGCCGTCCTGGGAACTGATGGTGACGCAGACCACAATCATACCGTCCTGGGCCAGGTGCTTTCTGTCCCGCAGAACCACACTGCCCACATCGCCTACACCGGAACCGTCCACAAAGACCTTACCGGCGGTGACGGTGCCGGTGAGTTTGCAGCTTTTGGCGGTCAGTTCAAACACACTGCCCACCTCACCAATACGGATATTCTTGGCAGGTACACCCAGCTGGGTTGCCAGTCTGCCGTGAAGCTGCAGATGCCGTTGCTCGCCGTGAACGGGGATAAAAAATCGGGGCTTGCACAGGGCATGGACAATTTTCAGTTCTTCCTGGCAGGCGTGACCGGAAACGTGCAGACCTTCGCTCTTCTCGTAGACCACGTCTGCACCCTTACGATACAGTTCGTTGATAATCCGGGAAACAGCCTTTTCGTTGCCGGGAATGGCAGATGCGGAAATGATAATCCGGTCTCCGGCCACAATATCAATATACTTGTGGGAGGAGAAGGCCATCCGGTACAGGGCAGACATATTTTCACCCTGGGAACCGGTGGAAACGATAACCACTTTATTTTTCGGCAGACTCTTGGTGGCAGCCAAATCCACAATAGTGCCGGCAGGCACTTTAATATAGCCCAATTCCTGGGCCACCTTCAGCATATTTTCCATACTTCTGCCGGTGACGGCCACTTTTCTGCCATAGCGGTGAGCAGTTGCCAGTACTGCCTGAATGCGGTGCATATTGGAGGCAAAAGTAGTAACGATAATCCGTTGGTCGCAGTTTTTGAACTGCCGGTCCAGTCCTTCTGCCACAACAGTTTCACTGGGGGTATAGCCGGAGCGCTCCACATTGGTGGAGTCGCACAGTAAAGCCAAAATGCCCTGGTTGCCCAGTTCTCCCAAACGGGCAAGGTCAGTCATACCGTCTTTTGCGGTGGGGTCTAACTTAAAGTCACCGGTCATCACAACTGTACCCACAGGGGTGTGGATGGCAAAGGCTACCGCATCTGCAATGGAGTGATTTACGTGGATAAATTCTACGGTAAAGCAGCCGGCTTTCACCACGTCTCCGGGTTTGTGCGTGATGAGTTTTACTTTATCGGCAATGTGATGTTCTTCCAGTTTCAGCCGGATCAACCCGTTTGTCATAGCTGTGCCGTGAATGGGGCAGTTTACTTGCTGCATGCAGTAGGGGATAGAGCCGATATGGTCTTCGTGACCGTGCGTAATGAACATACCCCGCAACTTCTTTGCATTTTGCACAAGGTAGGTAAAATCCGGGATCACCAGGTCAACGCCGTACATATCTTCGTCAGGAAAACCTACGCCGCAGTCCACAACAATCATATCCCGGCCATATTCCAAAACCGTAATATTCTTGCCAATTTCGTCCAAGCCCCCAAGGGGAATGATTTTTAATTTTTCAGCCAAAAAAATGCTCCTTTCATAATAAAACGCGATGAAACGCATAGAAAAACTGGCAGGTGCCTGCCACCTATCCGGCCCCGAATCGCCATCAGATGCGCAAAAACGCCCGCTTATTTATTTTGTTTCTTTGGTTCCGCCTCCACCGGGCGGCCACCTTCTTTGTTTATTATACCACAGGAGCAGACAAAAGTATACAATTATTTTTCCGCATATTCTGCCCAAAATCACATTGCCCTCACTGCCAAATATCCCTTAAAACGCCCCCAATGGGGAGTGCCTTGACTTTGAAACAGAGGGGGGCTATAATCATATTATTGGAAATTATTGTTATTTGCTTAATAAACCCGACCTTTGAGGAGGAAAAAATATGAGGGGACTAAATAAGATTCTAACCGGGATTGCGTTATTGGCAGTTGTGGTGCTTTGTTGCGCGGTTTTGCCTATGCAGGCAAAGGCCGCAACAGAAGGGTACTACACCTATAGCATCAGCGGCGGTGAGGCTACTATCACTGATGTGGATACATCCATTTCCGGCAGCATTACCATTCCAAGCACTTTGGGAGGCTACCCTGTAACCGGCATTGGTGATCAGGCATTTTCCGGCTGTAGTGCGCTGACAAATGTTTTCATCGGCAATGGTGTAACCAGTATTGGCTGGCTTGCGTTTTCTGATTGCACCCAATTAACCGATGTAAACATTGGCACTGGTGTTACGAATATAGATGATTTTGCATTCAATGGTTGCATCGGGATAACAGATGTATACATTAGGGATCCCAGCGCATGGTGTAAGATAGAATTCGGCAGTTTTTATGCAAATCCGATGGAGCACGAGGCTTCTTTGCATATCTTGAATGCCGACGGAAATGAAGTGACGGAAGTCGTTTTGGATGATACCGTTACACAGATACCGTCACATGGATTCAAGAACAACACAAAAATCAAAAGTGTTGTGATTCCGGATAGCGTTACCACTGTTGGAGAGTATGCATTCTACGGTTGTACCGGCATTACCGAATTAACTGTGCCGGATAGTGTTACTGCTGTGGGCACCTATGCCTTTGACGGCTGCCCAGTAAGAAAACTGGTTATCGCAGAGGGCTCTGAAACAATATCTTCTGCTACGATCATAGGGGAAGGTACTTTGGAACAGGTCGTGATTCCCAATGGCGTAATTACAATTGAAGACTATGCCTTTGAAGATTGCATCAATCTTACCAGTATCCGAATACCGGATAGTGTTACCGATCTAGGCAGGGCTACGTTTACAAATTGCACCGGCCTTGTCGATGTAACGATTGGTGACGGTGTTGCTGAAATTGACCTTTATGTATTCTACGGTTGCACCGGTTTAAGAAGTGTGACGATTGGAGCCAATGTCGCTGATATAAACCACAGTGCGTTTGATAGTGGCATTGTTTTAGCCGATGTATATATCAAAAACCCCAGCGCATGGTGCAATTATGAATGTTTTGATTTTACCGATAATTTTATGGCAAATACGGGGAAATTGCATATTTTGAATGCCGACGGAAATGAAGTGACGGAAATTGTTTTCGATGAGACCGTTACATTTATACCTGATTACGCATTTAATAATTGCGCTAACCTAAAAAGCGTAACGGTTTCGGACAGTGTTACCGACATTGGTACATATGCATTTGCCAATTGCACAGAATTATCCGGCTTAACCATTGGCAGCGGAACCACATATATAAGCTGCGATGCATTTACCGGTTGTACTGGTTTAAGCGACATTCAGATAAGCGAGGACAATTCATACTACTGTATCGATGAGTATGGTGTGGTTTTTAGTAAGGATAAGACTACTTTGATTATGGCGCTGGGTAATATTTCCGGCGTGTATGTCGTCCCTGACAGTGTTACTGATATTTCCGGGTATGCATTTATGGATTGTACCGGTTTGAGCGGCATAACTATGGGCGATCATGTCAAAAACATCGGTGAATATACATTTAGCGGCTGTACTGGCCTTACAGATGTGGACATTGGCAACGAAGTCAGAACTATTAACGATTATACATTTAGCGGGTGCACCAGCCTGAAAAACGTTAACCTTCCGGATGAAGTCTACCATATTGATCCCTATGCATTCAGCGGCTGTACCGGCTTGGAAGAAATTTTGATACCGAGAGGTGCTATGGGCATTGACAGCTATGCCTTTGAAGGCTGCACAGGCCTTATAAGTATTGCGATCCCCGAATCGGTAACTACCATTGGTGGGAACGCTTTCTATGGATGCACAAATTTGTCGGATGTGCGCTACGAAGGTTCTCAGGAGCAGGCAGGTACGATTGAGATTGAAGCGGATAATACTTCTTTGCAAAATGCTACTTGGCATTATAATTACATTTGTGAAGAGTATAGCCCTTTTTCTTTCGAACTGCGTGAGGATGGAGAAAACTATGATGTGACCGGCTGTGTAATTAGTGATGCCGGCAGATTGGAAATTCCTGCAGTATACAAAGGGAAACCTGTAAGGGCTATCGCTAATTATGCATTTGCAGATGACACCGGATTAACAGAAATCATTATCCCTGACAGCATTACCGATATTGGTAGTTATGCATTTATGAACTGCTCGGCCCTTAACCGTATTACCATTCCGGATGGTGTTGAGAGCATTGGCAATTATGCGTTTATGGGCTGCACCGGTTTAACCAGCATTATTATTCCGGATAGCGTAACCAGTTTGGACACCTGTGCATTTTTACACTGCACCGGCCTAAATAGTGTAACGATTTCGGATACGATTCTTAATGCGGCAGGTCTTGCGTTTGATGGTTGTACGGTTAAGGAGCTAATCATTGCGGAGGGGGCCCAAACCGTTTCTTCTGATATGGTGATGTGTGAAAGCACCCTGGAACGCATAGTAATCCCCAATAGTGTCACAACCATAGGCGATTATGCATTTGAAAAATGCATTAACCTTAAAAACATTACCGTCCCCGATAGCGTTATTTCCATAGGTATTTATGCGTTTGGGGGATGCACTGGTTTGACTGAAGTGCATATTCCGGATAGCGCTACCACCATTGGAGAGGATGCATTCTGTAATTGCACAGCGTTAACAGATGTAACCATTGGCAGTGGTGTTACCACCATTGGAGAGAGTGCATTTTCCGGCTGCACAAGCCTGACGAACATATCCATTGGAAATGCAGTTTCCTTCATTGGATGCGATGCGTTCTATGACTGCAACAACTTGATTTTCAGCACATACAGCAATGGCAAATACCTGGGAAATGACGAAAATCCCTATTTGGTATTATTCAAGGCAACATCTGATACAATTACATCCTGCCAAATCCATAACAGCACACGGGTCATTTACAGTTATGCGTTTGAAGGCTGCGCCAACCTGACGAATATTACCATCCCCGATAGTGTTGTCGGTGTTGGAAATTATGCATTTGGTCACTGTGCCGGACTGACGAAGGTTACCGTAGGAAACGGTGTTACCAGCATTGGTGATTATGTGTTCGAGAAATGTTTCGGCCTGACGAATATCACATTGGGAAGTAGTGTTACCAGCATTGGCGAATGGGCATTCTCTGCCTGTACCAAATTAACCGGCATTACCTTGCCGGACGGGCTTATCAGCATTGGCGAATATGCATTTGAAAATTGTTTTAGAATGACCAGTATTTCCATTCCGGACAGCGTGGAACAAATCGGTTATGATGCGTTCTACCAATGTACCGAGTTGCCCTTCAACCTGCATGAAAACGGCAAATATTATGGAAATGGGAACAATCCCTATGTGGTTTTCATGGGTCCCACATCCGCTGAAATTACTTCCTGCCAAATCCATGATAATACACGGGTGATTTACAGTGGAGCATTTTATGAATGCG
This sequence comes from Faecousia sp., assembly GCA_045594945.1. Lineage (GTDB taxonomy): Bacteria > Bacillota > Clostridia > Oscillospirales > Oscillospiraceae > Faecousia. Next base: position 6,656 of record JAZNZO010000087.1, read on the forward strand.
AAAGTCTGACCGACGTAACGATCCCCAATGGAGTTGTTCATATTGGCGACTATGCTTTTGCAGAATGCCCCGGTTTGACCAGTATCGACATCCCCGGCAGCGTTGTCAGCACCGGCAAAGAGACATTCCGGGATTGCACAGCTCTGACCAATGTTACTATTGGAGAAGGGGTTACCAATATTGGCTATTATTCCTTCTGGAACTGTACTGCATTGACAAACATCAAAATTCCTGACAGTGTTACCGGCATTGATGCAGGCGGGTTCTATAATTGCACAGGTTTAATTAACGTTGCAATGGGGGGAGATGTGACCGAAATCGGTTCATATGCATTTAGCGGGTGTACAGGACTTACAGAAATCACAATCCCAGATGGCGTTACGGTTATTGGCGAATTTGCATTCTCCTGCTGCACCGGACTGAAGGAAATTACCATTCCTGCAGGCATTACTGATATTGAAAGTGATGCATTTTATGAATGCGTATCCTTGTCTGACGTGTATTACAAGGGCACACAAGCACAGGCAGAAGTTATTCAAACGGGTGTTTATAATGAGCACTTGATGGATGCCACCTGGCATTACAATTTCACCGGTGAAAAACCCAGCCCGCTGACATTTGAACTGAATGCAGATGGCGAAAGTTACACAGTTACCGGCTATATTGAAACTATTAGCGGTGTCCTAAAAATTCCGGCTACATACAACGGGAAACCTGTTACAGCCATCGGGGAAACTGCCTTTGTAGAATGCACCGAACTGACCGGCGTTGTGATCCCTGATAGTGTTACAACGATTGACGCCGCTGCGTTTAGAGCGTGCATAGGGCTGAACAGCGTTATTATTCCTGCCAGCGTTACAAGTATTGGAGATTTTGCTTTTGCTGCTACAGGACTCACAAGTATTGTAATTCCGGATTCTGTTACAAGTATAGGGCTCTATGCCTTTGATCGTTGTGCAGATCTCAAAAGCGCTATATTGGGAAAAGCTGTGAGTGTCATTGGCATTTCCGCATTTTCAAATTGCACCAGTTTGGAAAGCATAACAATTCCGGAAAGTGTTACCGCAATCGGCTTGCGAGCTTTTGAAAATTGTCCCAATCTTACGAGTATTTGCATTCCTAGCCAGATAACCCTGATTGATGAGTATACATTTGTAGATTGCATTGGGCTCAAGAGCATTATGATTTCCGAAAGTGTAACGAATATCAGTATGGGTGCATTTTATGGTTGTTCCGGATTGGAAAAGGTTTACTATTTGGGCACGGAAGGCCAAAAGGACCAGATTGTTTTCGGTGAGGAGAATGACATCCTTCTGAATGCTGCTTGGGAATTTGTAAAGCAGACGGATGACAAGGTTTTGGCTATCCTGGAAGGTACGGATATGACCATTTCCGGTTATGTTGGCACAGACACGGATGTGGTTATTGAAAACACCTATACGGTGGAGGACCAGGAATATACTGTCACTGAAATTGGTGCAGGGGCCTTCCAAAATAACACCACTGTGGAAACAGTGACAATTCCCAAATCTGTTACCGTCATTGGCGCAGAAGCATTTGCTGCCTGCGATAAGTTGGAAACGGTTGCGATTGCCTCCGATGCAGGAGCAAGTGCAGTTGCTACATTCAGCTTGCGGAGGATGGTCAACGGCGTTTCTGTGGGAGAAAAGGCGTTCCGGAACTGCACAAGCCTGAAAACCGTCATTATCGGTGCAACTGTGTTGAGCATTGGCGAAAATGCCTTTGAGGGATGTACATCTCTTGCAGATGTATTGTATGAAGGTACGGAAGAACAGTGGCAGGCAATTGCCATTGCCAGCGGTAATGAGGCACTTCTGAATGCAAATATTACATTCGGCTATGGCAATTATACCCCCGGCGATGTGGACGGCGACAATGTTGTTACCGATGCAGATGCTGTGTATCTGCTGTATCATACCTTCCTGCCGGAGCAGTATCCTGTCAGCCAGGAATGCGATTTGGACGGTGACGGTGCGGTGACAGACGCAGATGCTGTTTACCTTCTGTACCACACCTTCCTGCCCGATGCCTATCCGATCCATAGTTGGGAAGAGGCAACCTGCGAAAATCCCGCAACCTGTACCAAGTGCGGGGCAGAGGCAGGCGCTGCTTTGGGACATAACTTCCAGAACGGCACTTGTACCCTATGCGGTGCAACCGAAGGGGAATATGTGGACTTGTTCGCAGTTGAATGGGGCTTTATCACAGACAGGGAAGACGGCATAGTTCTTCATTTCTATAACTTTGTAGAGGGCGGAGAAGCATACCTGGCTTACGAACCCAAAATCAGCATTGAAAAGGTTGCCACTGAAGAGGGCATGACTGTGGAGCAATACAAAGCATACCTTGCTGATGAGGAAATGGAATGGATGGTTGAAGTCATAGAAGGAAAAGAGTATCTGTATCGTGGTGCCGGCTTTTTTATGGGACAGATCTCCTTCATGGAAGAAAACGGCATTGTTACGATGCATTCTGTTGAATCCGGCGAGGATGAAAATGGGGAATATACCCGTGAAAAAACCGCAACCTTGGAACGGACAGGCCCGGCTGAATACACAGTAACCGCCGGTGACTTTATTCCTGTGGGACAAAAGTTGGTACCTATGTATTAATTCCTTACTCCCGGCACCCTTGCGGTGCCGGGAGTTTTTAGGTCCGTGAAATGCATTTTTAGGCAGTAAATGGAAGAAAAGCGCAAAAAGATGGTTGCACCTTTGGATTTGATTTGGTATAATGAACAGAATAAAAGCCGAAGTAGCGAAAAATCCAATTTTGGGTATGATAGATTGGTAGGAGGCGATGGTTTTGAATAAGAAACTCAGATGGCTGTTACAGCCCAGATACACAGCCTTTTTCGTGGTGATTTTTGGGTTTGCTGCAGCTGCATTGATTACGGGCAACTATCTGCTTGCAAGTGTTGAGTTTGCCCTTTCTGCACTTCTGCTGGGACTTGTGCTTCTGTTTAAGGGCCGCCGGCGCCGTGAATTGCAAAATTATCTCAATCGCACCTTAGATGAAACGGATGGCAAGAATGCCCAACCGCCATTTCCTATGGTGGCATTCCGCTTGGTGGATGGCGGCGTTGTTTTTGCGAACGATGCCTTTGCTCAAATCAGCGGCTATAAAGACCCTATGGACGAAAAGCGGATTACGGACATTTTACCCGGGTTTTCCACCCAGTGGCTGTCTACCGGTAAGGCAGAGCATCCTTATGATGTAAAACTGCAGGGCCACCGCTACCGTGTTTACGGCACTACCTTGGTTGCCGAAGATATGGAAGGCACCCGATTGGGCGTTATCTACTTTACGGATTTGACTGAACTTTACCAGGTTCGGGATGAGTATATCCGCTCCCGGCCGGTGGTATCCATCATTTTGGTGGACAACTATGAGGAACTGACCAAGAATTTGACCGAAGGCGCCATCTCTTTGATGAATGCCAAGATCAATGATGTGCTTACAAAATGGACAGAGAGTTATCACGGCCTTTTGCGCCGGCTGGAGAAGAACCGCTTTGTGTTTGTGTTTGAAAAGCGGGATTTGAAGCGGGCCATTGACGATAAGTTCTCTCTTTTGGAGGATATTCACGATATCACCAACCCCTCCGGTCTGTCTGCTTCCATTTCCTTTGGTTTGGGCGTGGATGCTGAAAACTTTGAAGAAGGCTTTGAATTTGCCGCACTATCCATCGAAATGGCTCTTAGCCGAGGCGGTGACCAGGCAGTTATTAAGGACCGTCTGAACTTTAGTTTCTACGGCGGCCGCACCAAGGAAGCGGACCATCGCAGCAAGGTGCGTTCCCGTGTGACAGCCAACTCCATTATGGAACTGATTGGCCAAAGCAGCAAAGTGTTTATTATGGGCCACAAAAATGCAGACCTTGATGCTGTGGGCGGCGCGATGGGTATTGCCTGCCTGTGCCGGAAGAAGCAAAAGCCTTTCTATATTGTTATTGATATGGAAAACAATGCTGCCGGACGGCTTCTGGAAGAAATCCAGCAAGTGCCGGAGTACAAGGATGTGTTTATTTCCGGTCAGGAAGCCATGCTTCTGTGTGATAACCGCAGCACCCTGGTTGTGGTGGATACCAACCGCCCGGATCAGGTAGAGTGCGGCAACCTTTTGGAAGCTGTTACCAGTATCTGCGTGGTAGACCATCACCGCCGTGCGGCGGACTATATTAAGCCTGTTGTGGTGAACCTGCACGAGCCCTATGCGTCTTCTACCGGCGAATTGGTAACAGAACTACTGGAATATGCCGTAGAGAAGAAGGATGTTCTGCCCATTGAGGCTAAGAGCCTGATGGCCGGTATCTTCCTGGATACCAAGAGTTTCAATGTCCGTACCGGTGAGCGTACCTTTGAGGCGGCGGCTTACCTGCGGCAACTGGGCGCCGATACGGTGGAAGTAAAGAAACTTCTGCAAAACGACTTCCAGGATACGATGGCTAAGTATCAAATCATTAAGTCTGCCCGGCTTTACCGGCAGGAAATTGCCGTTGCGGCCCTTACCACCGGCACTACCCGTGCTTTGGCGGCCCAGGCGGCAGACGAGCTGCTGAACATTTCCGGTATTTCCGCATCCTTTGTGCTCTATCCCGATGAGGACCGTGTTTTCATTTCTGCCCGTTCTATTGGCGAAGCCAATGTGCAGATGATTTTGGAGCCCTTGGGCGGCGGCGGTAATACGGCAACAGCCGGTGCGCAGCTTACCGGTGTGACCATTAAGGAAGCCCTGGATAAACTGGTGGCATCCATCGACACTTACTTTGAATATCAAGAGGTTTAAGGAGCTATTATGAAAGTTATTTTATTGCAGGATGTTAAAGGAAAAGGCAAGAAGGGTCAGATGCTGGAAGTGTCTGACGGCTATGCCAGAAACTATATGCTTCCCAGAAAGATTGCCATCGAGGCAACTGTGGATGCTATGAACACCAAGAAGATGAATGATAAGGCTGAAGCAGAACGGATCGCCAGAGAGAAGGCCGAGGCTATGGATATTTCCAAGCAACTGCGGGCAATGGTGCTGACAGTCACCGCCAAGGGCGGCGGTGCAGGCCGTCTGTTTGGCTCTGTGACCAACCAGGAAATTGCGGATGCCCTGAAGGCAAAGACCGGCATTGCCCTTGACAAGCGGAAGATCGTAATTTCCGACCCTATCAAGACGGTTGGCACATTTACAGTCAACTGCAAGCTGGGCTATGAAATTACAGCACCTTTGACTGTGAAGATCGAGGAAGCGTAAGTTTATTCTATCTTACAAAGGAGGAGACCCTATGGACGAAGAATTGCGCGCCAAAGTCCAGCCCCATTCTTTAGAGGCTGAGCAGGCGGTACTGGGCTCCATACTGATTGACAGCCGTTGCCTTTCCGATGTGATTGGCATTCTGCGGCCTGAGGATTTTTACCTGAAGCAAAATCAGGAAATCTACGAGACAATCTATACGATGTTCAATTTCTCCGAAACCATTGACCCGGTTACTGTATTGGAGAAAATGATTCAAACCGGTGTACATCACGACAATTCCCGGGATTACATTCTGCAGCTGATGCAGATTACGCCTACTGCCGCCAATGCGGTGCGGTATGCCAATATCGTCAAGGATAAGGCACTTTTGCGCGGCCTTGCAGATGCAGGTTCCAATATTATCAAGACCGTGCAGGAGCAAATAGGCACCCCCAGCGAATTGCTGGAAAATGCGGAGCGGATGATTTATACCCTTCGCAAGGGGGAAACCGGTGACTCTTTGGAGCATATCGGCGTGACAATGCACAAGGTTTTTGACCGGTTGAACGAACTGAGCCAGTCTGATTCCGCTATTCCCGGGCTTTCTACAGGTTTGCGTGATTTGGACCGGACCATCAACGGTTTGAATAAGTCGGACCTTACGCTGATTGCCGCCCGTCCCGGTATGGGTAAGACGGCATTTGCGCTGAACCTTGCTTTGAATGCGGCGAAGAAGAGCAAAAAGACGGTGGCTATTTTCTCTTTGGAAATGTCCAGAGAGCAACTTGCTTCCCGCCTGATGTCTATTGAAAGTTTTGTTGATGGCAAGAAACTGCTTACAGGTAAACTGACCAACGAAGAATGGAACAAACTGGGTATGGCTGCGGTCTCTTTGAGCCAAACCGATATCCGTGTGGATGATAATCCTACTATTACAGTGGCAGATATGAATGCCAAGTGCCGCCGGCTGGACAATTTGGGCCTTGTGATTGTGGACTATTTGCAACTTATGAACGGCCCCGGTTACGGTAAGGGCGGCGACAGCCGTGTGAATGTTGTCAGTGAAATTTCCCGCTCACTAAAGATTATGGCCAAGGAACTGAATGTGCCTGTGGTGTGTCTTAGTCAGTTGTCTCGTGGCCCGGAAGGCCGCCCCGATAAGCGGCCGATGCTGTCTGACCTTCGGGAATCCGGCGCTATCGAACAGGATGCTGACGAAGTGATGTTCCTTTATCGGGATGAATACTACAACAAAGAGTCCGCTGAACAGGGTGTTATGGAATGTATCGTGGCGAAAAACCGTCACGGTGAACAGGGTACGGTAAAACTTCAGTGGATTCCCCAGTACCAGACCCTTACGGACTTGGAGTGGAAACATGGTGAATAAGATCTGCGCCTTTTTGAAGCAGTATGGTATGGTTAGGCCTGGGGACAATGTGATTTGTGCAGTGTCCGGCGGAGCTGACTCTATGGCGCTTCTTTGGGCGATGTATCTACTGAAAGACAAACTGCAGATTTCTCTTTCTGCAGCGCACTTTAACCATCATCTGCGGGGTGAGGAATCTAACCGGGATGAAGCTTTTGTAACAGCATTTTGCCAGGGATACGGCATTCCTCTTTACAAAGGGGAGGAGAATGTAACACCGGGGGAAAAGGGGTTGGAGGCCGCTGCAAGAGAAGCAAGATATGGCTTTTTGGAGAGCCTTCCCGGAAAAATTGCCACTGCCCATACTGCAGATGACAACGCAGAAACCCTGCTGATGCACCTGATCCGGGGCACAGGGCTGAAGGGGTTAGGTGGCATTTCCCCTGTGCTGGGCAAGCGAATCAGGCCTATGCTGACGGTCACAAGAGAGGAAGTATTGGCTTTTTTGGAAAGCTACCATATTTCCTATATGGAGGACAGCACCAATAAAGAGGATGCTTTTTTGCGTAACCGCCTGCGCCATTATGTGATACCATTGCTGAAAAAAGAAAATCCCCGACTTTCCGAAAATCTCACCCAAATGGCATTGGGATTGCGGGAAGACGAGGCACTTTTGACTGCCCGATTAACAGGAAATAGCCTGTGCGTTTTGGAATTGAGGCAAATGCCTGCTGCTCAACGGGCAAGAATTTTGGCCGCATTTTTAGAAAATTGCGGTGTAAAGGAGCCCGAAAGGGCACATATCCAACTGGCAGAGGAACTGGTGTTTTCTCAAAGCCCTTCTGCCAGAGGAGATTTTCCCGGTGGCGTTGTACTTCAGCGCAAATATGACCGGCTGGAAAGAGCCCCAAAAGAAGCGCAACTGGAGCAGAAAGTTCTTCTTTGCCCGGGAAAAGTTGAATACCCGGAATTGGGCATTCGTATTGTGGCAGAGCCGGCCACCGAGATTATTAAAAAGACGGATCGGTTTGTGATTTCTCCTGTAGAAAATATCTGCATCCGCAGCCGAAAAGCGGGAGATGCAATCACCCTTTCCGGCGGTACAAAAAGCCTGAAGTCCCTGTTTGTTGACCGAAAAATTCCAAAAGGGGAAAGAGACAGTATCCCTGTTCTTGTTTCTGATGGACAAGTTCTTGGGGTTTGGGGGATAGGCGGCAATTTTCGTTATTTGGCCGGGAATTTGCCCGGTATAGAGATAAGGTTTGAAAAGATAGATAGAACATAGGAGGCAATTATGGAAAAGGATATCGCACAGGTGCTGATTTCTGAGGAAGTTCTGCAAAACCGTATCAAAGAACTGGCATCAGTACTGAGTGAAAAGTATGCGGGCAAAAACCCTGTTTTTGTAGGCGTACTGAAGGGCGTTGTGCTGTTTTTTGCGGATATTGTGAAGCAAATTAACACTTTTTGCCAAATCGATTTCATGTGGATTTCTTCCTACAGTGGCACCAACTCTACCGGCGCAATGACGGTTAAACGGGATCTGTCCACAGACATTAAAGGCCGCCACGTGGTGATTCTGGAAGACATTTTTGACACCGGCAATTCTTTGCAGTTTACCTATGACCATTTAATGAAAAAGGAACCTGCCTCCTTGGAAATTTGCACATTGCTGGATAAACCCAGCCGCAGAAATCCGACAGTTACTGTAAAGCCCCAATATGTGGGCTTTGAAGTGCCGGATGTCTTCGTTGTGGGTTATGGTCTGGATTATAACGAATACTACCGGAATTTGCCCTATGTGGGCGTCCTTCGTCCGGAAGTTTATGAGAATTAAGGAGTATTGGTATTTTGAAAAAACGCAGTAAAATCGGTGTTATCCTGTATATCGCCGTAATAGGTCTTTTCCTGGCCTGGATTTTTGGCGCCTTTGATCCTAAAATGGATGATTTGAGTTATTCTGACATCAAATCCCTCATTTACAGTGAAAAGGTGGAAAGTTTCCACATTGAGGGCAGCACCATTTATTTGAAACTAAAGGCGCCGGAGAATGGCAAGACCAACCTGACCGCTTCTATTGCGGACCCGGAAGGCTTTTTAAGCCAGATGCAAACAGAACTTGACAGTCAGGTTTTGGCAGGTACACTGAAAAGTTACAATTATGTGGCACAGAAAGAACTGTCTCCCTATGACTTCATTCTGCCCATTATCCTGGCAGGTCTTGTGCTGATTATCCTTTGGGTCATTTTGGCAGGCCGGGCAGGCAACGCCAATCCGATGGCAAACTTTGGTAAGGCCCGCACTATGAGCGGCGCCCCTGAGGGTAAGGCTGTCACATTCCAGGATGTGGCAGGCATGGATGAAGAAAAGCGGGAACTGCAGGAAGTGGTGGATTTTCTCCGCAATCCGGGGAAGTTCACAAAAATCGGTGCAAAAATTCCTCACGGTATGCTTCTTTCCGGCCCTCCCGGTACAGGTAAGACACTGCTTGCCCGTGCGGTAGCGGGGGAGGCGAAGGTCCAATTCCTGTCTATTTCCGGCTCTGATTTTATGGAAATGTATGTGGGTGTTGGCGCAAGCCGTGTCCGTGATTTGTTTGAGCAGGCAAAGCGGATTGCCCCTTCCATTATCTTTATTGATGAAATTGACGCTGTGGGCCGGAAAAGAGGTTCTGGCTTGGGAGGCGGTCACGATGAACGGGAACAGACCCTGAACCAATTGCTGGTAGAGATGGATGGCTTTAGCCGCAGCGAGGGCGTAATTGTCCTGGCTGCTACCAACCGCCCCGACATTTTAGACCCGGCGTTGCTTCGCCCCGGCCGTTTTGACCGGCAGGTACACGTGGGTTTGCCGGATGTAAAGGGGCGTGAGGAAATCCTGAAGGTTCATGCCAAGGGCAAGTGTCTGGATGACACGGTCAGCCTGCGGACGGTTGCGTTGGCAACTTCCGGATTTACGGGTGCAGACCTTAGCAACCTTCTGAACGAGGCGGCGATTTTGGCAGCCCGGGAAGACCGGCCCGCGCTCAATATGGCGGATATGAATGAGGCCATGATGAAGATTGTGGCAGGACCTGAAAAGCGTAGCCGTGTGGCACTGCAGAAGGATCTGTATATGACTGCTGTTCACGAAGCAGGCCACGCTGTGGCAATGTACAGACTGCCCACCCATGATCCGGTTCACCAGATTTCCATCATTCCGCGCGGCAATGCTTTGGGGCTGACCTGGTCTATGCCTAAGGAAGATTCCACCCATATGACCCGCAACGAAATGTACGAGAAAATTGTGGGCTTGCTGGGCGGCCGTGTGGCAGAAGACCTGTTCCTGCAGGATATTTCCACCGGCGCATCCAACGATATTGACCGGGCATCCAAATTGGCCCGGGATATGGTGGGCCGTTACGGTATGTGTGAAAACATCGGTGCAATCTCTTATACCGGTGGCGACGAACTGTTTATCGGGCGTGACTTTGAAAAGACCAAGAGTTACTCCGAAAAAGTGGCTGGTACCATTGATGATGAAGTGAAGAAACTGATGGATAAGGCCTATGACCACTGCAGGACCATCTTGAAGAACGATGAGCAGAAACTGCGCAATGTGGTTGCGTTCCTCATGGAAAAGGAAACCATGACCGGCCAGCAGTTTGCCGACTGTATGGAAGGCAAAGAAATTATGGAAGATAATTCCAAGACCATCCTATTCGATCGTTTTACTGAGGAATGATTTTGAAAGGGCGCTTGCTGCGTGCAAGCGCCCTTTTGGCAAAAACGGTCGATTTGCCTGGAAGTGTACATTATGCACAAAATATAGGCTTGTTTTTCGGCAGGGGAACAGGCTTGTTCCAAGAAAATTCACTCCTTTTCCATAAGTTTTGTGCTATAATAGTAATGGCATCCCCCGGATGCGAAGATGCCTGAAAGGGAGTACTTATGAACAATATCTTGTTTTTCCTTACACCGAAGGCTATGTGTTCCTTCGTTTACGACGATTATACAATCCGGCAGGCATTGGAAAAAATGGAAAGCGCAGGCTATGCGGCTCTTCCCATTCTTTCTAAGCGGGGCGAATATCGGGGCACACTAACAGAAGGCGACCTTCTCTGGGCGCTGAAAAATATGTGCTATATGGATATGCGTCAGGCGGAAGCACGAAGAATTATGGAGATTACCCGGCGGAAAGATAATATTCCTGTAAGGGTCACCACCGGCATGCATGATTTGGTTCAACGGGCCAGCAGCCAGAACTTTGTGCCGGTTGTAGACGATAAGGATACATTTATCGGCATTGTTACCCGGGGCGCAATCATTAAGTATTGCTACGAAAGCCTTTACCAGGAAGACTAAAAAGTCAAGCAGCCATTTGGCAGCAGAAAGCAAAAGCACATCTGTGGGACTTGTTTGTTCCACAGATGTTTTTTATTGGGGGAGATAGGAAATGATTGGATTACTTGCAAGGATTTTTATAAAAGACAGACAGAATATGGAAAAACCCAGGGTGCGGCAGGCCTATGGAATGCTTTGCAGCGGCCTGGGAATAGCGCTGAATTTTCTTCTGTTTGCGGGAAAGTTTTTAGCCGGGCTTATAAGTGGCTCTGTTGCAATTACTGCGGATGCCTTTAACAACCTGTCCGACGGGGGCGCTTCGGTGGTTACCTTGGTTGGATTTCGTTTGGCGGGGCAAAAGCCTGACCCGGAGCATCCTTTTGGGCATGGGCGGATGGAGTATGTTGCCGGCATGGTGGTGGCAATGCTAATCCTTTTGATGGGATTTGAACTTACCAAGAGCGCTGTGGAACGGATAATGGCACCGCAAGACCTGGCGGTTTCGCCCCTTGTCTTAGCGATTTTGGCTGCATCTGTGTTGGTAAAAGGCTATATGGCTATTTACAATTATAGTTACGGCAAGAAGATGGACTCAGCGGCAATGAAAGCAACGGCCACAGACAGCATCAGTGATGCGGTTGCCACCGGCGCAGTCCTTGCCTGTACTTTGATTTCCCACTTTACCGGGCTTTCTTTGGATGGATACTGTGGCTTAGGTGTAGGTGTTCTGGTGTTCCTGGCAGGCATCCGGGCGGCAAAGGATACCATTGATCCACTGTTGGGGCAGGCACCTGATCCGTTATTTGTGGAGCAAATCGAAAAAATCGTTATGGCTGACCCGGATATTATCGGCATTCACGACTTGATTGTACACAATTACGGACCTGGCAGAGTGCTGATTTCTCTCCATGCGGAAGTGCCTTCGGATGGGGATATCCTGCTTCTGCACGATAAAATTGACCTGATTGAGCATAAACTTCGGGATACTCTCCATTGCAGTGCTGTTATCCATATGGACCCGGTGTGCGTAGCAGATCCGGAAATCCAGGTTTATAAGAGGAAGGTGGAAGGATACCTTGCTTCTATTGATGAAAGACTGACACTCCATGATTTTCGTATTGTGAAAGGTCCTACCCATACCAATCTGATTTTTGATGTGGTTACCCCATTCCGCTTTCCCATGAGCGATCGGCAACTGGTGCAGGAGATTACACGGCTGGTACAGAGTGAAAATCCCAACTTCTTTACAGTCATTGAAGTAGACAAGCAGTACTATTGATTGTGAACCGGAACGCAGATGCGTTCCGTTCAGAGTGTCAAAAAAGCCGTCAATCGTCAAAAAGCAGGATGAAGTGATGTTTTCTGACAAATCCTTCTCCCTGGTGGAAGGGGGCTAAATTCTCTGTTTTTTGACGGATGAAGTGTTAAAAGAGCTTGCTACGCAAGGCTTTTTGACTTACTGCGCAACTCGCCCCTTTCGAGTATCTACATACACTTCGGGGGCGAGTTGCTTGTCTTGACGGCTTTAGTGACCTCTGCCAGTCCGATAAAAACTTGTTTTTTATCGGGCCGACCGGAACGCAGATGCGTCCCGGTTTTGTTTT
>JAZNZO010000088.1:0-23950 GCA_045594945.1 Faecousia sp.
ATTACCACACAGCAGTATTCGCTATATGAGCGAGGTGACCGGGAGATACCGTTTCACCATGCCATAACACTGGCAAAATTCTACCGTGTTTCTTTGGATTACATTGCTGGACTTACGAATCAGAAACGAAAACCGTAAAAACAAAATGCCGGGGCTCCCTTGTGTGATCCCACCATGGTACGATAAAGCCCCGCTCTTCATTGGCTGCGTCCATACAGTAAAGAACGCCCGGAGGATCTCCCTCCGGGCGTTACCGTTGCTAGGCTTACTTTTCGTCCTTATAGATTTCCTTGAAGTACTTGTAGGTATCCACCTTCAGTTCGCCGCAGGCGGCTTCGTCACAGGCAACGATGCCATCGGGGTGGAGCTGCAGGGCGCTGATGGTCCAGGCGTGGTCAACGCCGCCTTCTACACAGTGGCGCAGAGCCCGGGCCTTGTTGTGGCCGGAGATCAGCAGAAGAACCTGCTTGGAGTCGCAAACAGTGCCAACACCAACGGACAGGGCAGTCTTGGGAACCTTGTTGGGGTCGCCGCCAAAGAAACGGGAGTTATCAATCAGGGTGTCCTCGGTCAGGGCGCGGATGCCGGTCCGGGAGACCAGGGAAGTAAGGGGCTCGTTGAAAGCAATATGGCCGTCAACGCCGCTGCCGCCCAGGAACAGGTCAATGCCGCCGCAGGCAGCGATCTTTTCTTCATAACGGGCGCACTCGCCTTCCAGATCTTCTGCCATACCGTTGAGAATATTGATGTTTTCGGCAGGGATGTCGATATGGTTAAAGAAGTTATCGTGCATAAAGTACCAGTAGCTCTGGTCGTGCTCCCGGGGCAGACCCACATACTCGTCCATATTAAAGGTAATAACATTCTTGAAGGACACCTTGCCGGCCTTGTTCATTTCGATGAGCCGTCTGTATACGCCCAGGGGAGAAGAACCGGTGGGCAGGCCCAGCACGAAGGGACGGTCTTCCTTGTGGCTCATAATGGCATTGGCAATGTGCTCTGCAGCCCAGGCGCACATAGCTTCATAATCATTCTTAATAATAAGTTTCATAGTAAACACACTCCGTTTTAGGCTGAGGCCGGGCCATAACCCATACCCCGCAAATTCCATTATAAAGAATATTTTGTGGTTTGTCTATAGAAAAACAGCTCCTTTTTTCATAAAAGGAGCTGTTTTCATCAGTCGGCGTAGAGGGGGTCGATTTGCTTCAGTTCTTTGTAGGAGTCAATTTCCACAATGTCCTGGGCAGTGCATTCCCGGATGGAAACCTTATAGTTTTCTTTCTTATAGTGCATAGGCACTTGCTCCCAGTAGCGCTCTTTGCCGCCGGGGCTACGGAAAACTTCTTCCAGGTCGTTGGCCAGTTTTGCCCCATCGGTGGCATCCCAGTAGGAGATACCCACCATTTGGTGGCAGTTGGTGCCGCCTACGGCTTCTTTGATAACATAACCGTTCTTATCGGTGTACAGGCACCAATCGTCGCTGACATCCACAGGAATACCCATAAAATTGGTGGAATATTCGTACTTGCGGATCAGTTTGGGATTAGAAAGCACCAGGTCGGCTTCCAGCACATAGGCATTTTGGAACAGATACCGGGCAACCAGAGCAGAAGAGATGTTGTTGGCTTCATTGTACATGGGGTTTTCCATAAATTTGATCATGGGATACTTGTACAGCAGTTGGTCAAACTGCTCGCCGAGGTAACCTCTGACGATGACAACCTCCGGAATGCCGGCAGCCACAACGGCATCCAGCAGGGTATCTATCATACGAACGCCGTGAACACGAACCAGGGGCTTGGGGGTATTAAAGGTCAGGGGCACCATCCGGGAGCCGAAACCGGCAGCCAGGAAAATGGCCCGCTTTACCCGGTAGGGCTCCAGAGCCTCCACGCCGGCGGGGGTGATCCGGCCGTGTGCCATCAGGCCTTCGTCGGTCAGTTTTTTCACGATTTTGTTTACAGAGCCAACGGAAAAGCCCAATTCGGCCGTGATTTGTCTTTGGGTAAGGGCCTGGGTGCTTTGTTCCAGCAAAGCCAGGACCGCAAATTCTTTCTTTTGCATTTGTCTTTACTCCTTATTTTTCAGCAGCATCAAAACGCTTGCCGCGCAGCAGATAGAAGACGATGCCCAACACAATCCAAACTACCAGCATAATGTAGGACTCATCAACAAAATGGACGCCCTGCAGACCGGGAATGGGAATCAGCTGCAGCACCATAAACATAATAGAGAACATTGCGCCCAAAATGGCCATAATCTGCACAAAGGGTTTTTTCTCCCCACTGCGTTTCAGGGTTACCAAAGTGGAAAGGCAGGTAAAGCCAAAGCCGATGGATGCACCGATGGCGGACATATCCACAAACCAACCCAGTGCTTCTCTGCCCAGGATGGGGCCGCAGAGGGAAATAAGAATGCAGAATACCATAGCGTTGCTGGGAACGCCGTACTTTGCAGACAGCTTACCGAAGAACTTGGGCAGATAGCCGTCCTTGCTCATAGAATACATCAGCCGGGAAGAGGCCATATAGAAGCCCATAATGCCGGAAAGAACCGCACAGGAAACAGCAACGCCCACCAGAACTTTGCCGGGGGTGCCCAGCAGATATTCAGCGGCAGCCAGCAGCAGCCAGGGGGTAGACTCTGCTTCCACAATCAGTTCAGGCCAGTTAGAAAGGGCAGCAGCGGCGATGGTGTTATTTGCGGTGTACACAAATGCGCCGAAGGCAATGGCGATAATCATAATGAAAGAGACTTTTTTATAGGAGAATTTGAATTCTTCTGCGGCCTGAGGAATGGTGTCAAAACCGACAAAGGCCCAGGGTGCAATGGCAAAGGTAGCCAGCACAGAGGATAAAATGCCTGCAGTACCGCCCTTGGCGAACTGGTCAATGCTTTGATAGGTGCCGTTTGTCATGGCTTCCACAGCGCCGGACTTGTCAAAACCCCAAATGGGTGCCATATTTTCAAAATTGGTCTTGGGAGAGAGAATGGCAGAAACGGTCAGCACCAACACAGAGCCTACCAGCAGGGCGGCAAGAGTCGTCTGCACGTAGCCGGCTTTCTTTACACCGATCAGGTTCAGTATGCCAAACAGGATCAATATACCCGATGCCAGCAATATTTCACCCAAATAGACCTGGAATCCGGCTATGGAATAGGAGAAGCCGAACTTTAAGATGTTGGCAGAGCCGTCCAGACCGTCTACGATCAAGCCGATGGCGGTGGAGTTCATAGGCACATTGGTAAGGTAAGCGGCTACCAGGAACCAGCCGCAGATGTAGGCGGGAATCTTGCCGAAACAGGCTTTGGTAAAGGTAAATTCGCCGCCGGCCTTGGGGTACTTGGGTACCATATAGGCATAGCTGAAGGCGATGATAACCATAACCAGAGCGCCCAAAATCATGGCAATGGCGGTGCCGGCTACGCCGGAGTTGGGCAGGAACTTTTTGCCGGGGTTGATGAAAGAGCCCCAGCCGATGATACAGCCAAAGGCAATAGCCCAAACGTTTAAGGGATTGAGCTGTTTGCGCAGGGTAGGTTGATTGTTGTCCATATTGGTTTCCTCCTTGAAACTGGATTTGTTCACAAATTTAACAAACGCAGAGAAGGGGAAAGAAATTACTCCCAAAAGAAGGAAAATCTCGGGGCATTTGCGACTTCTTGCGTTCAAAAATAATGGGAACATCTGTGATTTTTGAACAATTCCCGCTCATTATAGCACCCGTGTTCCTGCTTGTCAACAAGGAAAACAATAATTTGCAAAAAGGAAAACACGGCGGCACAATAAAACGACACCACCCGAAGAAGAATTCAGGTGGTGTCGTGTTTGTGGAGTTTCAAAACTGCGTTAGCAACTTCATTTGCCCGCAAGGGCAAACTTAGTTTTGCGCAATATCCCGGGCAACGTGAACGCCGCTGGCGGAGGCGTGGGACAAGGAGTGGGTAATGCCACTGCCGTCGCCGATGATGTAAAGGCCCTTATACCGGGACTCTAACTTTTCGTTTACCTCCACTTCCATATTGTAGAATTTTACTTCTACGCCATAAAGAAGGGTGTCGTCATTGGCGGTGCCGGGTGCCACTTTATCCAAGGCATAAATCATTTCGATAATGCCGTCCAGGAGTCGCTTTGGAAGCACCAGGCTCAAATCGCCGGGGGTGGCGTTCAGGGTGGGGGAAATAAAGGCTTCCTCAATACGATTGGGGGTGGAACGGCGGCCGCGAATAAGATCGCCAAAGCGCTGAACGATAACACCGCCGCCCAGCATATTGGAAAGGCGGGCAATGGATTCACCGTAGCCGTTGGAGTCTTTGAAAGGCTCGGAGAAGTGTTTGGCAACCAGCAGGGCAAAGTTGGTGTTTTCCGTCTGCTTGGCAGGGTCTTCATAACTGTGGCCGTTGACGGTGATAATGCCGTTGGTGTTTTCGTTTACCACAGCGCCCTTAGGGTTCATACAGAAGGTGCGGACCAAATCGCCGTACTTTTGGGTGCGGTAAACGATTTTGCTTTCGTAAAGTTCGTCGGTCAGATGGGCAAAAACAGGGGCAGGCAGTTCTACCCGCACGCCGATATCCACCCGGTTAGACTTGGTAGGAATGTCCAGGTCCTTACAGACCGTTTCCATCCACTTGCTGCCGATGCGGCCTACGGAAACGATACACTTTTCACAGGAATAGGCAGTTTCTCCGCAGTAAACATTGTAGCCTTCCGGGGTGACTTCCAACCGGTCCACCGGGGTATCAAAGAAAAATTCCACCCGGTCTTTCAGATGGGCATACAGGTTTTCCAGCACCACATAGTTAATGTCCGTACCCAAATGCCGGACGGAAGCGTCCAGCAGGTGCAAATCGTTTTGAATGCAAAGGGTTTTGAACCGGGAACCGGCGGTGGAGTAAAGCTTTGTGCCTTCTCCGCCAAAGCGGAGATTGATTTGGTCCACATAGTGCATCAAATCCAGCGCCTTTTTCTTACCAATGTAGGAATAAAGGGTGCCGCCAAAATCGTTGGTAATATTATACTTGCCATCGGAGAAAGCACCGGCACCGCCAAACCCGCTCATAATAGAGCAGCATTTACAGCGAATGCAGGACTTCACTTTGTCCCCATCAATGGGGCAGTTGCGGCGGTTTAAGGGGTGGCCAGCCTCAAAGACGGCTACTTTCAGGTCGGGACGGCACTGCACCAATTCATAGGCGGCGAAAATACCGCCGGGGCCTGCGCCCACAATAATAACATCATATTGCATACGATTACTTCCGTTCTTAAAAATCTGTTTCCGGGCGCATTTCCCGCTCCATCAGATGCAGCACTTCCGCTTTGGGATCAGCCCCCTTATTTACTACCGCATTCACGGCAGAGGCAATAGGCATATCTACGCCGTATTTTTCCATCAAAAGCATGGCCGCGTTCAGTGCGTGAATGCCCTCAACTACCATACCTACCTGTTTTACCGCTTCCTGGGGGGCAATGCCCTGGCCCAAGAGCATACCGCAGCGATTGTTCCGGCTGTGCATGCTGGTGGCGGTAACAATCAGGTCGCCAATGCCGGCAAGACCGTAGAAGGTTTGCTCCTGGCAACCCATCGCCCGGCCCAAACGGACAATTTCTGCCATACCCCGGGTAATGAGGGCGGCTTTGGCATTGTCACCGAAGCCTAAGCCAAGGGCGATGCCGGAGCCAAGGGCCATCACATTCTTTAGCGCGCCGCACAGTTCCACACCCAAAATATCCGGGTTGGTGTAAACCCGCATGCAAGTACCGGCAAAAATTTCCTGCACTTGCCGGGCGGCGTCCATATCCTCACAGGCAGAAACAATGGTGGTGGGCATATCCTTTGCCACTTCTTCTGCGTGGGTGGGGCCGGAAAGGGCCACAATTTTTGCGGTGGGGTCGCGCAATTCATCGGCAATGATTTGGGACATAGTCATAAGGGTATCTGCTTCGATGCCCTTTGCCACATCCACAATCAGCTGCCCGGGGGCAATATAGGGAGCGGCCTTTTTAGCGGTGGAGCGCACAAAGACAGAAGGAACAGCGAACAAAAGAAGGTCCTTATCCCGGCAAAGTTCCGCTAAATCCTTTGTAAATCCGATTTCCTGGGGAATTTCCATACCGGGCAGGTTGGGATGCCGCCGGGTTGCGGAAAATTCTTCCACTTCCTGCTCCAAGGCAGACCATATGGTAACTTGGTGACCGTTCTTGCAGAGCATCCGGGCTAACGCCATGCCCCAGGTACCGGCACCTAAAACACCGATTTTTTTCATATTTTCCCTCCAACTGCAGGGGTGTAATAAACTCTACAGTACATTATACTCCCAAAACCTGTAAAAATCAAGCAAAACAGCGGGGCTGCTTTCCCGTTGACATTTTCTTCTTGCCGTGATAGAATGGCAAAGCATACGTTAAGGGGAAAACGGAAAGTGGAAAGAGGAAAACTATGGAGAGTGTTCTTGCACACAAAAGTTTTCAATTTGCAATACGAACAGTCAACCTATGCAAATACCTTCGCAGCACAAAAAAAGAATATACCCTTTCCAAGCAGCTCCTGCGCTCCGGAACTAGCATCGGTGCGAATGTTGCTGAAGCACAGCAGGCCCAGAGCAAGGCAGATTTCGTTTCCAAGCTGAGCATTGCGCTGAAAGAAACGACGGAAACGAAATATTGGATCAGACTTATGTCTGCAACCGGATATTTGTCGGAGCAGGAATATCGCTCTGTTTTCTCAGATTGTGTCGAACTTGAAAAAATGCTGGTTGCCAGCGTAAAGACCGCTAAAGAGAATTAACTATCCACTTTACACTTTCAACTTTCAACTAAGTATTCGCGGGCGTGGTGGAATTGGCAGACACGTTGGATTTAGGTTCCAATGGATTTCCGTGCAGGTTCAAGTCCTGTCGCCCGTACCAAAAGGAAAAGCACCCCAGAAGGGTGCTTTTCCTTTTAGGTATGCTACAATGGATAAAAGGAGGTGGGCATATGGTATTTCTGGAAACGGAGCGGCTGGTTCTTCGGAATGTGAAGCCGGAGGATGCTGCTACTATCTATGACTATCGCAATAACCCCATTTGCGCCCGGTATCAGCGGGGACAAACCAAAGACTATGAAGGCATTGCAGCCTTGGTGGAAAAACGGAAAAACGATTTCCTTTCCACCGAAAATCCTTGCCTTTTGGCGGTTGCGGACAAGCAAACCGACGAACTGCTTGGGGAAATCGTGGTAATGCCCAGCGAGGAAACCTTCAGTTTTGGCTACACCTTCTCCTATAAGCACCACCGGAAGGGCTATGCCTTTGAAGCGCTGTCCTGCCTTATGGAACATTTGCATCAGCGGTATCCTGACTGGGAGTTTATCTGCTTTACAGACCCTGAAAACCAAGCAAGTATGGGCCTGCTTTTGAAGTTGGGTTATAAAGACCTGGGCTACCTTCCCCATCGGGACTCCCAAGTTTTCGGCAAATATATAACCGCCGAAACAGAAGCAGAGATTGCGCAAGCAGCAGAAAGATGAATGGATAAAGCATTGTCGATATGTTGCTTTGCAACTCAATATTTTTGCCTATCGGCAAAAGCGATATATGCCTTTGGCATTCCATATGTCACTTCGTGACAAGGTCGCTATAAATCCCCTCGCCCTACAGGGCATATCGAAGGCGAAGCCTATATCGAGGGCGTTAGCCCATATCGAAAATCCCGCAAGGGATTTATATCGACAAAAACGCACCTGCAATTTGCAGGTGCGTTTTTGTATTAGTATTGTGTGGGAGTAACGTGCCAGATTTCTTCTGCGTACTGGGCAATGGTCCGGTCGGAGGAGAACTTGCCGCCGCTTGCCACATTCATCAGGCACTTTCTGCCGAAATTCAGCCGGTCTGCATAGTCGCGGTTGACCTGCAGTTTGGCGTTCATATAACTTTCGTAATCTTTCAGCACGAAGTAGTGGTCAGCCTTGTGCCAGTGGGTGCCATCCAGCAGTGCGTGGTACAGATCCCGCAGGTCGTCATCGGTGGGAACGGTGCCGTCTACCAGTGTGTCGATGGCCCGGTGCAGGTAGGGGTTGCTGTCGTAAATGGCCCGGGGATAGTAACTATCCTTAATGGCGTTGATTTCTTCCACAGTAGCACCGAAGATATAGTTGTTTTCCATACCGGCTTCCTTGACGATTTCCACATTGGCGCCGTCCAAAGTGCCAAGGGTTACAGCGCCGTTGAGCATCAGCTTCATATTGCCGGTGCCGGAGGCTTCTGTACCTGCAGGGGAAATCTGCTCGGAAACGTCGGCGGCAGGAATGATGGACTCTGCGTAGGAGCAGTTATAGTTCTGCACGAAGATGACCTTCATCTTGCCGGAAACTTCCGGGTCGTTGTTAATGAGTTTGGCAAGCCGGTTAATATACCGGATAACTGCCTTGGCCCGGGCGTAGCCGGGAGCGGCCTTTGCGCCGAAGAGGAATACGGTGGGGTGGAAGTCAGGCAGTTCACCGTTCTTCAGCCGGAAGTAGATATCCGCAATGGACAGGGCGTTCATCAGTTGCCGCTTGTACTCGTGGAGCCGCTTTACCTGCACATCGAACATAAACTCCGGGTTCAGGGCCACACCCTCGTGCTTGGCAATCATCTGGCAGAGTTGTTCCTTTTTCTGGTGCTTGATGGCGTTGAACTGGCGAACCATATCGTCATCAATCATAGGCTTCAGCTTGGCAAGCTTATTCAGGTCCTTCAGGAAGTCGCCGCCTACCCGGTACTTAATGAGCTGGCTCAGTTCCGGGTTGCAAAGACCCATCCAGCGACGGGGGGTAACACCGTTGGTCTTGTTCTGGAAACGCTCGGGGTATACAGCATACCACTGGGCGAACAGATCGTCCTTCAGAATTTGGGAGTGGATTTCGGCCACGCCGTTTACATAACTTCCCACATACACACTCAGGTTTGCCATATGGGCGGTGTTATCCTGGACGATGAACAGGCCGGGATGTTCATTGCGGAGTTTGGCATCCAGCCGGCAGATAATGTCTACGATTTCCGGCACAACGGAGCGCAGCAGGTCCAAATTCCACTTTTCCAGAGCTTCTCCCATAACGGTGTGGTTGGTGTAGGAGAAGGTCTTTTGGGCAATGGCAAAGGCGCTGTCAAAGTCCATGCCTTCTGCCATCAAAAGACGGATCAGTTCGGGAATGGACATAGCCGGGTGGGTGTCGTTGAGCTGAACGGCATAGAAGTCGGCAAAGTGGGAAAGATCGTTGCCGTGCGCGCTCTTATAGGTGCGGAGCATATCCTGCAAAGAGGCAGAGGACAGCACATACTGCTGCTTTACCCGCAGGCGCCTGCCTTCCCAGGTGGAGTCATTGGGATACAGAACACGGGTAATGTCTTCTGCCCGGTTCTTTTGGGTCAGAGCCCGCAGATAATCCTGGTCGTTAAAGGCGTTGAAGTCCAGTTCTTCCTCGGCTTCGCACTGCCACAGACGCAGGGTGTTGATATTATCCGTGCCGTAGCCGATCACAGGCACATCATAGGGAACGGCCAAAACAGTCTGGTCAGCAAAGTGGGCCTTTACTGTGTGGTTATACCGGCGGTAGGACCAGGGGTCACCGAATTTGGCCCAGTCGTCCGCCATTTCTTTCTGACTTCCGTGTGCATCAATGCCCTGCTTAAAAAGACCGAAGCGGTAGCGCAGGCCGTAGCCGGACAGGGGGATATTGGTGCTGGCGGCAGAGTCTAAGAAACAGGCAGCCAGACGGCCCAGGCCGCCGTTACCCAAAGCGGCATCCTCCACGTCTTCCAGGATGGCCAGGTCCACACCCCGCTGGGCGAAGAGCTGCTTCATTTCGTCCAAAATGCCCAGATTGAACAAGTTGGCGTATACCAGCCGGCCAATCAGGTATTCGGCAGAGAAGTAGTAGGCCTTTCTTTGGGGCATACGGGTGTGCTTGGAATGGTTCCAGTTGTCACTGATGGCGGTCATCACCGCTTGACCCAGAGCCTGATGCAGTTCCTGGGCAGATGCTTCCTGCAGGGAAACGTCGTGGGTGTATTTCAGTTGTGCCTCAGTCCATTTCAGAATGTTCAGGCAGTTGATTTGCATAGTCTTTTCTCCAATCATAGAGTTATCTTTCATAAAGTTTTGTCATATGGAAAAGTTTATCCGCAATCCGGTCATCTAAACCGTCTGCGCCCATTCGCCAGCACCAGTTGGGTGCGCCGAAAGAGCCGGGCAGGTTCATGCGGGCTTCCACCCCCAAAAGATCCTGCATCTGCAAAATACACAGGTTGGCAACAGAGGAAAGGGCGGTGCGGATGGTGCCCCAAACAAGGCCTTCTGTTTCGGAAAGACCCATATATTCGGTGGCATAGGCTTTGCAGTCGGGATCGCTTTCCCGAAGCCACTGGGTCATCGAGGGATTGTCGTGGGTGCCGATATAACAGACCGTGTTGGGGGTATGGTTATGGGGAAGGTAGGAAGAGGGGGTGCGGGAGGCAAAGGCAAATTCCAGCACAGCCATACCGGGGAAACCGGACGCTTCCTTCATTTTGCGGACTTCCGGGGTGATAACGCCCAAATCTTCCGCAATAAAGGCCGTTTGGGGCAAAGCCTTTTGGATGGCCTCAATAAACTTCATATCCGGGCCTTTCACCCACTTGCCGCCCCGGGCGGATTCTGCTCCGTAAGGGACTTCCCAGTAGGCTTCAAAACCCCGGAAGTGATCCAGCCGGATCACATCGTAAAGCTTGGTTGCGGCTTTCAGCCGGCGAATCCACCAGGCAAAGCCGTCGTTTTCGTGGGCAGACCAACGGTAGAGGGGGTTACCCCAAAGCTGGCCGTCTTCACTGAAGGCATCCGGGGGTACACCAGCCACCGCTTCCGGACGAAGGGAGGCATCCAGGCAGAACATTTCCGGGTCAGCCCAAACTTCCACGCTGTCCAAAGGCACATAGATGGGCACATCTCCGATGATGCGGATGCCTTTTTCCTGGGCGTAGGCCTTCAGTTTTTTCCACTGCCGATGGAACAGATACTGGCAGAAGCAGTGGTATTCAATTTCTTCTTTCAACTCCTGGCGGGCTTGCCACAGGGCGTCCGCATCCCGGTGCTTCAGTTTGTCTTCCCAAGTGTACCAGGGGGCGCCGTTGTGGGCGTTCTTCAGGGCCATATAAAGGGAGTAGTCCCACAGCCAGTCGCCGTTTTTACGCAGGAAACTCACATAAGTTTCCTTTACCTGGAAACGGGAGAATGCCAGCCGAAGAATTTTATCCCGGTTGTGATAAATCACATCGTAATCTACCTGGGAAGGGTTATCGCCCCAGTGAAGGGCGGTGATTTCCTCTCGGGTGATATAGTTGCGCTCTACCAGCCGGTCCAGATCAATAAAGAAGGGGTTGCCGGCGAAAGCAGAACAGGATTGATAGGGGGAGTCACCGAAGCCGGTGGGAGAAAGGGGCAGGATTTGCCAGTTTTTCTGGCCTGCTCTTTCTAAAAAATCTACAAAGCGGTAGGCCTCTTTGCCCAAAGTGCCAATGCCATAGGGACTGGGCAGGGAGGAAATGTGCATCAGAATACCACTGGTGCGCATAGAATCGCTCCTTTGCATCAAGATATGTAAAATGCTGCGTTTTGTGACAACGCAACAGGTTGAATATACTCCATATCGGGTATTTTGTCAACCGACGGCATCCAAAATCAGCTTAAATGCGCCGTAGGCACCGGCATCGTTGCCAAGGGAAGCCAGGGTAAATTCCACATCCCGGTTGGCGTGGAAGACGAACTTATCAAAATAGGGACGGATACCCTTGAGCAGAACATCGCCTGCCTTGCTTACACCGCCGCCCAGCACAATCCGCTCCGGGTTGGTGGTGTCACACAGGTTGCCGAGGAACTCGCCCAGGTAGGCGTAAACCTTCTCCAAAGCCTGCTGTGCAACAGCATCGCCTGCCTTGGCGCAGTCAAATACATCCTTGCAGGTCAGATTTTCAATCTGCCGGAGGGCAGAGGGTGCATCGGTAGCGGCCAAAGTGCGCTTGGCAACCCGCACGACACCGGTGGCGGAGCAGTACTGCTCGGCACAGCCGTATTTGCCGCAGTTGCAGGGCTCGGTTTCCTCCCGGTTCAGCACAATATGACCGATTTCACCGGCAGCGCCGTGAGCGCCCAAAAGAATTTGCCCGTTTACTACAATACCGCCGCCAACACCGGTACCCAAAGTGGCCATAATCATATTCTTGCAGCCCTGGCCGCCGCCTTTCCAGCATTCGCCCAAAGCCGCCACAGTGGCATCGTTGCCGGCACGCACAGGAAGCCCGGTAAGCCGGCTCAGGGTTTCATTTACATTAAAAACACCCCAGCGCAGGTTTTCACACCGGTTTACAATTCCCTCCGGGCTGACAGGACCGGGAACGCCGATGCCGATGCCTAAAAGGCTATCCATAGGAATGCTGTTTTCCTTTATGTAACCTAAAAGGGAGGCGGCGATATCCGGCAGGATATTTTTGCCCTGTTCTTGCAAGTCGGTGGGAATTTCCCACTTGGAAAGCATATTGCCGTTTTCTTCAAAATAGGCGATTTTTACAGTGGTGCCGCCCAAATCCACACCAAATCCGTATTTCATACTGTGTCCTTTCTTGCTTGCTCTTTGTGACAAGCCCATATTTGCACCCATTATAGCAGAAAACCTTGGTTTTTGCTATAGCAAAGCAAAGGAAATTTCTTTTTTTACAGAAAGTTTTTGGAATTTCTCTTGCGCTTTTCCCAGTTTTGCGGTAACATATAAAAAACAAAAATGAAAACGAAAGGAATACATACATTTATGATTAAAGTTGACATTTCCAATGTGTGGGGTCAATTCTCTCTGCCGGACCTGCTGGCTACGGAGAAGGAAGTCTTTGCCGCCCACCAGATGCTCACCGAAGGAAGCGGTGAAGGCAATGATTTTCTGGGTTGGCTGAACCTGCCCACAGAGGAAGAAACCGATGAAATCCGCCGCATCCGCGCCGCCGCAAAGCGCATCCGGGAAACTTCCGATGTGTTTGTGGTTATCGGCATTGGCGGCAGTTATCTGGGCCCCCGGGCTGCTATCGAACTATTGCAGGGCACTAACCACAATATCGGCAAGGGCAAGGGCAACCCCCAGATTTACTATGCCGGTAACGGCCTGTCCACCCGTGCCTGGAACGAACTGCAGCGCCTGCTGGAAGGCAAGGATTTCTCCATTGCCATTATTTCCAAGTCCGGCACCACCACTGAGCCCGCCATTGCAACCCGTGCTCTGCGCTGGATGCTGGAGCGCAAGTATGGCACGGAAGAAGCCAAGAAGCGCACCTATGCCATTACCGACCCCTGCAAGGGCGCTCTGCGGCAGATGGCTACGGAAGAAGGCTGGGAGACCTTCGTTATTCCTCCCAATGTTGGCGGCCGTTACAGCGTGCTGACCGCCGTTGGCCTTCTGCCTATGGCAGTTGCCGGCATTGATCCTATGGAAGTAATGCGGGGCGCCGCCCAGGCCAAGAAAGACTATGACATCCGTTCCTTTGAAAACCCTGTATGGCTCTATGCCGCTACCCGTAACCTTTTGTACCGGGGTGGCAAGGCCATTGAAATTCTGGAATCCTTCGAGCCCGGCTTCCGTATGATGGGCGGCTGGTGGCAGCAGCTCTTCGGCGAAAGCGAAGGCAAAGACGGCAAGGGCATCTTCCCCGTAACCGCCGAATTCACTGCCGACCTGCACTCCCTGGGCCAGATGATCCAGCAGGGCGAGCGGAACATCTTTGAAACGATGGTCCGTTTCGATGCCCCCGAAAACAAGATGGTTATCGGTGGCGACTACAAGAATTTGGACGGCCTGAACTACCTGGAAGGCAAGACTCTGGACTTCGTGGATGAGAAGGCCTACCTGGGCACTTTGGCCGCTCACGTGGATGGCAATGTGCCGGTTATCACAATGGATGTGGGCGAACTGGACAGCGCCAAGCTGGGCGAACTGTTCTACTTCTTTGAACTTGCCTGCGGTGTCAGCGCCTATATGCTGGGGGTAAACCCCTTCAATCAGCCCGGCGTTGAGTTCTATAAGCGCAATATGTTCCAGCTTCTGGGCAAGCCCGGCTACGAGAAGTAAAAAACTTTGCAAAACCTATAATTAGGTATTGCAAAAGTTACGGCTAACTGGTAAAATGTAATCATACCAAGCAAGGAGGTTTTTTCCTATGATTAATGTTATTATGGGCCTGAAGGGCTCCGGCAAGACCAAGAAAATGATTGATTCCATCAATGAGGCTGTTGCTTCCGCCAGCGGCGATGTGGTATGCATCGAGTACGGCAAGAAACTGACCTATGATGTAAACTACCGTGTTCGCCTGGTAGACTCCAAAGAGTACGGCATTTCCAACCCCGATATGCTGAAGGACTTTTTGAGCGGCCTGCACGCAGGTAACTACGATATTACCAATGTGTACATCGACAATCTGTATAAGACCATCGGTGCTGACCGGGCAGCCGGTGAAGACTTCATCGTGTGGTGCGCTGCCTTTGCAGAAGCAAACAACATGAACATCACCGTCACCGTTTCTGACGATCCCGCCCAGGCATCCGATAAGGTAAAGGCTTACCTGTAAGAAAGCATCTTTACGGCACCGCGTTTGCGGTGCCGTATTTTTGTAAATTTACAATTTTCCAGTTGCATTTTCGGGAAAATTCCTTTATACTAAAGCGGATTGTTAAGAAAAAGGATGAAATACATGGAAAAAACCCCAGTTTTAGAAGAAAATAAAATGCGTTCCCGGCCAATGGGCCGGCTGCTTTTCGGCATGGCCCTGCCCCTGGCCCTTTCCATGCTGGTACAGGCCTTATATAATATTGTGGACAGCATTTATGTGGCAAAGATCTCCACCGAGGCGGTCACCTGCCTGAGCCTTGCCTTCCCCATTCAGAATTTGCAAATCGGTTTTTCCACCGGCATTGCTGTGGGCATGAACAGCCTGCTGAGCAAGTCCTTGGGTGAGGGGAACCGGGAGAAAGCCAACCGGGCCGCAGGCAACGGCATCTTCCTGATGTGCATTGCTGTGGCGCTGTTTATGGCCTTCGGCATCTTCGGTTCCCGGCCCTTCTATGCCATGCAGACCGATGTGGCTGCCGTTGTGGATGGGGGCAGCGCCTACACCTCCATCTGCTGCATTTGGACCTTGGGTATCTTTGTAGAAGTGATGGGCGAGCGGCTTTTGCAGGCCTCCGGCAGAACCATTTACACCCTGTTTACCCAGGGCACCGGCGCCATTCTAAATATTCTTTTAGACCCTCTGTTCATTTTCGGCTTTGAGCCTCTGGGCATCGCCCCTATGGGTATCGCCGGTGCGGCGGTGGCAACGGTTATCGGTCAGTGGGTGGCGGCCATTATGGCTGTTATTTTCAATTTGACCCGGAACCCGGACGTGCAGTTTGGCTTGAAGTACCTGCGGCCAGATCGGGAAATCATCCGGCTCATTCTTTCTGTGGGTATTCCCTCTGTACTGATGATGGCCATTGGCTCTGTGATGAATTTCGGCATGAACCAGATCCTTTTGGGATTTGGCACACTGGGCCTTGTGGGCTCTGCGGTTTTCGGCCTTTACTTCAAGCTGCAAAGCTTTGTGTTTATGCCGGTGTTCGGTCTGAACAACGCTTGTATTTCCATTGTGGCCTACAACTATGGCGCGCGGCAGCCTAAGCGGATCACCGGGGCGCTGAAACTGACATTGCTGACGGCTCTTGTGCTGATGCTCATCGGTATGGCAGCTTTTCTGCTGATCCCCGAGACCCTGATGGGCTTCTTTGCCAGCGAAAACCAGGCCGATGCTGCGGCTTTGGTGGAAATGGGCGCTGTTGCGCTGCGGACGATCTGCTTAAGCTTCCCTATGGCGGCTGTGGGCATTGCCCTAAGTGCCAGCTTCCAGGCCCTGGGTGTGGGCATCTACTCCACCATCTCTTCTTTGTGCCGGCAGTTGCTGGTTCTTTTGCCTGTGGCATGGCTTTTGAGTCTGACAGGGCAGATCAATACTGTTTGGATGGCCTTCCCCATTGCGGAAGTGTTCAGCCTGCTGGTGATTTTGATTTTGTACCGCCGTATCTACAAAAATAAGATTAAGCCTCTTTATGAGGTACAACAATGAAGCAAAAGAGCAGATGCAAAAACTTGTGCATCTGCTCTTTCCTTTCTTGGTGAAGTTTTCGCCACAGCGAAAGTGAAGTTGTGCAACGCACAGTGAAGTTGCTCGCTTTGGCGTGCAGTGAAGTTAAGTTTGCCACTTTGACAAAGGGCAAACTTAGTTTCGCGTGTAAGAACACGCGATGGACTATTGTTTTTAAGAAAAAAAGGAAGTATAATGAAGGCAAGAAAAAGAAAGAGGGCTTTGCCGTGAAAAAATGTGTGATTTTTTGCGCCGGAAAAATGGAATTGCCGCCTTTGCCCATCGGAGAGGAAGACTTGGTCATTGCTGCCGACGGAGGCCTTTCCCACACCGAAAAGTGGGGCGTTTCTGCGCAGGTGATTTTGGGGGATTTTGACTCTTTGGGCTATGTGCCGGAGGGGGCAAAGGTTTCCCCGGTGGAAAAGGACGATACAGATGCCATGCTGGCTGTCCGCTTAGGGCTTGCCCGGGGGTATGACCGTTTTGTGCTTTATGGCGCCCTGGAAGGAGAGCGGGTGGACCACACCCTGGCAAACTTTCAGTTGCTGCTTTTCCTGAAAAGCCAAAACGCCAAAGGCTGGCTGATTGGTGACCGGCAAATTGTGACGGCCATTTGGGGAAAGCAGAACTATCCTGCCCGGGCAGAGGGCATCTTCTCCCTGTTTTCTATGGAAGGCAAGGCAAAGGTTTCCCTGGCGGGCCTGAAATATGAACTGACCGACGGCATTTTGCAGCCGGATTTTCCCTTGGGTGTCAGCAATCACTTTATGGGAACGCCTGGGCTGGTGGATGTAAAAACCGGCAGTCTGCTTGCCATTTACCACAGAAATAACGGTATTTTGGAGGAATAAAATGGAGCGAACAGCACATTTGGGCCTGACCGGGGAAGAAGTTTCCCAAAGAATGGCCCAGGGGCTTTCCAACAAGGCGGACCTGAAAGCAGGCCGCACGGAAGGGCAGATTATTGCCGCCCACCTTTTTACCTTCTTTAACTGCATATTTGTGATTTTAGCGGTGATTTTGGCGGTTGTCCGTTCCTCTCCCAAAAATATGACCTTCCTTGGGGTGGTGGTTTGCAACTGCGCCATTGGCATTTTCCAGGAAATCCGCGCCAAACGGGCGGTGGATAAATTATCCCTGGTGGCGGCCCAACAGGTGATGACCCTTCGGGATGGCAGTTTTGTACCGGTGCGGTCGGATCTTTTGGTGCTGGGGGATTTGGTGGAATTTACGGCCGGCGACCAAATTTGCGCCGATGCCCGGGTGGAAGAGGGAGAAGTGTTTGTTAACGAAGCCCTTTTGACCGGCGAACAGGAGCCGGTAGCCAAAAGCAAGGGAGATCGTCTCCTTTCCGGCAGTTTTGTTCTTTCCGGTATGTGCCGGGCAGAACTGACCGAAGTGGGTAACACCTGCTTTGCATCCAAATTGGCGGCAGAAGCCAAAAAAGACCCCCGCGCAGGCAAATCGGAAATGATGGCCTCTATGGATAAACTGGTCCGGGTTTTGGGCTACTGCCTCATTCCTGTGGGGATTGTTACCTTTGCCAACCAGTTTTGGCGGCTGGGCTTGCCGGTGCAGGGAAGTACGGAAACCACAGTGGCGGCCCTGGTGGGGATGATCCCCGAAGGTCTTTACTTGCTGACAAGTGTGGCTTTGGCGGCATCTGCATTGGTTCTTTCCCGGAAACGGGTGCTGGTGCAGGATATGAACTGTATTGAAACCCTGGCCCGGGTGGATGTGCTGTGTGTGGATAAAACCGGCACCATTACCCAGCCGGAAATGCAGGTAAAAGAACTTGTTGTCCTGGAAAATACATGGGAGGACCTGGCCGTTCGGGCGTTGGGCGCGCTTTACGCCACCCGCAAGCCGGATAACGATACGGCCCAGGCGATGGCAAAGGTCTACACCGAAGACCCGGGCTGGGAATGCAAAGAATATTTCCCCTTTGCCTCCCAGACCAAATGGTGCGGCGGTGTGTTTTCAGAGGGGAGTTTTTTGGTGGGCGCGCCGGAATGCGTGCTGAAAAGCCGGTATGACCTTGTGGAAGAAAAAGTTGGTACTTTCCTGGAAAAAGGAGAAAGAGTCCTGCTTTTGGCCCGGTATACGGGAGATTTACGGGAAACCTATGAGGAAAAACAGGCAGTGCCGATGGCCCTGATTGTGCTGCATAACCCGGTGAGGCCCCAGGCAAAGGAAACCTTTTCCTATTTTGCCCGGCAGGGAGTCTGCATCAAAGTGATTTCCGGCGACAATCCGAAAACCGTTTCTGCCGTTGCCCAAAAGGCCGGCATTTTGGGAGCAGACCGCTATATAGACGGCCGCAAACTGCAGCAGGAAGACTATGAACAGGCGGTGGAAACCTACACCGTTTTTGGCAGAGTGACCCCCGCCCAGAAGAAGGGGCTGATTTTGGCGCTGAAAAAACGGGGGCATACCGTTGCCATGACCGGTGACGGCGTCAATGATGTACTGGCAATGAAACAGGCGGACTGCGGCATTGCCATGCTTAGCGGCGCCCAGGCCTGTAATCAGGTAGCCCAATTGGTGCTTCTTGAGTCGGATTTTGGCGCTATGCCGGCTATTGTGGCGGAAGGCCGCCGGGTGATTAACAACATTCAGCGCTCGGCCTCTTTGTTCTTGGTGAAAAACATTATGTCCATATTCGTAGCCTTGCTTTCTGTGGCTACAGGCTTTGCCTATCCGTTCCTTCCCATCCAACTTACACTGATGTCCACCTTAACCATCGGTGTTCCCGGCTTTTTCTTTGCAATGGAGCCAAATTATGCCCAGGTAAAGGGCCGCTTTTTGCCCACAGTTTTGGGGAGAGCCTTGCCCGGCGGCCTGTGCAACGGCATTATGGTTTTCCTCCTGCAGCATATTCTTTCTGCCAACGGCTTGCCGGCAGAAGATGTCCGCACTCTTTGCACTTTGGTGCTGGTAACCACCGGCATACTGGTGCTGATACAGGCAGGAACGCCTTTGGATTTGTTCCGGGGCGTGGTGATTGGCGCAATGGCGCTGGCGATTTTTGGCGCGTTTGTGTTGCTGCCGGACCTGTTTGCGCTGCACTTTACCGGAAAGACCGCCCTTGCCTGGGGGGGTGTGGCAGTGGGAGCGACGGTTTTGCTCTTTACAATCCTTCGCTTTCTTTGCAAAAAAGTCAAAATTTGTTGATTTATAAGGAAAAAAACAGTATACTTAATAAAAAGGAGGTGGCGAAATGGATATGCGTACATCCTGCTGCGGCGGTTGCCTTTTAGGCCTTGCTGTAGGCGATGCTATGGGCTATGCAGTGGACGAAAAATCCTGGGAGGAAATTTGCGCCGATTACGGCCCCGACGGCCTTTTGGGTTACGACTCCGTCAACGGACGGGCAGTGGCCTCTTCCCATACCCAAGTCGCCGCCTATGTAGCCAATGGCCTTTTATTGGCGGTTACCCGGGGAAAGCACGAAAGTGCCAGCCGTTTTGTGGGGGTGGCCCTGAAAGAATGGGCAAGAAAGCAGAATTTGCCCGGCGACCCGGAAAGAAACTACTGCTGGGTCAGCCATTTCCCGGTTATGCGCCAGCGCCGGTGTAAAGATATTCGGATGCTGGATGCGCTGCGTATGGAGTTGGGAACACCGGAGAAACCTGCCAACCGGCATATTACCCCCGGCCCTTTGACAGGGGCGATGATGGTGGGTCTTGCCTACGATGAAAAGTATATGCAGCCCCATATGGTGGGCGCGCTGGGCGCCCAGGTGGTTGCCCTGACCAATGGCAGTCCTTTCGCCTTTCTTTCCGGTGCAGTCCTTGCAAATCTGATTGCAGGCATTGCGCAGGAACCGGAAGTTCCTTTGAAGGAGCATATGCTGCAGGCGATCGACGCCCTGCAGTTCCAGTTTGCCGCCTATCCCCAGGCAGAAGAACTGGCAAAGTATCTTCTGCAAGCGGTTTCTTTGGCGGAAAGCGGCAAAGACCCCCGCCGGGTGATGGAAGAACTGGCCTGCTGGGAGGCCCATCAGTGTGTGGCGGCAGCCATGTATGCCTGCCTGACATGCCCGGAGGACTTTGATGGGGCTATGGTTTTGGCAATCAATCACTCCGGAAGGAGTGGGGCGGTAGGCGCGCTGACAGGTGGCATTTTGGGCGCAAAGTTAGGCGCAGAAGCCCTGCCGGAATTCTATTTGGAAACGTTGGAATGCGCAGACATCCTGCAAAATTTGGCCGCCGACCTTGCTACCGGCAGCCCGATGTCCGGCATTTTTAACGACGATTGGGATCATAAGTATATTCAGGGATTGCCCCTTTCCAAGTAAAATTTCAAAAAAAGTAGCAAAAACCCCTTGCAAAAACCAAAAAGGGATGCTATAATGCAGATAAACTTACAGTAGACTTGACGAAAGAGAGGGGCGCGCCCCTCTCTTTTGTGTTGAAAGAAGGGAAAATATGAAAGTTACGGAAATCGTTACCCAGTTCGCCCAGCCCATCGTGGAAGCAAACGGCTGCAGCCTGTGGGACTGCGAATATGTAAGAGAAGGCTCTGAGCGGTTTTTGCGGCTCTATATTGACAAAGAGGGCGGCGTAAGCATTGACGACTGCGAGAAAATCGCCCGGGCAGTAGACCCCATTTTGGATGAGGTAGACCCCATCAAGGAAAGCTACCATTTTGAAGTCAGTTCTGCAGGATTGGAACGGCCCTTGCGCCGGCCTTCGGACTTTGCCCGGTTTATGGGAAGTCCCATCCTTGTAAAACTTTATAGACCCCATAACGGCCTGAAAGAAATCCCCGGCATTTTGCAGGATTACCAGGATGGTCGGGTTACCGTGAAAGCCGGTAAGGAAACACTCACTTTTGAAAAATCCCAGGTTGCGCTTGTACGCCTGCGGGTAGAATTTTGACAGGAGGAAATGTCATGGCAAGAAATACAAAAGCCAAGAAAACAGCCCAAATGCCCCAGGTAGAAAGAGGCGCAGAAATTTTCGCCAGCCTGCGGGAACTGGAAAAAATTAAGGGCATCCCTGTGGAGTATATGGTGGAGCGGCTGAAGCAGGCGCGGACCAATGCTTACCGGAAAGACCAGGAAGAAGATCGGGATATCCCCGCTGAAAATGTGGTGGTGGACATCAGCGAAAAAGGTCTTTTTATGCACCTTGTTAAGTCTGTAGTAGAAGAAGTGGAAGATCCCGGCGTGGAAATCCACATTGATGCCGCCAAGAAGTACGATGCAAAAGTACAGGTGGGCGACAACATCACCATCCCCGTAGATTATGAGCATTTCGGCCGTATCGCCGCCCAGACTGCCAAGCAGGTTGTCATTCAGGGCATCCGGGAAGCAGAGCGGGGCGTGGCCTTTGATACCTATAATTCCAAAACCCAGGAACTGCTGGTTGGCACAGTTACCCGTCTTGACCCCTCCGGCGATGTGTTTGTGAACATCGGCAAGGCCGGAGAGAAGGAAGAGGCTGTGCTTCGTACCGGCGAGCAAATCCCCGGCGAAAGTTATGCCCCCGGCGATCTGGTTAAAGTCTATGTGCTGGAAGTTCGCCGTGCCACTCGTGGCCCTCTGGTGCAGGTATCCCGCACCCACCCCAATGTGGTCCGTCGGCTCTTTGAACTGGAAACCCCCGAAATCGAGGCAGGCCAGGTCATTATCCGCAACATCGCCCGTGAAGCCGGTTCCCGCAGCAAGATCGCTGTGCAGGCGGCTATGGAGGGCATTGATCCTGTGGGCACTTGCGTTGGCCCCAGAGGCGGCCGTGTAGGTGCTGTTGTGGAAGAACTCTGCGGCGAAAAGATTGACATCGTGGTTTGGAGCGAAGATCCCTGCCAGTATGTGCGCTCTGCCCTCAGCCCCGCAGATGTGGTTAGCGTATCCCTGATTCCCGGGCAGAAGGCCTGCCGTGTCATCGTTCCCGATGATCAGCTCAGCCTGGCCATCGGCAAGGAAGGCCAGAATGCCCGTCTTGCCGCCCGCCTGACCGGCTATAAGATCGACATCAAGCCTGAAAGCCAGGCAGACTGATTTTAGGAAGGAGGAGCCTTCGTGCAAAAGAAAATACCTCAAAGACAGTGTATGGGTTGCCGGGAGCGGAAAGAGAAGAAAGCAATGATCCGTGTGGTCCGTTGCACAGACGGCTCCGTCAGCCTGGATTTTAGCGGCAAACTGAATGGACGCGGCGCCTATGTTTGTCCCGACCCGGAATGCCTGAAAAAAGCCCAAAAGACCAAAGCGTTGGAGCGCAGTCTGGAAGTGGCCATTCCCCAGGAGGTTTATGACCGCCTGGCAAAGGAAATGGAGGCAGGTCGTGGATAAAGCGCTGAACTATTTGGCCCTGGCCCGAAAGGCCGGCAGAATAGAACTGGGAGAAGAGCCGGTGGGCGCTTGCGCCCGGGCAAGAAAAGCAAGACTGGTGGTTGTGGCCTCCGATGCCACTGACCACACCTGGCGCAGAGCCAAAAGTTTTGTGGAAGGCACCGAGCAGGTGTGCATCCGCTTGCCCTATAGTAAAGACCAGTTGGGACAGGCCGTAGGCCGTACCGCCCTGGCTTTAGGCGCAATTACCGACCCGGCATTGGCATTGGCCTTTGTGAAGGCGCTGTCTCAGCCGGAAATATATTCCAAGGCCCTTCAGGCGCTGGAGCAGAAAGCCATTCGCCAGCAAAAGCGGCAAGCAGAGGCCCGGGCCCACGAAAAGAACAAACAAAAAGGCCGCACAGGTAAAGCAAAGAACCATTGATTTCGGAGGTGCGTATATGAGTATTTTGAAATATCGCGTGAAGGAAGTGGCAGCAGACTTCGGTTTTCAGCCCAAGCAGATCGCGGAAATTGTTGGAAAGTTTTTTGAAAAGCCTAAGTCCAACACCCAGGTTCTGACAGAAGAAGAACTGAATGTGGTGTTTGACTATATCACCCAAACCAACCAGATTGACTCTTTGGAAGTGGTGTTTGCCGTAGCGCCCGCCCCCAAGAAGGAAGAGCCTAAGGCAGAGAAGCCCAAGGAAGAGCCGAAAGCCGAAGCCCCCAAGGCCCAGGCTGCTCCCAAGAAGGAAGAGCCCAAAAAGGAAGTTCCCGTACAGCCGGAGCGGAAGCGGGAACGCCGGGTGGTGGATACTTCTGCGGTGCAGGTCAATGCGGCCCGTTTTGATGACCGGGTAGACGATATGGTGTCCGACCGGATGCGTGATTATGCCGGCGGCAAACAGCGCATCGGCAAGAAGGGTCAGCAGCAGAACAAGAAGGAAAACAAGTTCAAGGGCAACAAGGCCAGAAATGAAGAGCAGGAGAAGTTGCCCCGCCTGCAGATGGAAGTGGCCCGCAAAGCCCCCGTTACTGTAAAAATTCCCGACGAAATTACCGTCGGTGAACTGGCTTCCCGGATGAAGAAAACTGCCGGTGAAGTCATTAAGTGCCTGATGAAGAACGGTGTTATGGCTGCCCTCAATCAGACCATTGATTTTGATACTGCTGAATTCGTGGCGGTAGAAATGGGCTGTAAGGTGGAACGGGAAATCACCGTTACCATCGAAGAGCGGATTATCGACGACCACGTGGATACGGAAGAAGAACTGCTGCCCAGAAGCCCCGTTGTGGTTGTTATGGGTCACGTCGATCACGGCAAGACCAGTACCCTGGACGCCATCCGGAAAACCAATGTGACTTCCGGAGAAGCCGGCGGTATTACCCAGCACATCGGTGCCTATACGGTGGATATCAACGGCCAGTCTTTGACATTCCTGGATACCCCCGGCCACGCTGCCTTTACTTCCATGCGTGCTCGCGGCGCCATGTGTACCGATATTGCCATCCTGGTGGT
>JAZNZO010000089.1:0-5321 GCA_045594945.1 Faecousia sp.
TGCCATTATGTATTTCCAGTTGCAGGCCGGAATGCTGACCCGCTTTATGAGCGGCCAGCTGGTGCGTATTTGCGTGTACATCTGCCTGACAGTTTCGCTGAACCTGCTGGTAGGCATCTGCGGTGAGTTGAGCCTGGGCCATGCCGGCTTTATGGGCGTCGGCATATATGCGGGCGTGATCGCTGCATCCCTTTTCAAGGGCGTTTTGCCCGACCCCACCATCCGTTTGATCGTAAGCCTGCTGTGCGGCGGCCTGGCTGCCGGTGTGATCGGCTTCCTGGTTGGTATTCCTGCTCTGCGTTTGCGGGGTGACTACTTGGCTATCGTGACTTTGGCTTTCGGTGAAATTCTGCGGAATATTCTGCAAAACCTGTATGTGGGCAATGCAGATGGTGTAGTCCGCTTTGCTTTCTCAGATCAACCTCCCCAGTGGAAGGCTAATATTGTCAACGGTGCAGTGGGTACCCGTATTCCTATGGACAATAAAATTGCCACCTTCTTAATGAGTTTTATCCTGGTGCTGTTTACCCTTTTTGTGGTGTTCAATATCATCAACTCCAAGGAAGGCCGGGCCATTAAGGCTGTTCGGGATAACCGGATTGCCGCAGAATCTGTAGGTGTCAATGTAACTGCCTTCCGGATGAAAGCCTTCGTTATTTCTGCTGTGCTGGCCGGTATGGCCGGTGCTATGTACGGCCTGGATATGACCAACGTTTCTCCTACCAAACTGGGTTACAACGAGTCTATCAATATCCTTGTGTTTGTGGTTTTAGGTGGCCTGGGCAATATCTTAGGCTCTGTCATTTCCGCAACGATTCTGTACATCCTGCCGGAAATTATGAAGAAAATGGCCCTGGAGGGCAATGGCGCAATGGCTGGCGTTGCTGCCTTTGTGGAGAAATACCGTATGCTTTTGTATGCGGCTATCCTTATTGTTTTGATGATCTGCACCTGGTCTCCCAAGGTGAAATCCAAGATTTCTGCATTTACCGCAAATGTAAAGAACCGGCTACCCGGAAAGAAGGAGGTGGGCGAAGATGCATGATACTTACCCCAAGCATATGATCGAAGTCACCACTAAAAATCTGATCCGTGAGCAGGATAAGGACAAACAGCCTGTATTGGATGTACGGAACTTAGGTATTGATTTTGGCGGTCTGACGGCGGTGGACGGATTTAATATGACCATCGGCCCCACAGAAATTTCCGGTCTTATCGGCCCCAACGGCGCAGGTAAGACGACAATCTTTAACCTTTTGACCGGCGTGTATCAGCCCACCCGGGGCAGTATCCTGGTTAACGGCATCAACACCAAGGGTATGAATAATGCCAAAGTCAACAAATTGGGCGTTGCCCGTACTTTCCAGAACATTCGCCTGTTTACTGAAATGACCGCCTTGGAAAATGTCAAGGTTGGTATGCACAATAGCATCAAGTGTTCCTTTATTTCCTCTCTGCTTCATCTGCCCGGCTACTATAAAGCAGAGCGGAAGGCGAATAAGAAGGCAATGGAACTGCTGGAGTTTATGGGCCTGAGCGATATTGCCGATGTGAAGGCCGGCAGCCTTCCTTATGGCGTTCAGCGCCGACTGGAGATCGCAAGAGCCCTTGCAAGCAACCCGGCAATTATCCTGCTGGATGAACCTGCAGCCGGTATGAACCCCAGTGAGACAACGGAACTGATGCACCAAATCCGCCGCATTCGGGATACCTTCCAAATTGCTATTTTCCTTATTGAGCACGATATGAACTTGGTTATGAATGTGTGTGAAGGCATTGTGGTTGTGAACTATGGCCGGGTAATTGCCAAGGGTACTCCGGAGCAAATCAAAGAAAACCCTGCGGTTATCGAAGCCTATTTGGGATGAAAGGAGCGCACCTATGCTGAAAGTAGAAGATATTCAGGTATATTATGGGGCAATTCACGCCATAAAAGGTGTTTCCTTCCATGTTGCGCCCGGTGAAATCGTGGCATTGATCGGTGCTAACGGTGCAGGCAAAAGTACAATCCTCAAAACCGTGTCCGGTCTGATGCACCCCAAATCCGGCAGTATCACTTTTCTGGATAAGGATATTACCCACACCGAGGGACATAAACTGGTGCAAAGCGGCCTTGCGCATGTGCCGGAAGGCAGACGGATTTTCCTGGAAATGACTGTTCAGGATAACCTGGAAATGGGCGCTTTTACCCAAAAGAATGTAGACCCCAATGAACTGGAAAAGGTCTTTACCCTGTTCCCCAGACTGGCGGAACGGCGTAAGCAGGTGGCAGGCACTCTGTCCGGTGGCGAACAGCAAATGCTGGCAATGAGCCGGGCGCTGATGAGTAAGCCCAAACTGATGATGCTGGACGAACCCTCTATGGGTCTTGCACCCATTTTGGTGGATCAGATTTTCTCCATCATCAAGGACCTGCACAAAGCAGGCACTACCATTTTACTTGTGGAACAGAATGCAAACCGGGCTTTGGAAATTGCTGACAGAGCCTATGTTTTGGAAACAGGCAAAATCACCCTGGAAGGCACAGGCAAGGAACTGGCATCCAGCGATGAAGTCCGTAAAGCCTATCTTGGCGGCTAAAATAGAGAATACCCTCTGCATATACTTGTGCAGGGGGTGTTTTTATGTGCAGATACAATCAACTTTGGGGACTGGTGCTGATTGCTTTGGGTGTTGGTATTCTGTTGGGTACCTGGATGGCAGGCGGATTTCTGTGCTATTGCTTCGGCTTGGGGCTGGGGGGCGCAGGTTTTTTGATTTTTAAGTCATAACCTTGTCCACAGGAGAATAGACTGCAATAGCCAACCGGAATAAGGAGTGATGGATTTGGAATTGCATTTTTCTAACACAGGCATTCCTTGCCTGAAGACCGTAAAGCAGGATGTGCAAACCCAGGAACAGACCCAGGAGGTCAAACTTACAGAGGGACTGCCGGATATGGGCAGAGTCCTTGGAGCCTGGGGCCAAAGTGTTTTGCGTGGAAAACAATGGCAGGCAGAGGAAGCAACCGTCAGTTGTGGCGCAATGGTTTGGGTACTGTATGCCCCGGAAGATGGCAGTTATCCCAGAATGGTGGAAACCTGGATTCCGATGGAACTGCACTGGCAGATGCCAGCCACCCGGCAGGACGGAAAAATGTGGGTAAACTGCCTGCTTCGCAGTGTAGATGCCCGAATGACAGGCCCAAGAAAATTGATGGTACGGGCGAATATGGCGGTGCGGATACAGGCATACTGCCCGGATAAAATTGAGGTGTTTTCGCCGGGTGAGGTGCCGGATGATGTGGAACTTCTGAAGAAAACCCATCAGGTGCAGTTACCTGTGGAAGCAGGGGAGAAGTCCTTTCAGTTGGATGAAGAATTGGAACTGCCTTCCTCCTGTCCTAAGGCCCGGACCTTTTTGCAGACCCGGCTGTTTCCCCGGATTGTAGATCAGCGGGTAATGTCCGATAAAGTGGTATTTCGGGGCGTAGCAGACCTGCAGGTGCTTTATCAGGGCCAGGACGAGGGTTTCTACGGATGGGATTTTGAAGTGCCCTTTTCTCAGTATGCAGACCTGGACGGGAGTTATTCTGAGGAGGCGGCCGTTATGCTGATGCCCCAGGTTACAGGATTGGAAGCCGATGCAGATGAGGAAGGCCGTATCCGTTTGAAGGCGGGTTTGACCTGCCAATATGTAACCTGTGACCGCAAGGATATTGAGGTGGTGGAAGATGGGTTCAGCCCTGTAAGAAAAGTAGAGCCTCAGGTGCAGACATTGGTTCTTCCTGCCATTGAAAGTATGGATACCCAAACCCTGCTTTTACAGCACAGCCTTCCGGTGGAGGGCGTTCCGGTGGATACCTGCGTTCTTTGTGACCAAGTTCGCAAGCAGAGCCTGCCGGAGCAAGTGCGTCTGGAAATCCCGGCATTGGGGCAAATCCTCTATTATGACCCGGAGGGAGCGCTCCAAAGTACAACTTCCCGCTGGGAAGAGAGTGTATATATGCAGCCCCCTATAGACGGGGAGATGGAAGTGAACATTCTGCCCACAGGCCAATGTACGGTAACTTCCGATGCAAATGGGATAGTGGCAGAAACAAATGTGGTTTTGGAAACGGTTGTAACAAGCACAAAAGGCCTTCCTATGGTGACGGGATTGGAAGTTGGCCAGCCGATGCCAAAGGATCCGAACCGCCCCAGTGTGATTTTGCGTCGGGCGACTTCGGACGGTCTTTGGTCCATCGCAAAGGAGACCGGATCCTCTGTGGATGCAATCCGTAGAGCAAATGACTTGCAGGAAGACCCGGAAGAAGGACGAATGCTGCTTATTCCGATTGAATAAAAAAGCCGCCGCCGACAAATTTGCCGGCGGCGGTGGCGGTTGTCGCATTGGGGTAAAAACCGCCCTGTAAAACGACAGGAAAACCAGGGAACGTTTTCCTGTCGTTTCTTTATATACCATAGCGAAAGAAGGAAGGATTATTCAAGGAAAATCTGTCGAGAATATACCTTGCAAGAAAGTTTTTCCGGTGATATAATGGAGA
The DNA here is from genome assembly GCA_045594945.1 of Faecousia sp. Classification (GTDB taxonomy): domain Bacteria; phylum Bacillota; class Clostridia; order Oscillospirales; family Oscillospiraceae; genus Faecousia. The sequence continues at coordinate 4,526 of JAZNZO010000089.1, forward strand.
AAAACTTTGATTTAGAAGGTGTATACTATGACAAAAATTGATATCTACTCCGGCTTTCTGGGCGCAGGCAAAACCACGCTCATCAAGAAGATGATTACAGAAGCCTATGCAGGCCAAAAATTGGTGCTGATTGAAAATGAATTCGGCGAGATCGGCATTGATGGCGGCTTCCTGCAGGATGCAGGCATCAACATTACAGAAATGAACTCCGGCTGTATTTGCTGCAGCCTGGTGGGTGACTTTGGCAAGGCTTTGGAGCAGGTAATTACCCAGTATGCCCCGGAGAGAATTCTGATTGAACCCTCCGGTGTAGGCAAACTGTCTGATGTGGTTGCTGCTGTGGAAAAGGTTACGGGCAGCCAGGTGGAAGTGGGCTTTACAGTTGCCGTTGTGGATGCAGGCAAAGTGAAGGTTTATATGAAGAACTTTGGCGAGTTCTATAACAACCAGGTGCAAACTGCCGCTACCATTATCCTTTCCCGTACCGATAACATCAGCCAGGAGAAACTGGACACCGCAGTGGCGTTACTGCGCCAACAGAACCCTCACGCGGCGATTGTTACTACCCCTTGGGACGCCCTTTCCGGATCGCAGCTTCTTTATGCGATGGAAGGCAAATCTTCTGTGGCAGCAGAACTTGCCCGGATGGAAGAAGAACATCATCACCACGAGGAAGAGCACCACTGCTGTGGCCACCACCATCATGATGAGGAAGAGCACCACTGCTGTGGCCACCACCATCATGATGAGGAAGAACACCACTGCTGCGGTCAAGTCGGAGGCCAAGCGGTGTTAG
>JAZNZO010000090.1:0-3079 GCA_045594945.1 Faecousia sp.
CTCAGCTGGTAGAGTACCCGGTTCATACCCGGTATGTCACCTGTTCGAATCAGGTCGCCGCTACCAGGCCCGTTGGTCAAGCGGTTAAGACACCGCCCTTTCACGGCGGTAACATGGGTTCGATTCCCGTACGGGTCACCAGAAAAGAAAACACCCTTTGTCATCAGACAAAGGGTGTTTTCTTTTCAATGAAATCCACCCGTTCGGGTGGGTGAAATCATCTTCGATGATGAAATCCCCTGCGGGGATGAAATCCGCTGCGAGCAGCAGATGGGTGGATTTTATTTCATCTGCGTAGCAGATTTCATCCGAGTGAAACTCGGATTTCATCGCACATTGTGCGATTTCATATTTATACAAGGGTCACCCCGCTTTAGCGGAGAAAAATATTTTCCTGCCTGTCCAAAAAGGCAGGCCTGTTTCGTTATAGATATAAATAAGGAAAAGGAAGACAGAAAATGCTTGTTTACATACAGATGATCGACACCCCGGAAGAAAAGGACAAATTTGAGTACCTTTATCTTAAGTACCGGGATCTTATGTTCTACATAGCCAATAAAATATTGCAAAACACCCAGGATGCGGAGGATGCGGTCCACGCAGCCTTTGTGTCTGTTGCGGAAAATATGGAAAAGGTTTCAGATCCGGATTGTCCAAAAACAAAGGGTTACATCGTTACCATTATTGAAAACAAAGCCATCGACCTGTACCGCAAGAAGAAACGGCATTCTAAGGTCCTCCTGTTGGAAGAAACCGCAGGCCTGGATGTTTCTTATGAGGAGTCCCACGCCATTGCCCGTTGCTTTGCCCGCTTGTCTTCCCGGGACAGGGATATTTTAATGTTACGGTATCGTTATGGCTACACCGCCCGGGAAATTGCCAAACTGCTGGCTATTACCGAAGCCAATGCCGGCAAGCGTATCCAGCGGGCAAAGGATAGATTAGAGAAACTTTGCAAAGAGGAGGGAGTCCTTTGATTTCTGATGAACTGTTAATGGAAGCCACCCGGCAATATGAGGATGCCCTCTTGGCATCCCTGCCGGAAACGGTGCCATCTCACGCCTTTTCCAAAAACTTCGAAAAGAAAATGGCCCGCATCTGCCGCAAAACCAAGCACCGGACTGCCCATACCGCCTTCAAACGGGTGGCCTGTGCTATGATTGTTGTGGCGCTCCTTGGCAGCACCGCAATTCTTTCCAGCGCCGACGGCCACGCCACCGTTATGGGTTGGATCAATATGGTTTCCGGCTACTTTACCCAAAAGATTGACCAGCCGGTGTATAAAAATTATGACCTGAAGGAAGTCCCGGAAGGCTACAGGCTGGTGGAGCGCTCCCCAAGAAAGGGCGGCGGCTTTGTGCTGTATGTGGACCGGCAGGGGAATTTTTTGGTGTTTGACTATCAGGTGGATCCGGATGCAGGTGCTTACTATATGAAAATGGAAAACCATATCCACCTGCAGGAAACAGTGGACGGACAGGTGATGGATATCTACCTCTCCCAAGACCCGGCATACCGGAATGCCATCGTTTGGTCCGTTCCCGGCAAGGCCACTTTCTCCATCAGCGCCTATTTGGAGAAAAATGACCTGATCGCGCTAACGAAAAATGTGATGCCCAAAGTCTGAAATTGCCGCCCGTCTTCGTTATAGTTGGTGACAAAGAAAGGAGAAAGCCTATGAAAAAGAAACTGTTTGGAATAACCGCCCTGCTTTTGGCCCTATGCTTGCTTTGCGCATGCGGCAAACAACAGGAAGAGCCGGCTGCGGAAGACCCTCCGGCCACCCCATTTCAGAATGTGTATGACGATGGGGGCAATCTGCTGGTAGAATACCTTGTAGACGATGACGGCACTTATAAGGGAAAGAAGGAATACCTCTACGAAGAAGGCCAGATGAAAAAGCGCACCTATGACGAAACCGACAAGCTCATAGAAGAAATCGCAGAAGAATACGATGCCCAGGGGAATCTAATTAAAAAGCTTAAATATGATGACATAAATAGCATTAAAAATGAAACGGTATACACCTATGATGCAGAAGGAAAAAGAACCCAGATAGCAGATACAACCGAATTTTGTGATAGTGGGATGGGAGGTAAGTGTGTTACAAAGTATAATGAAAAGCAACAGCCTGTTCGGAACAGTTATTATGATCTTGAAGGTGCGCTTCTGTATTATATGGAATATGCGTACGAGGGCGACCGGAGAGTAAAAACGACCAGAGTAAACAGAAGACCTCGGGAGTACGAATATTGGATATCTGCATACGATGAAGAAGGTCACTGTATATCCGACACTTACTACAATAGTGACGACAAAGTAACAGAGGTGTGCACTTACATTTGGGAAGACGGACACCATGTCAAAAGCGTTTCCAGCAAAGGTGACTATACCCTGTACCATTATGATGAAAAGGGTATATGCTTAGGCTATTCCAGTTACGATGCCGATGGACAGCTCACATTCACAACAATGAATAACAAATAAAAGGAGGGGAATTTCCCCTCCTTTTATTTTGTCTTTTCCAAAAGTGTGTTGTAAATTTCTCGGGTGGCTTCCGGGGTCTTGGCGTTGATGACCAAAATCTTTTCCTCTACCCGAATCACAACGCAGTCCTTACAGCCGTTGTAGGTGTAGCGGGTGTGGCTGCCCAATTCTTCATTTTGGAAATTGCCCAAAGAGAGCTTTGCGGATGCAAAGCCGAAGGTGCGGGAGCCCACTGCCATATCCTCTGCGTATTCTACAGAGGTGATATCTTCGTAGGCTACGGTGGCGGCATCATAGTAGATGCTGTCTACCGTCAGGGCCGTTTCTGCAAAGGTGCAGGTCACATCTCCGGTGAACATCAGCACCGCAACGCCAACCAAGATCAGAGGCACTACAATGAGAGAAATGATCTTGCCGGTTTTGTAGGCCTTGCTGTCCACAGGGGCATATGCAATACCTGCGGCCTTGTGGGCCTTGTAAATTCTATACGAACAAATAAAGGGCAGCGACATCGTGATAATGAGAATGATAGGCAACACCCAAAGCTGCCAAGTCATAGGCAGGAAGGTGGCGGCAATCATCACAAGACCAC
>JAZNZO010000091.1:0-8500 GCA_045594945.1 Faecousia sp.
TAGACTGCCCCTGTAAAAACAGACAATAGACAAAGAGCCCCCTGATGTAGGATAATAACTACATCAGGGGGTATTGTTATGAGCAAAAGGAAATGGACAAATATGCAGGAATTGTCACCACAGATTCTTGCAATGCGAGAAGCCGGAATGAGTCGCAAGATGATAGCAGATGAGTTAGGATTGGAACTGCGTCAGATTGAGAACTGGATTAACCGGAGGAACAGGGCAAAGACGAAAGCATCTCTGGGTATTGTTCCAAAGCGCAAAGGTCGGCCCCGCAAACGGACCCTTAGTACAACAGAAGAATATGAGCAGGAAATTGCTAGACTGCAGATGGAGAACAAATTATTGCGGGATTTTCTGCAATCAACAGAAAGGATGTGAGGGCCAAGGTAAAGTACGGAGTGATCTATCTCCACCAGGACGAGTACCCGGTATCTGTCATGTGTAAATTCTTTGAGGTATCTCGGAGTGGATACTATGCCTTTGTGAAACGGATCGGCAAGCCTGAACAGGATGCCGTGCTGGCGCAAAAGATTGAGGAGTGTCAGAATAAGACCGACAAAACTTACGGATACAGACGGGTCTGGAAGTGGCTGAAGGATAGAAATATTGATAGAAACCCGAAAACTGTGCTGAGAGTTATGAAAAAGTATGGCCTGTTGTCGGAAATCCGTCGACGTAGGAAATGGGTCAATCTTGGTCAGCAGGTGCACAAGTACGAGAATCTTCTGAGAAGGCAGTTTCAGGCCGCCAGACCGAACAGCAAATGGGTCACAGATATTTCCTATATCCACACTAAAGAGGGTGTGCTGTACCTGTCCATGATTAGGGATCTGTACGACAACAGCATCGTGGCCTACAAGACAGCAACGCAACAAACAGTGAACCTTGTCCTAGACACGATTCGGCTGGCAATGAAGAAAGAGAAAAAGAGAGTCGCTGCGGAGTTGCAGCTCCACAGCGACCAGGGCTTTCAATATACATCCCAAGCATATTTTAAGCTAACTCAATCTTACGGTATAACACCGTCAATGTCAAGAAAAGGTAATCCTTATGACAACGCAATGGCAGAAAATTTCTTCTCCATTCTTAAAACAGAGTGTATCTACCGTCACAAGCCAAAGACATTTAGAGAAGCCAACGAACTGATTGATAGATATATTTACTTCTACAATAATGAGCGCATACAGATAAAAACTGGAGTGGCGCCGCTGACGCTGCGCCACTCCGCATAAAACTAAATATTCCTACATAGGGACTCCTTTTTGTGCTGTCCGCACAAACTGGAGCAGTTCAGGTTTCTCTGTCCTCTTTTTATATGCTCTGTGCCATTGGATACGCACGCCGTATTGTGCAGTTTTTGCTGTTGCAAAAGCGAAGTTTGGGCTGCGCCCAAGGGAAGTTAAGTTTGCCATAGGCAAACTTAGCTGTTTTTATAGGTATTTGCTTAATGTAAATCTGCCTAAGCGGATATGCTGGCGGGCAACGGTGTAAGACATAGCCAATTCCCCATCCCGGTAATACTGCACAAAGGGATAGAAGCAACTGCTGTGCATCTTGGCCTGCAGCACAATGCGGGTATTGGCAATATTTTGGGGATCCACTTCCAAAATGCCGATATGCTCCCGGTCAGTAGGTGCGTGGAAGAGGAAAAGTCTATCCTGATAGAAGATAAAGTCACCTCTTGACTGGCAATCCTCTACCTCTACGGGCGTATCCCAAGTGCCGTTTTTCAGGTCATAGGCCGTCAAAAAGCCGCACTTGTTGGTATCCTGCTGGCGCACAAAATAGTAGACCTTGTCGCCCAACACATAGGTGGCATTTTCCCACTTGGAATCGTTGATGAAATCCGGCTGGGAAACATATTCCCAGGTGACCAGGTCAGCGCTTTTGATGATGGCGGTGAAATCGCCGCTATAGGTGCCGGAATAGTAGTAGGGAACGCCATCTTCCACCCGGCAGGAAAGTTTTTGCATAATGCCGATGTCAGAATACATCTTTTTGCAGGGAATGCCCTTTTCTGCCAGGGCAGAGCGGATGCCGCTGACGGAAAAATCATTGACCACATCGCCCACCTTAAAGCGATTTACGCTCACCTGTCCAAGTGTTTTGGTGGAAATGGTGAAGGGACAGTAGAAGCGGTAGTAGTTTTCTTCTGTTGTGCGGGCAGTCCAGAGGACATAAAGGGTGTCCTCATCCTTTTGCATCAGGATGGTATCGTAGACCATATCAATAACCTTGTCGCCCACCCGATCGCCGGTGGTCTGCAAGTCCAAAAAGGTCTTGTTTTCCATATCGTCTACCTTGGCATAGACTAACCGGGCGGTTTGGTTTTTGGGGTCCTCGGAAGGCTCTTTGGTGTTGGCATAATAGGTCATATACACCGTGTCGCCCACCACTAAGAAGGTGGAAACGTGGGCCATTTTATCCCCGGGCTTTTCAAAATCCGCCACAAACTGATCTTCTATCTCCTGGGCAAAGGCCGCGCCCTTTTCATAAAGAGGGCCATCTGTGACGGCCTTGATGGTTTTTGCCACATTTTCGATGGGCGCGCCGGGGGTAATCACCAATTCCTTGGTTGTTTCAATATCTTTTGAGAAAACTTCCTTATGCATAATGTGCTCCTTATGATATGGGCAAAACGGGTCTGCACCCGGCAGGCCCGTTTTGCTTGTTGATTAAATGTAACCGTAGTGCTTGAGGGTGTTCTTCAGGCGAATCATTGTTTCTTCCGGCAACTCGGAAAGAACGGGCTTCCGGCAGTAACCGGCATCAATGCCCCGCAGTTTCAGGCCTTCCTTGATGATCTGGAGCCACAGCACTTCGCCGTTGGAGTCAGGCTTGGCAAACAGATGCAGATAAGGCCAAATCTTTTCTTCGTGGGCCTTCATGGCCTCGGCAGTCTTCTTTTCCTTTGCCAGGTTATAAACTTCTGCGTTTTCAGCAGGGAACAGGTTGCCGGTGCCGCAAACCCAACCGTCAGACCAGCAAGTCAGGCATTCTACCGGGCACACATCGTAGCCATAGAACAGGCCAAAATTGTCATCGGTAAGCCGACGCAGGTTTTGCTGACGGTATACATCCGCCTGCCGTTCCTTAATGGCATCAATGCAGCCGTCATTGTAGAGCTTTGCCATAAACTCGTCGTCCATCAGCACGGTGGAATAATAGGGGTTATGGTACATCATAACCGGTATGTTGATGCTTTCGTGGATGGTTTTGTAATGCTGATACAGTTCTTTCTTGTTGGGACCCATATACCAGGGTGTAACCGCCATAATGCCTTCTGCGCCGTCAGATTCGGCAGCCCGAGACATTTCTACCACATCCTCGGTACGATATGCGCCGGTGGATGCAACGACTTTCAGGCCTGCATCGTGACCTGCTTCAATATATGCCTTGTTGACAGCAATCTGTTCTTCCTTGGTAAGGGCAATCATTTCGCCGGTGGAGCCGGAAGGAATGATGCCGGTAACACCGTTCTCGCCTAAATACTTTGCAATTTCCTTAATTGCGGAAAAATTGATGCTTTCGTCCTTGTTGAAGGGGGTGATGACGGGGATATAAATGCCCTCCAATTTCATTCTGTTGCCCATTTTGCTTGTCCTCCTGTAAACTAAAATATGAAAGCACTTTACAAACGGGTGTCTGTGCTTTATACTACAATTATAATTGCTAATTTCTCCAACACAAGGTCGTATATTGATTAAAATTAACACAATCTTGCAAAGAGGTGCTTATGGAAACAAGATATGAAGAATACCACAGCGAAGGGCCCCTGCTTCCCTGTATTCCTTTTTTGCATATTCACAGGCGGTTTGACCGTCCCAACCAGGCCACCAACTGGCACGATAATCCGGAAATCCAGCTTTGTGTGGAAGGGGAAGGGTTCGTCCTTCTGGACGGAGAGCGGTATCCGTTCCGCAAGGGAGATATTATTGTTGTTAATTCCAACCAGGTTCACTTTACCGGCACCGACACTGCCCTTACGTACCACTGCCTTATATTGGCTGACCCCTTCTGCCGGATGGCAAACTTGCCTTATCAGCAATATCACTTTGAAACGGCCTTTCGGGACGAAGAAATGGAAAAGACCATTTTGGAAGTGGTTGCCCTGGAGCAGCACCCGGAAGACCCCTGCCAGGTGACAAAACTGCAAATTGCCGTTGCAAACCTGCTGATTTGCCTGCGAAACCGGCACACCGTCGCCACCCAGCAAAGCACCCGCAACACCCCGGCAGCGGAGGGTGTTCGCAGTGCCATTCGGTATTTGCGGGAACATTTCGGGGAGCAAATCACCCTTTATGACCTTTCCCGGGCCATTTATATGGAAAAATGCGGCCTTTGCAAGACTTTCAAAAAACTGACCGGTCAAACCGTCATTGAATACTTAAACAACTACCGCTGCGAAAAAGCAAAAGAATTCCTTTCCACCGGAAAGACCGTCACAGAAACTGCCACCCTATGCGGCTTCCACAATCTTTCCTACTTCACAAAAACCTTTAAGCAAGCCACCGGCAAACTGCCCTCTGCTTACAAAAAATAACCTGAATCTGCGTTTTTTAGGGAAATCTTTTGTCTTTCCTGTATTGACAAATGTTTTTATTGGGAATATAATTGTTCTTACAGGTCAAGCCTTTGCGCCTGGCCAACTGAATTGCTTTTTGGAGGAAATTAAAATGAAGAAGCTTAGCTTGATTATTGCCCTGGCTCTGCTGGTTACCATCGGCAGTGTCTACGCAAACTGGATCTACAACGAGCACACCGATGTGGCTGACATTTCCGGTGCTCGCGCCGTTACCATGACTGCCGCTACCTTTGAAGGCGGCCTGGGTACATATTCTGTTTCTACCGCCGGTCTGACTCTGAAGGTCGACCCCAAGCCCGGCACATCCCACACCACCTATCTGCTGGCTGAAGGCAGCATCGTTGTTACCTTCACTCCCTCTCAGTATGCCAGCGAAGAGATTAAGAACAACGCTGTTACTACCACCTTCGCCTTCTCCTGCAACAAGGCGCTGAACGAGTGGACCTACAATGGCGAGCAGATCTTCGACAACATCACCACCACCGCACAGAACATCGACTGGACCGGCACCAAGCAGCCCGACGGCTCTTTCCTTTACGAAATCCCCGCTTCTGTTGTTCTGGACAACGTAGAACTGAACGAACTGAGTCTGGACACCAAGGCTGACTACGACGCATACTCCACTGCTCTGCAGGCAGGCCAGCTGGTTATCACCATCAGCGACGGCCAGGCAACGCCTACCACCTAATTTTTTACAACCAATGCCGCAGAGAGGGCCCCTGCCCTCTCTGCTTTCCCATTATTAAGGAGGTGACATCTTGGCTCCCTACGATATGTACATACTGATCCTGTGCGTGGTGGTATTCACGCTGCTGACAGGCCTGCTTTCCTACTTGATCGTTTCCCAGGTCAAGATGTACCTGGAAATGGTCCGGGCGGGTCTTAAAGACGAGGCCATTCGCAAGCAGAATATGGCAAAGAAGAAAAAGGGCTGTATTGTTGACTTTATCGTTTCTTTTGTGCTTTGCCTTGTTCTGCTGGCCGCTTTCGGCTTTTCTCTTTTTGTGAATTTGCAGGAAGAGCGGTTTTCTGACACAGTGCCTACCTTGAGCGTGGTTAAAACCACCTCAATGGCAAAGAAAAACCCGGATAACAAATATCTCTTTGAAAATGGGCTGAACAATCAACTCAGCCGGTTTGATCTGATCTTCACCTACAAAAAGCCTGCGGAAAAAGACTTAAAACTTTTTGATATTGTTGTGTATCAGCAGGACGACCTGATGGTTGTCCACCGGATCGTGGGCATTGAAGAGCCCAATGAAAAGCACCCCAATGACCGCTATTTTCTCTGCCAGGGCGATGCGGTAGACACGCCGGACCGGTTTCCGGTGAAGTATTCCCAGATCAAGGGCATCTACCGGAACGAAAAGATCCCCTTTGTGGGCAGTTTTGTGCTGTTTATGCAGTCCCCAGCAGGCTGGCTGTGTATCCTGCTTGTGATCTTTGCCCTGATCGCCACTCCCATTGCGGAAAAGAAGATCTGGGCAGTGGAAGAAGAACGGCTGAAGCAGATCACGGACACAGAGGTTCAGGTGTAGGCTATGGTTAGAAAAAATCTTTTCCGTTCCCTGGCCTGCTTTGTGTGCCTTGTTTTCCTGCTTTCCATCGGTTGTGTGTTCGCCGACTGGCATTTCAGCACCGACCCGCCACAGGATGTAAACGACCGGGTCTTTTTGGAAGTGAGCGAATTTACCTGGGAGGGCTCTGACATTTTGCCCGACGATATCCAGGGTGAGGACCACGCCTGGCTGATCAACAATCTGATCAGCGGCGAAAAGAACGGCACGGTTATCGGTCTGGACAATTCCAAATCTGACCTGAATGAATACATCCAGGACCGCTTAGATGGCGGTTTGGGCTGGGAGCGGGACTACTTCGGCAGTATGGCCGTTACCGGCGATGCGGAAATGGAAGCGCTTTTTGGCGCGGCGGCCCAGGGACTTTGCTTTATTATTCAAGTTGTTAACGACAACGAATACTACATTTTCACCACCAGCGTGTATCTGGGTGAACGGGGCGAACCCAACTGGCTCAACACCTCCAACAAGACCCCCGGCAAACCCTCTGTGCCGATTGGTGAGTATATCTACCCCATTTACCGCACAAAAATCACCCGCCCCAACAGTTCCACCCCCTGGAACATTGTGGAAACGAAGGAGGGCAAGGCGCTTTCTGACTGGTACGATGAAAACCGGCGAAATGCCAACATCACCCAAATTCCGGCCTTTGACCCCAACTCCTGGGTGGAGGCAAAACTGGGTGGCAGCGCCAGCACCAGCCAGGCTATTTGGACCTTTATCGGTGACGAGGCAACTGCCTATCCCACTGCTCTCAACACTCCGGTCTACTACCGGATCACCCCCGCAAGCGCAGGTAGCCGGACTGTAAAATGCGCTAACCCGAACTGCACCATAACCGTTTATAACAGCAACGGTCAAGTTTTGGCAACCAGCGCAGCTACCTCCGACGGCGGCGTATCTGTCACCTGGAGCGGCAGCGCAAATACCCTGTATTACCTGTCCTTCCAGGGCGCTATGTCCATGCATTTTACTGTGCAATAGCAAAAACCCAAGCGCCGCTGTAGCGCTTGGGTTTTCTTTCGCTGGATTATTCTTTTATTCTATGTTAGAATTATCTTATCTTTTTGCCGTTCAGGACCGCTTCTGTAAGCACGTCCCCGTTGTAACGCAGGGTCAGCAGAAAGAAGGGTGCGTCTTTCCACAAAAGGTCCAAAAAAATTTGGTCCCCCTCCCACTTGGGAAGGCCATCTAAAAAGTCCCGTTCCACCCACTGAAGATCCCCTTCGCTGCATTCTTTCAGTGTGCCTTCAAAACCGGTGGCAGTGAACAGATACATATGCTGATCCTGGGTATGATCGTTTTCTGTAATAAAGGTCACCACGCCCCGGCAGGCGTAATCGGTAAGGTTCAAACCCGTTTCTTCCCGGGCTTCCCGCAAAAGGCATTCGTCGGGACTTTCCCAGCCTTCAAATTTGCCGCCAATGCCGATCCATTTATCCTTATTGATGTCTTTTTCCTTTTTGGTGCGGTGGAGCATCAGCACTTTTGTGCCATCCAAAACATAGCACAAGGTGGTATTGATCATTGTCTGACCCCCTTTTTCTTTTATTTTACCATTTTTAGGGAAAATCGCAAGAAATCTTTTATGCTTTAACAATTCTTTCATAATTATAGACTATTCTACACTATAGAAAGGAGGGGACACCCGTGAAAGCATTTTTCCAGTGCGCGCTGCACGCAAGCATTGCAGGCATCGTTATGCGCTATATTGGCAATTTATATGACCGGAAATGGTTTTTGTGGGATAAGTTCCCCTTCCGCCCCTTTTCCTGGGAAAAAAGCGGTAAGGTATACCGGAAACTCCGGGTGAAAAAGTGGAAAGACCGGGTGCCGGATGCCAGCAAGCGCCACAAGGATATGTACGAAAAGAAAGTCAGCATAAAACCGGATAAGGAAAACCTGCGGCGGCTCATTCAGGAAACCTGCGTGGCAGAGATTGTTCATTATCAGTTGATCGTACTTTGTCTGCCCTTCCTTAAAATATGGCCCGGATTGGGCGGCGTTATCTGTTTCTGCCTTGCCATTATCGGCAATATGGTGTTTGCCATCATTCAACGGTACAACCGCCCCCGGCTCATCCGGGCGTTGGAACGGCTGGAGCGGCTGGAAAGCGGCAAAAAAAGCATATAGTTTCAAATAAGCGAGAGCGACCTCACGCAGGCCGTTCTCGCCTTTTTATATGGATAAAAACAAACGACAGGTGGCGAACCACCTGCCGTTTGTTTTATAGGAAAGGTAATTATTTCTTCTTATTCTTCAGGTAGAAGTAGACTGCTACAGCAGCTGCCAGTACCAGCAGAATGATCAGGATAATCCACCAGGGGAAGCC
>JAZNZO010000092.1:0-6445 GCA_045594945.1 Faecousia sp.
GTGATCGGTGCACTGGTACTCATCTACGGCGTGATGTATCTGCTTTTCTCCCTGGCTGCATAAGTAAAACCGCAAGTCCTTTCGGACTTGCGGTTTTTTGAGGTCTATTTCCTTTTCTTCCTTATCAGCACTACCGTGACACTGGCGGCAACAGCTACCACAGCCACTACGATCAGAATAATGGCTATCGGATCTGCGCCTTCCTTGTCAGCGGGAACAGGCTTGATAGTAGTGGTGTCCGACTGCGTAGTGGATGGGGCGTCGGTTGTTGGTGGCGTAGTCGTGTCCGTCTGTTGTTCTGTTTCACCGCAAAGGGTGCAGACGCGCTCTGCCGGACCTTCCGTTTGTGTCCATTCTCCGAAACTATGGCCACTGGCAGGAATTACCTCTTGAGCTTGCAGAATGGCATCGCAATTGGCACATTTCGTGCCATCGGTCAGGCCGTCCTCTGTACAGGTCGCGCTTTTTCCGGTGATTATCTGTTCCGTATGGCTTGTGCAGAACTTGCTTCCGCAGTCGTCGCAAATGGAATCGTTGTTCTTATCCGTGTGCTTCTTCATGGGGATATCTTTGGATTCGTATTTTTCGCAGTTTTTACAATCCCTGCGTTCAATGCCCTTGCTTGTAAAGGTAGCTTCTTTTGCAACATACCATGCACCATAGGAATGGCCGCTGGCTTTTACAGGATCTACTTGACGGATTTCTTTGCAGACAGAGCAGGTGTATTGCGTGTAGCCGTTTGCAGTGCAGGTGGGGGAGACTACTTCGGTTATCAACTCATTGCCGGTGCAGTTGAAGTGGACCGGTTGGCGATTCAGTGCGAGAGAATCAGAAGGATCAAAGGGAATACTATTCCATTGACTCTCTGTGCCTTTGAACCAGACGTGCCATACATTATAGAAAGCACGAAATCCGACCTCTTGAATGCTTGCCGGAAGAATAACCAATCTATAGTTTGAACAGTAATCAAAAGCTTTACTTTCAATAGAAATCAAACTATCCGGGAAACTGATTTTCTGTAGATTATTGCAACCTGCAAAAGCACTCTCGCCAATGGTCTGCAACCCTTGACCAAAAACCAGGGTTGTCAATGCGTCACAGTCTGAAAATGCACTGTTTGCAATCAGTGTAATGCCATCTGGAAAAGAAATCCGATTTAATTTGCTACACTGATAAAAGGCGTACATACCAATGGAGGTTGTGCCTTTGTTAATCGTCACACTGGTTAAACTTGAGCAGTTACTAAAGGCAGAATCTTCAATTGCGGATACGTTACCGGGAATCGTTATACTGGTTAAACTACTGCAGTAGCTGAATGTCCCTCCATTAATCTTGGGGAGGCCCGAGCCAAGGGTTACACTGGTTAGGGAGGTGCAGTATGCAAATGCATGACCACCCAGATTTGTCACATTATCAGGTATTACAATTGTTTTCAAACTCTTGCAACTTTGAAAGGCATCAGCACCAATGCTTGTTACCTTATTGCCTATAGTTACCTTGGATAACTTCAAACACTGCACGAAGGCGTTGTTTCCAATTGTAGTTAGACTGTTCGGAAGCTCAATATTACTTAGTTCACAGCATAGCTGGAACGCCTTGGCGCCGATATGTGTTAAATTCTGGGAGAGCGTAACATTCGTTAGTTTCTGGCACCCTGAAAAAGCGGACTCGCCAATGGAGATGACAGAATCGCCCATTATGACTTTGGTGAGATTCTCCAAGCCTGCGAAAGCACTCTTTGACACGGAGGTAATCTCGTTACCAATTAAGATGGTTTTGATATTGGAGCGCTTTTCTTTCCAAGGGGCAGGGGTTGTGTTATTAAATTGGGGCATTTCGCCGGCACCGGAGATTGTCAGTGTACCCTCATCATCCAAAGTCCATGTCAGATTATCCCCAATGGTTCCGCTGCTGGGAGCTTCGGCACGGGCGTTGCTTGGAGCAAGGGTAAAAACAATAATACACAGAGCAAATGCCAAAACCATGGAAAATATTCGGGTTTTCTTCATGTAAATCACCCCTTACTTTTGTATTTTTTGAATGCAAAGATCAAGAACGATACTACCATACCAATCAGGATGGAAGCTGCCGCAATGATAACCACCGGAATCCAAGGCGCAGGAGAGGAGTCCTCTTGCGGATCCGGTTCTGTCGGAACAGGGTCACTTGGTGTAATTGGTTGTGTTTCATCCGGTACAGAGGGGAATGTCACCTGGGGCGCGCTGGTAACCGGCTGAGAGGGCTCTGTTGCCGGGGGCGTACTGGGTTCGGATGTTGGTGGCTCGGTGGAAGCATTGAGCTTTGCAATCGTCTTCTGTTCTGAAGCACCGCAGACTTTACATGTGCGTTTGGACAGACCTTCTTTTTCTGCGGTGGGGGCATTTACCGTGGTCCATGCGCTGTAACTGTGATCCGCAAGGGGGAGTTCTCCCTCCGGATCCACAGTTTCCCGGCACACGATGCACCATGTCTCGCTGCGCTGGCCCAGTTCTGTGCAGGTAGGGGCTTTGATAACATCCCATCGCAGATCGTGTTGGCCCATGCAATCCGGAATGTAGTTGAAATAATAGCCCAGCTCATTTACATTGGCATTTTTCCACTTCGACATATATCCGGGATAATAAAGATCCACTTCCTGAATTTGCGGGACGCCGTCACCCACTTGGGGCGGCAGACCCCGAAAAGTGACTTTTGTCAGGCTGGTGCACCAACTCAATGCGTCGCCACCCATTTTTTTAACACTTGCCGGAATCGTGATTTCTGTAATACCAGAGCGTGAAAAGGCGCTCATTTCAATCTCTTCTATGCCCTCTTCCAGAATTACAGTTTTCAGCTTTTTGCAGTCAGAAAAAGCATACACATCAATGATTTTTACTGTGCCGGGAACAGTCAGAGATGTGATTTTTCCCTCGTCACAGGCGGTCCGGCCAACTTCTACCGTTCCCTTGACAATCGTATATGCACCGGAATAGCCCGGAGCAATCGCTACCAGTTTGCGAGGGTTTTTGGTGTATAAACCGTTATTGTGTACTTCCCAACTCCGATTGTTTTGGTTGATGGTAAAAGTGGTCAAATTGGGGCAACCGTTAAAGGCTGTGTATGTAATACTGGAAAGACCTGCACCAAAGTGAATGGATTCAAGATTGTTGCAGTTACTGAAAGCATCGTCTTCAATTTCCTTGACCGAATCCGGAATAACCAGTGTTTTCAAGGCCTTGCAACCATTCAGCGCACCTCGGCCGATGAGTTCCAACCCATTATTTAACTGGATATCCGTCAAGTAAATGCAGTCAGCAAAGGCGTAATCGTCTAGTTCTTTCAAGCCTTTTGGCATCTGTAAGGATGTCAGTTGATAGCAGTCGTTAAAAGCGTCATAACCAATTTTGGTGATTTGATCGTGTAGGATTAGACTACTCAGTGAATGGCAATTTATAAATGCGCCACGGGGGATGACAGTAATGCTCCTGGGAATGGTAACAGAACGCAGACCACAGCTTTGAAAGACATACTGGTCAATGGATGTGACACGGCTTATGTCGATATTCGCAAGTCGGCTACACTCTGAAAAAGCATACTCTTCAAGGGTAGTGACATAGCTCGTATTAATACTGGAAAGGGAATTACAGTTTTGAAATGCGCAGCTTCTAATTATTGTTAAACTTTGGGGTAAAACCACTTCTGTCAAATTCTGCAAGGAAGAAAAGGTGTACGCACCAATACCGGTAATACCCTCTCCAATAATAACTTTTTTGACATTTTTTGCGTAATTGCCCCAAGGCTTATAGTGGGATTTGTTTGTAGTGATCTCACCGGTGCCGGTTAGGGTTATGGTACCGGTTGCTGCATCAAATTCATAGGTGATTTCCGGATTCCAGCCATCTTCCCACCTTTCGGCAGCCTGGGCATCCGGTGCAAGGGCCACAAGCAGTAAGCAAAACAGGGATAGAATACCTAAAAATATACGATGTTTCATATTTTCTCTCCTTTATAGGGATAAGGAAGATGATCTTACAGGAAGTCTTCGAAGGGGAACTGGGAGTAATTCTCCACGGTTTCGATTTCGCCGCATTCTCTGAAAATAGGAGCTGCCGAAGTAAGAGTCTCGCCCAGCACTACATGATTCAGCTGTGTGCAGCTGCGAAATGCATCGGGTCCTACTTCCGCAATACTACCTCGCAAAATTACGGTTTTCAACCGCCAGCAATTATAGAAGGCATAGCGACCGATGACCTCTAAACTGGAAGGTGCAGTAAAGCTGTTGATGGCTGTGGAGGAAAATGCATAGGATCCGATTTCCGTCAAATTAGAACCGTAGGCAAATTCTACTTTGGTCAGCGCAAGGCATCTGCTGAAAGCACTGGATTCGATCATAGTTACGCTAGCTGGGATCTGAATATACTGTAGGCGGTCACAACCATAAAAGGCATATTCGCCAATCGTCTTTATGGACTCACACAAATAGACCTCTGTCAGGTTATCAAGATCCTGAAAGGATTCTTCTGAAACCATGGTACAGCCCTCAGTCATAACGACCTTGGTAATCAAGTCAGCATACTTTTTCCAGCGGTCCGTGTCGCTGCTTGAATACTGGGCAGTACCATAGATGGTTAAAGTGCCGTCACTGGTCAATTGGAAGGTACGGCGGGCGGATAAATCATTGCCCCATACGATTACGGAAACAGACGGTTGGGTCACAGGGGGGATCGTAGCAGGCGGATTGGTTGTAGGTGGATTGGTCGCAGGTAGCTGTGTTGTGGGCGGTTGTGTCTTTGGGGGTTCTGTGGTCGGGGGAGCGGTGGTAACAGGCGTTGTAACCGGCGGTTGTGTTCCTGTAGAACCTGTGGGTAGGGTGGCAGGAATCTCCAAAGTGGGGTCTTGTTCTGCCTTTGCTACCGGGGAAGTCAAGAAGCAGAAAGCCACAAATACCACCAGCGCAATCGCAAAGGCTGTGAGCCAGTAGCCGTATGGATGGTAAGCCAGCACATTGCGAATACGCTGCTTTAAGTCCACTTCGCCAAAGGCTACCGGGCATTCCAGAATGCCGAAACGGCGCTTTTCGCTATTGAGCAGCGCCTGAGAATAGGCCTTGCGCTCCTGTACATCCATGGAACGGATGACCCGCTCGTCGCAGGTGATTTCAATATCTCTGCACAGCAGGGCATAGCCGATCCAAACCAGCGGATTATACCAATGTATGGCCACGCAAAGCACACCGAGTAGCTTCCACCAGTGGTCTAACCGTCGAATGTGGATACGTTCGTGCGCAAGGATGAATGCCCGGTCCTGCTCTTTTAATCCCACGGGCAGATAGATCCTGGGTTTCAGATAACCTAGTAAAAATGCGCCGCTAATATGCTCGCTTTCCATCACGCCATCCTCATATCGGATGGCTGTTCGGATTCGGTGTTTCAAGACTATGTAAGAAATAACGCAATACATCAAAATGCAAGACATAACCGTTGCCCATGCCACGGACAGTATCTGCACCCAATCCAAGGAGAGGGGTGTTGTTTCCGGTTCAGGGGCAGGGGTTTCCGGAATGACGGGGATATCCTGGGACGGAAGCTCGGGTTCCGAATCTACATCCGGCACATCCGTGTCTGGCAATATTGCCGGAGGGGCAAATTCCGGTTGATGTGGTTGCTCTGATATCAAATCTTCCAAAGGTTTATAGCTTGGCTGTAAGCTGAATTGGCTTTCAATGTGGAAAGGCAGCAAAAGGCGAATGGCTGCCAGCAACCATAATGTACACAAAATGCGACGGGGAACTTTTCGAAAAATCGGTCGCAGGAGCAATCCTACCAGGATAATAACACCACCGGAAATACCTGTGCTAAGATAGGTGATAAAAAGGTCTTTCATTGTAATCATCCCTTGTACTGCTCGATGAGTTCCTCCAACTGTGCGACATCGCTGGGCGTCAGGCGCTTGCTGTTGGCAAACGCCGCAATGAAGGCCGGAACAGAACCTTCAAAGGTTTTTTCCATCATTTCCTCCATTTCTGCTTGCTGAACCTGTTCTTTTGTCACAAGGGTTGAAACAATGGTGTTTTCATTTTTTAGCACACCCCGTTCCGACAGGCGACGGATCACCGTATAGGTGGTGGGGCGGGACCAGCCCAATTGCTCCTTACAAAGAGCCGCCAGACGGGTGCTGTTGATGGGCTCGTGTTCCCAGAGGATCAAGCAGAATCGGTATTCGCTGCTGAATATCTTGGGAATGTTCATAGTAGACTCCTCCTTTTAGTTTAACGCATTAAACCTACTAGTAGTTTAACACGTTAAACTATGTCTGTCAAGCCATTCAAGAGGTGAAATTACATTTTTTACAAAAGCACACCCAGAAACAAAGTCGGGCTCCAAAATGCGTGCCCAGTTGCACTGCAACTAGATAAGCAGAATCAAACCGCGAATACCTCAAATGCCATGGCCTCGGGAGGTGGACA
>JAZNZO010000093.1:0-6189 GCA_045594945.1 Faecousia sp.
AAAAGCGCGCGAGGGTTCAAATCCCTCTCACTCCGCCAACAAAAAGACCACCCATTGGGTGGTCTTTTCATTGCATCTAAGCAAAGGAAGCACCTGCTTTGCAGCGCAAAGCAGGTGCATTTTTTATCTTTCTTCACGGAAATAACTTGTGCCTAATGCCGCAGGCAGACCGGAACTTCCCTTCTTATTGCGGATAGAAGTAATTACCAGCACCAACGCGGTAATAACAAACGGAAGTGCCTGATAAAGTTGGGTAGGAATGCTTGCCAGCCATCCCAGACCCTTGGGGAATGCAGATGCAAGACTTGTTCCGGACACCTGCAGCGTGTTAAAGAAACCAAACACGAAAGTTCCCAAAATAGCCAGCACCGGACTCCAGTTTGCAAAAATAACCAGTGCAACCGCAATCCAGCCATAGCCATTAATCCAGCAACTGGCATTAAAGGAACCGGACATAAACAGGGCCATATAGTAGCCGCCGATACCCATAATGCCGCAACCGATGCAGATATGCAGATACTTGTTCAAGTTAACACGAATACCTACAGAGTCAGCAGAACCAGGGTTCTCGCCGATTGCACGCAAGCGCAAACCGTATGTGGTATGCTTCAGATACCACCAAGCACCAACGGCAATCAGAATACCCAGATATACCAAAATATTATGGCTAAACAAGGCCTTGCCGATAACAGGAATATCGCACAGAAGCGGAATTTTAATTGCTTGAGTATAGCCATTGTAAATCGCCAAGTGTTTGCTCATAACAGGCCATGCGCCGGAAGAACAGATGCTTGTGCCTACGAAGAAATAAATACCCAGGCAGAAGGTGGTCAAAGTCAGACCTGTGATGTTTTGGTTGGCCTGCAGGGTAACGGTCAGCAGTGCAAACAGAAGACCACAGAGCGCAGCCACCAGGAACGCAGACAATATGCCAACCAGGAAACTATTGGTATAGCAGCCAAACAGGTAGCCAAAGATGGCACCCATAGCCATAATGCCTTCTACGCCCAAGTTCAGGCTGCCGGATTTTTCGACCAAAATCTCCCCCACCGTACCATAAAGCAAAGGAATATTAATCGCTATAATGCTAAACAGGAAGGATGTAATAACCGCAATTTTATCCATTACTATGCCCTCCTTTTACCTTTCTCGCAATGCGGAAGCGGATGAAAAAGTCCGCTGTCAGCACAAGGAACAAAATAGCACCTTGCAATATGTTGGCGAAACTGGAATCCACTTTTGAAATCGTTGCCGCAGCGGCTACAGAGCCAACCTGCAGCACGCAGAACAAAGCGGAAACAACAAAGATCACCGGGGTACTCAACTGCGCAAGCCAGGCAACTACAATGCCCGTCCAACCTACATCGTCAGTAATCGCCGTAGAAAGAACGCCGTTAGTGCCAACTTTGAAAGCCGCCGCCAGGCCCACAAGGCCTGCAGACAGGAACACAGTGCGAAGAACGATCTTATTGACCTTCATTCCGGCATAGTGGGCAGTGTTTGCGCTGTCACCAATAACGCTAATCTCATAGCCCTGTTTTGTGCGCTTTAGATAAATATACAGCAGGATGCCGATCACGAAGGTCAAAATTACGCAAATGCTCAACTTGAACTTAGGTCCGACGGGAAACTGGGTGAAACTGACCGTATTTTTGAAGCTTTCAAATACAGGTCTGTTGGAGTCCTTCTGCAAGAAGAAGTTCCAGTCAGCTTTTGTTTCACCGATAAAGGTCAGAAAATATAGGGCAATGTAGTTTAACATCAATGTGAGAAGGGTCTCATTGGTGCCAAATTTTACCTTCAAAATGCCAGCAATCAAGCCATAAATACCTGCGGTCAGGAAGGCAGCAAGACACATCACAATAAGTGTAATTACCGTCGGTGCCACCGGGCCAAGCTTGAATGCAACGGTAGTAGCAGCCACTGCGCCCATAATGAACTGTCCTTCGCCGCCAATATTCCAAAAGCGCATCTTGAAAGCAACAGACAAGCCCATCGCAGTGATTACCAAAGGCACAAATTCATTTAGATAGTTCATATAGGTCTTATAAGCAATTCGGTTACCCACCGTACCCATAGTGAACATCTTATAATAATAATCAAAAGGATTTACGCCAATGGAAAGCAAAATACCCGCGCCGGCCAAGAGGGCTGCAAGGATGGCCGCAAGATACAGAAGGCACCGCTTCCAAAGTGTGATGCTATCCCGTTTTACAATATGAAAACCCATATCTTACGCCTCCATTCCGTCCTCAAAGAGGGTGTCTTTTGCGATACCGGCAGGCTTATCCTCATACTTATCCGTCAAGTCAAGGGAACCGGTCATCATAAGGCCAAGTTCTTCTTTATTCGTCTTGTGGGCGTGAACAACACCCATCAGTTTGCCGTGACAAAGCACCATAATTTTATCGCACAGCGCAATCATAACGTCTAAATCTTCGCCCACAAACAGGATACCAACGCCATCTGTCTTTTGTTTGTTAAGCGTGTCGTAGATCATATAGGAGGAGTTGATATCCAAGCCACGAACGGGATATGCAGTAACAATGACATTGGGACCAGCCTTGATTTCCCGGCCCAGCAGAACTTTCTGCACATTACCGCCGGAAAGACGGCGCACAGGCGTTTCTGTGGAAGGTGTGACTACATCGTAATCAGCAATTACCTGCTTTGCTTCCTTGCGTCCGCGCTTTCTGTCCACAAAAGGACCCTTACTATCCTGGTAGGACTTCAAAAGCATATTCTCCGTAATAGACATTGAAGGTGCAAGGCCCATACCCAGTCGGTCTTCCGGAATGAAAGACATAGAAATACCCTTTTCCAAAATTGCCTTGGGGGGCAGGCCCACAATGTTATCGCCCTTGTGGATCATTTTTCCGCTTTCAATGGGCCGCAGACCTGCGATGGCTTCGCAAAGTTCTTTTTGCCCGCAACCTGCAATACCTGCTACGCCCAAAATCTCGCCGCCACGAATGTAGAAATTCACACCATCAATCGCAACAGCGCCTTCATCGTTACGAACGGTCAGATCTCTTACCTCCAGCAAGGGTGCTGATGTTTCTACTTTCGGTCTGGCGATGTTTAAGTTCAGTTCATGGCCTACCATCCACTCAGCCAGTTCCTTTTCGCTGGTAGAAGCCGTATCAACAGTGGTAATGTATTCGCCCTTGCGCAGAATTGCCACTCGGTCTGAAATTTCCTTTACCTCATTGAGTTTGTGAGTGATGATAATAATAGCATGGCCTTCTTCCTTCATACGGCGAAGAACAGCAAATAACCGATCAATTTCCTGAACTGTCAAAACGGCGGTAGGTTCGTCCAAAATAATGGTCTTTGCGCCGTAGTACAGCACTTTAATAATTTCCAAAGTCTGTTTCTCAGAAACGGCCATATTGAATACCTTTTTATTAAGGTCAAGCTCAAACCCAAACTGATTGGCAATAGTTTGGATTTCTTCGTAGCGTTTCTTTTTCAGCAGGAAGCCAGCCTTATCCTTGCCCATCCAGATATTATCGGCAGCAGTAAAAACGTCCACAAGCTTAAAGTGCTGGTGAACCATGCCGATGCCCAGTTTCTTGGAGTCCTCAGGGGAAGAAATGGTTACTTCCTTTCCATCTACAAAAATGGAGCCGCTATCAGGCTTATATATACCGGACAGCATATTCATCAGTGTAGTTTTGCCGGAGCCGTTTTCTCCCAAAAGGGCAAGAATTTCTCCCTGGCGAACATGCAGGTTAATGTTCTTATTTGCAACCACACTACCAAAGGTCTTGGTAATGCCCCGCATTTCAATCGCATATTTTTCCGCCATATTGCTTCCTCCTTTAAGATTACTCAAAAGCACAAAACAGAAAAGAAACATGCTTTTCTCTTTTGTGCCTTTGATGAAAATTTGGGCCGGTCGGAACTGGCCGACCGGCCCGGAATATTTGGGTATTAGCCCAGCTGTACACCTGCTACAAAGTAGTTCATAGTGCCGGTGATAACACCGTCAGCAACGCTGGGGCCACCTGCAGCAACGATAACGTTACCTGCATTGTCGCAAAGAGGAGCATCCACCTTGGTCACGGAACCGTCAGCAGCAATCTGCAGCTTAACGCCGGAGAAAACATCCCACTCGCCATTTACAATCATAGCACGGACATTCTCAATGGCTGCAGCAGTACCGGCAGCACAGTTGTCGCTCAGGGGAGATACGTCAACGAACTTTTCCTTCAGGCCGCCGTAGTAAGCACTGCCGCCCATAGTGTTGACAAAGTTGCTGGCGTCACCGCAATCCATAGCAGCCTGCATAGCGGTGCCGTAGTAAACATCCCAATTCCAGATAGCAGCAGTCAGGTGAGCTGCGGGAGCATCGGGAGTCATATCGGAGTTGTAGCCACAGCCAAATACGCCTGCACGCTCAGCAGCGATCTGAGGCTGAGCGGAGTCACAGTGCTGGCTGATAATGCCACAGCCGTAGGAGTTGATCAGGTCAGTAGCGAAGGCAGACTCATTTACTTCGTGTGCCCATGCGCCCAGGGTCTTAACATAGATGGTAGCGTTGGGGTTTACAGCCAGAACGCCCAGGGCAAAGCCGTTGATACCGGAAGCGGTTTCAGCATATTCAGTGCCGTAGGCTGCAACGTAGCCGATGTTGTTGTTATTGATTTCCAGGGACTTCAGGCCAGCAGCAATACCTGCCAGGTAACGGGCCTGGTAAGCACGGCCAAAGTAGTTGTTAAAGTTGGTGCTATTGCTCTTGTAGCCGGTGCCGTGAGAGAAAATCACATCGGGGTACTCAGCAGCAGCTTCTTCCATAGCATCAATATAGCCAAAGGAGATGCCAAAGATGATGTCAACACCGTTGCCAACCAGAGTATCAACGGCATCCAGAACAGCCTGCTTGTCCTCAGGAACATTGTCCACAACGAACAGGTCCTTCTCAGGATCCAGACCCAGGTTCTTCATTGCAGTGGTGATGCCCTTGTTGTGAGCATAGGTATAACCTGCGGTGTCATTTTTGCTGGTGATGTAAATTGCACCAACCTTCAGGCCGTCAGCAGCTTCCTCAGCAGGAGCTTCGCCACAGCCAACCAGGCCGACAATCAACAGTACAGCCAGGCAGAGCGCGAGAATCTTTTTCATTTTCCATTCCTCCAAAAATTTATAAGGCGGCACAAGAAAGAAGCCTCGGACCGCACTTTATTTTATTCTACAATATATGTATAAAAAAGCAATAGCCATTTACAACAAAAAAATTATTTTTTCCGTACAATTCTACAGAAAAATCCCCAAAAACAGCGGAATTGACATTTGGTTAAGGATATGCGAAAATAAAAGAAAAATTGCAGGAGGTTTATATGACAAAGGCAATTCTATTTGATTTAGACGGAACTTTGACAGACTCCGGTGAGGGTATTATTAATTGTGCAGAATTGGCACTGCGCCATTTCGGTCTGCCTGTCCCCGACAGGCAGAAAATGCGGGAGTTTGTCGGCCCTCCCCTGGATGCCACTTTCATTCGCTTTGGTGTCCCTGCAAACAAAACGGATGAAGCCATCCGAGTATATCGCAGCCGCTATACCACCATCGGGCTTTTCGAAAATTTCCCCTACCCCGGCATTGAGGATGCTTTGATCGCGCTCAGATCCCAAGGGCATCGTCTGTTTGTCGCAACATCCAAGCCAGAAAGCATGTCTGTGCAGATCCTTGAAAAGTTCGGCCTTGCTAAGTACTTTGAGAAAATATGCGGTGCAACCTTTGACGGCTCCCGGAGTTCCAAAGCAGATGTGATCGCCTACCTTTTAAGGCAGGTTGATGACATTTCCAACACAGTAATGGTTGGCGACACAACATATGATGTGATCGGCGCGGCAAAACACGGAATTGAGACCATCGGTGTCAGCTGGGGCTATGGAAAAGTGGAAGATATGGAAAAGGCAGGCGCCAAGGCTATCGCTCATACAATGGAAGAATTGGTCATCTTGTTAAACCATTAAAATTTTTTCTATTTTCGCAAAAAAATGCTTGCATTTTCCAATATGCTATGCTATTATATCCAAGCGCGTTGAGAAATGCGCTTATGCGCCGGTAGCTCAGTTGGATAGAGTGACTGACTACGAATCAGTAGGTCGGGGGTTCGAGTCCCTTCCGGCGTACCAAGAAAAGAGCAGATACCCCTTGTGGGTATCTGCTCTTTTCTTCGCT
>JAZNZO010000094.1:0-6055 GCA_045594945.1 Faecousia sp.
GGCGTTGGCCGGAACATTGCCCACAATTTGAGCCTGATGGGCGTGGATGTGCGTCTGCTTACTGCCATTGGGGAAGATCTGCACGGTCAGGAAGTTGCCGCTTCCTGCGCAAGTTTGGGCATTGACATAAATCATGCTTTGCGCCTGAAGGATGCCCCCACTTCCACCTATTTATATATTGCAGATCCCAAAGGGGAGATGGTATTGGCGGTTTCCGATATGCGGATTTGCGATCGGATCACCCCGGCTTATCTCAATTCCAAACTGCCCCTTTTGGAAAATGCCCGGGTAGTGGTGGTAGATGCCAATATCCCGGCAGAGAGTTTGGCGTTTTTGGCAGATAATTGCACGGCTCCTATTTTCTGCGACCCGGTCTCTACCACAAAAGCAGAAAAACTTTTGCCCATTCTTTCGAAAATTCACACATTGAAACCCAATCGGATGGAAGCGGCCCTTCTTGCAGGTGTGCCGGTGGAGACAAAAGAACAGGTAGAAACGGCGGCAGAAATTTTACTCCGGAAGGGCGTAAAGCAGGTATTTATCTCCTGCGGCAAGGATGGTATTTATGCCGCTTCTTCCAAGAAACGGCTGTGGCAGCCTATTCTGCCGGGCGAAATGGTGAACACCACCGGCTGCGGTGACAGTGCTATGGCGGCCATTGTGTGGTCCTGTCTGGAAGGGGCAGACCTGCAGGATGCTGCCTTAGCGGCAGTGGCTGCCGGGGCGATCACAATGGAATCTGCCCACACCATAAACCCCGGTATGTGTGCCGAAATTTTAAGAACAAGAATGAAATAAAAAAATTAACATAAGGAGAATTGCGTTATGAACCTCAATAAGTTTTTAGACATTAAGCCCGAAGTTGCAGAAGCTCTGGCAGCCGGTAAGCCTGTTGTAGCCCTGGAATCCACCATTATTTCTCATGGTATGCCCTATCCCCAGAATGTACAGACTGCTTTGGAGGTAGAGCGCATTGTCCGTGAGCATGGCGCCGTTCCTGCCACCATTGCCGTTATTGGCGGCCGTCTGAAGGCTGGCCTGACACCGGAAGAAATTGAGTACTTTGGCAAGAAGGGCCTGAATATTGCCAAGGCTTCCCGCCGGGATTTGGCTGTGCTGTGCGCCCGGGGCGAAGATGGCGCTACCACCGTTACCACCACAATGATTATTGCCCATATGGCCGGTATTCGTGTATTTGCCACCGGCGGCATCGGCGGCGTACATCGTGGTGCAGAAACCACTATGGATATTTCTGCTGACCTGGAAGAACTGGGCCAGACCCCTGTTATGGTTGTATGCGCCGGCGCCAAGTCCATCCTGGACCTGGGCCTGACCCTGGAATACCTGGAAACCAAGGGCGTACCTGTTATCGGTTACGAAACCGAGGAACTGCCTGCTTTCTACACTCGTACTTCCGGCTTCCGGGTAGACTACCGGATGGATTCTCCTGCAGAACTGGCAAAGGCATTCAAGACCCAAAATGACCTGGGTTTCCCGGCCGGTATGCTGGTAGCCAATCCCATCCCCCAGGAGTATGCAATGCCCCTGGAAGTAATTACTGCCGCTATCGACAAAGCCATTGCCGAGAGTGTGGAAAAGGGCATTCACGGCAAGGAAACCACCCCATTCCTGCTGGCAAGAGTGTCTGAACTTACCGGCGGTGACTCCCTGGCTTCCAATATTCAACTGGTATTTAACAATGCCCGCCTGGCCGCTAAGACTGCAGTTGAGTACTGCAAACTCTAATGGAAAGATAGAAGCCGACCGAAGTATTCTTCGGTCGGCAACTTTGTGGGGAAAAAGCAAAATTTATGCTTGACAAATGGGGGTTAGATGGCTATAATAAGCGTGTTCTGTTTGAGCTGCCGGTATAGCTCAGTTGGTAGAGCAACTGATTTGTAATCAGTAGGTCGGGGGTTCGAGTCCGTCTACCGGCTCCAACCAGACGCACGGCTTCCTACAGAAGCAATTAAATATGGGGGAGTTCCCGAGTGGCCAAAGGGGACAGACTGTAAATCTGCTGCGTATCGCTTCGATGGTTCGAATCCGTCCTCCCCCACCATGTGTTGTGGTCTATTTAGATACCACACAGAAAAGCCTTGAGAAATCAAGGCTTTTCGCATTTTTTACCCATAATTTTTAAGTTGCAATTTCATAGATGCCAACGACCTACAAGGTGGATTCGAACCACCGAAATCAATTATTCGGGCAGATTTAGTGATTTATTATCGCTAAGTCTGCCTTTTTATTTATGATAATCATCCCTTGGAGAAACTCTGAATTGTTTTTTATATGCACGGTAAAAGGCGCTGTACTCCAAATAACCGCATTTTTCGCTCACGTCCTTTGGCTTCCAACTACTTGCAAGCATATCCTTGGCAATAATCAACCGTTTTGCAACGATATAGTCCCAGACGGTTGAACCTGTAATGGTCTTGAACTTTCGGTTTAAATGGGTTTTACTAATGTAAAAGTGTTCGCAGATCTCATCAAGGGAAGATAGTGTCATCAGGTTTTTGTTGATATATTCAATTAAGTTTTCATTCGTTGTTGCCGGATCGCTTTTATCTTCGGTTTTGCTGATATTCTTACAAAGCTCCTTTAATAAAACGGTAAGATACAGTTGTTTGACGTAGAAGGATTCTGCTTGAACAATGCGGTCAAGATAATGGAGCCACATATTTTTTTCAAACTCACCGGCGGGGATCCTGTTAAACTTCCCTAAAGGCTTATTTTCAAGGGTCGAGATTAAGCTTTGTCTTAGAGACTCGGGCAGAGCAGTTGCATTGAAATTTATGACGTAACGGCAATAGGGGACGGGGTTGCTGATTAAAAGGGCGTGAGTCTCGGACTTTTTGATAATCAGAATATCATTTGGTTTTAGGTCATAGATATTTCCCTCTACAAAATATTTTGCATCGCCAGACAGAAAACAAAAAATCTCATAATTATCGTGGGTATGCCTTTTAAATAGATCAATATTCGGTTTCTCGGTGTAATTTTTAGTTGCATTGATATGCGGTATCATAAACTCACCTCCCAGATAACCATATCATATAATGTTTATATTTGCAATAATATTCGCTATTTTTTTCAATTTACATCAAATTTAATCTTATTTATAATGAAACACAAAGGAGATGTATAGGATGCCGAAAATCAAGATTTTTGCTTTTTCCGATGAAGCAAGCCCTTCTGTTGATCAGCAAATCGATGCTTTGTTGCGCAACGGCCTTGGGGGTATGGAGATCCGAAACGTCGATGGAGTGAATATATCGGATATCACCAAAGAAAAGGCCAAAGAAGTGAAGGCTAAATTGGATGCACACGGTCTGTGTGTTTGGTCCATTGGCTCCCCTATTGGCAAAATCGCTCTCCAAGACGATTTTGAAAAGCATTTGGAGAAATTCAAGCATACGCTGGAAATATCAAAAATACTGAATGCCAAAAATCTCCGATTATTTTCGTTCTTTATGCCCAAGAACAGCGACCCGGGCGTTCAGAAAGAAGAAGTGCTTGCTCGCTTGGAGCAGTTTGTGCAGGCAGCTAATGGCTATGATATCACCCTTTGCCATGAAAATGAAAAAGGCGTCTTTGGGGACACCCCCCAGCGTTGCCTAGAAATACACAAGCAAATTCCCCAAATCAAGGCGGTGTTTGATCCGGCAAATTTTGTTCAATGCCATGTGGATACCCTGAAGGCGTGGGAACTTTTAAAGGACTACATTCATTATATGCATATTAAAGATGCCCTGGAAGATGGGTTTGTGGTGCCTTCCGGCAAAGGAATTGGCAATGTGCAAAGAATTGCCAAAGACTTTATAGCCTGCGGGGGCAAAGAATTCACCGTCGAGCCTCATTTAAAGGTATTCGGCGGTTTTGAGAAGCTGGAACAGGGCGAAGCATTTAAGTCGCATTGTGAGTTTTTCAGCAACGATATTGCATTTGATACTGCATGTCAATCTTTTAAGGAGCTTTTGAAATGAAAATTGGAGCACAATTATATACCGTAAGAGAGTTTTGTAAAACCAAAGAAGGGCTGGGAGAAACCCTTCGAAGAATCGCCAACATCGGCTATCAAATCGTTCAGGTATCCGGAACTTGCGAGTATGACCCACTGTGGCTTGCGCAAGAGCTTAAAAAGAATGGTCTAAAATGCGTTATTACTCATATTTCTAAAGACAAACTCCTCGAGAATGCAATGCAGGTCGCACTGGACCATCAGGTTTTCGATTGTAACTACGTTGGGCTGGGCTTTTATTCCTTTCAGGAACCCGAGAAAGATCTGGAGGAGTTTTTGAGTCTCTTTACCCCGGTTGCTGATGCCATAAAGGAGCAGGGAAAATATTTTATGTATCATAACCACGCCAAAGAGTTTCAAAAGGTTGGCGGAAAAACGGTGTTGGAGCATTTGGCTGAGGGCCTTCCCGCCAACGCCATGGGTTTTACGTTGGATACCTATTGGATGCAGTTTGCTGGTGCCGAACCTGCCTATTGGATCGAAAAG
The DNA here is from genome assembly GCA_045594945.1 of Faecousia sp. GTDB lineage: Bacteria > Bacillota > Clostridia > Oscillospirales > Oscillospiraceae > Faecousia. The sequence continues at coordinate 4,508 of JAZNZO010000094.1, forward strand.
CTTTCCGGAAGAGTTCCGTGTATTCACTTAAAAGACCAGACCTTTGACCAAAAAATGGCGGTGATCGGTGAGGGAAATATCAACTTTGACCGAGTTTTTATGAGCGCTGAGCGGGCAGGCACCGAATATATGCTGGTGGAGCAAGACGACTGCAATGGAGAAAATCCATTTGACTGCTTGAAACGAAGCTATGAATTTTTGAGATCGAGAGGATTTGAATAATGAATAAACTGAAACTTGGCATAATCGGTATCGGAAATATGGGCTCTGCCCACGCCAAAAACATAAAGGAGGGCAAATGCCCCGAAATAGAGATTGTCGCCGTTGCCGACACCGATCCAAAACGCCTGGATTGGGCAAAAGAGCAGGGATATGGCAAGAATATCAGCTATTTCAACGATGATCTGCAAATGCTAGCCAGCGGGCTGATCGACGCCTGCCTTATTGCGGTGCCCCATTATGACCACACCTGGCTGGCGATAGAATGTATGAAACGCTCCATCCACGTAATGCTGGAAAAACCTGCGGGGGTGTATACCAAGCAGGTCATTGAAATGAATAAGGTGGCGGATCAGCATCCCGAAGTAGTATTTGGTATGATGTTCAATCAGCGCACCAACTGCGTTTACAGAAAGCTCAGAGAGCTGGTGCAGTCCGGCAAATACGGTGAAATTCGCCGCACCAACTGGTTGATCACCACCTGGTACCGCCCGCAGGCGTATTATAATTCCGGCGGCTGGCGTGCCACCTGGGCAGGGGAAGGCGGCGGCGTTTTACTAAACCAATGCCCCCATCAACTTGATTTGTGGCAATGGATCTGTGGGATGCCTGTAAAGGTGGATGCCCACCTTCACTACGGAAAATGGCACGATATTGAAGTAGAAGACGACGTTACCGCCTACGTAGAATATGCAAATGGAGCCACCGGTGTGTTTATCACCTCTACCGGTGACGCACACGGCACCAACCGCTTTGAAGTCCAAATGGACAAGGCTAAGTTTGTGGTAGAAAACGATGTCCTGACGATGTATGAATATGAAATGACTGAGCAGGAGTTTTCAAGAAGCAATACCAATGTCTTTGGCCATTTGAAGGCAGAAAAAACAGTGGTGGAAACCGATGGACAAAATCTTGGTCATGTAGGCGTCTTGAATGCTTGGGCTGGTGTTATTTTGCACGGTGGCAATCAAGTTGCAGACGGGAGAGAAGGAATTAATGGGCTCTCTCTATCTAATGCTATGCATCTATCTTCTTTTTTGAGCAAAGAGATTACCATTCCTTTTGATGATGAACTTTATTATAACGAGTTGAAGAATCGAATCGCTATTTCCAAGAAAAAGAAAATTGCATCCTGTGAATTTGCAGACAGCAATGCGGTGTTAGATAGCACCAAATCATAATGGGAGGAATATCAAATGCTTAATTTACTGGATGAGCGTAACGTCCCGCCCCTTTTAGCAAAAGAGAAAATGCTTGAGTTGATGTTGGAGAATGTATACGGGTTTTTTCCGCCAAATCCTCAAAAAATTGAATTCCAAGTGCAAAAAA